>NZ_JBHFPE020000002.1:0-465030 GCF_043355935.2 Roseovarius roseus | reverse complement strand
GGCGTCAGATCATGGCTGACCAGATTGCCCGCCTCCACCTTCAGCTTCTGCGCAGACTCGTGACTGACGTATAGTTCGGGGATCGGGGTCATGGGGGTGTTAGGCATAAATGGGTCCTTTGGGCGGTCGGTGAGAATGGCTCACACTTTCAGCGCGTGCGCCTTCAGCATTTCGTAATACGGCAGATGATGATCGAGATACTCCTGCGCGCGGGGATATTTTTGCGCCAGATCGGCGAATTTGCGTTTTTTTTCAGCGATCTCCGCATCGCTGATCGGCGCGATGCCGGTCGAGGATGACGCGGTGCCGTGCCACTCCCCGACCTGTTTCCAGTCCTCGGGCTGCTCCTCCTGCCAGCTGAAGGCATGATCGGCGGGCGGCAGGCCGATGGCGCGCCAGAGCGCGCTGACGGTGCCTTTGGTATCGCGCCGCACATCCTCGGCGCAGATGACGGGGGCGGTGATGCCCCAATCCTGCAGCGCCTGGAAATGGCGCGCCTGCGCTTCCAGACCGATCTCCTCGCAGGTCGCCTCGGGGTCGATCTTGAAATAGGACTGGATCGACGCAACGGGATCGCGGATGAGAAAACTGTTTACCAGAGCGTCCGACAGTGCGGCATCGTCCATGATGCGCGGCATCACGTAATAGCTCATGTCCTTGATGAAGACCGGCCCCTGCGCGGCGCGCTCCAGCAGCATTTCTCGCACGGCCTCGTAGGATACCGGGCGGTCCGCCTCGGCCTTGAAATGCGGCATGACCCGAACCTGCCTGTGCAGGTAATAGTCATACATGAACGGCTCATGATGGCAGTCCAGATCTCCGCGCTCGCGCATCACACGCTCCATCGCCGTCGACATCGAGCGCGGGTGGGACCAGAGGGCATAGATGGGGTGCATGGGGCCTTCCTTGGCGCGCGGCCTTGGGTCATGGATAGCGCCGCGCTGATGCCCGGCGCAGTCAGGATAGGCCCGCAAAGCGTCCTGCGTAACGGTGCCTCTGGGCACTATTACGGCGATGACAGAGCGCGCTAACATCCATGACACGCGCCCAAGAGCGGCGATAAGCACCGCTGCCTGTTACAATGCCCGCGCTTGCGCGGTAGAGTGCGCGGGGCGGCGCTGCCCCTCAGGTTAGAGCGATGCGCGCCGCAAACCATAGAGACCCAATGGGCCGGTGACAGGTCCTGCCAATCAAGACCGTGACAACAAGGAGACCGAAATGAAAACGATAAAGATACTGAGCAGCCTGCTGCTGGCCGGGGCATCCACCATCGGCATGGCCAGCGCCGCCGAAATGGGCGCGACGGACGAGCCGATCAAGCTGGCCATCAACGAATGGACCGGCCAGCATATCTCGACGCATATTGCGGGCACCATCCTGAAGGACATGGGCTATCAGGTGGAATACGTCACCGCCGGCAACTATCCGCAGTTCACCGCGCTGGGGGATGGCGATCTCTCGGCCTCGCTTGAGGTGTGGCTGAACAACGCGGGCGAGATCTATCCCAAGATGAAGGAGGCCGGCAAAACCGTCGATATCGGCGACCTCGGCCTCGAGACTCGCGAGGGCTGGATGTATCCCAAGCACATGGAAGAGACCTGCCCCGGCCTGCCCGACTGGAACGCGCTGAAGGAGTGCAAGGAGGCGCTGATCACTGCCGAGACGTTCCCGCAGGGGCGCATCCTGTCCTATCCGGCGGATTGGGGCACCCGCTCGGCCGATATCATCGAGGCGCTGGATATCGACTACAAGGCTGTGCCGGCAGGCTCCGAAGGGGCGCTGGTGGCCGAGCTGAAATCGGCGACAGCGCAAAAGACGCCGCTGGTGATGATGTTCTGGTCGCCCCACTGGGTCTTTGCCGAGGTCGAGGCCGGCTGGGTCGAGTTGCCCGCCTATGACCCGGCCTGCGAAACCGATCCGGCTTGGGGGCCTAACCCCGATGCGACCGGCGATTGCGGCGTCGAGCGGCCCGTGACGATGAAGGTCGCATGGTCCGGCTTCGAGGAGAAATGGCCGGCCGCCTATGCGTTCCTAGAGGCCTTTCAGATGAATACTGCCGATCAGGAAGTGATGATGAAGGCCATCGACCAGGACGGGAAAAAGATGGAGGACGTGGTCAGCGCTTATGTCGAGGCGCAGAAAGAGACGTGGACTCCCTGGGTCGAAGCGGCCAAAGAGTAGCGCCAATTCCTGCGGTTCGCGCCTTGGCGCGGGCCGCATCCCCAAGACCGCTTTTCCCGACCGGAGCATGCAATGCCCAAACCCCAAGGCACCGCGCCATCCACCACTGCCAAGCTCTCGGTGCGCGGCCTCTGGAAGGTCTATGGCGATGATCCCGGCGGCGTCACCTCGGACGATTTCGAGGCCATGACGTTGGAGCAGCGGCTGGCCCATGTGCGCGACGCCGATCACTTCGTCGCTGCGGGCGATGTCAGTTTCGACGTGGCCGAGGGCGAGATCTTTGTCATCATGGGCCTCTCGGGCTCGGGCAAGTCGACGGTGCTCCGCTGTATTTCGCGCCTGATCGAGCCGACGTTGGGCGAGGTCTTCCTTGACGGGACGGACCTGCTGAAAGCCGGCAAGCGCGAGTTGACCGAACTGCGTCGCCGCAAGATGGGCATGGTGTTTCAGGATTTCGGGTTGCTGCCCCATCTGGATGTGGTGCAGAACGTCGCCTTCCCGCTCAAGGCGCAGCGCCAGCCGCGCGAGGCGCGCCGCGCCCATGCACGCAAGATGATCGAACTCGTCGGCCTCAAGGGCAAGGAAAGCGCCTATCCGCACGAGCTTTCGGGTGGTCAGCAGCAGCGCGTCGGCATCGCCCGCAGCCTTGCCGCAGATCCCGAACTCTGGCTGCTGGACGAGCCGTTCTCGGCGCTCGATCCGTTGATCCGAAGCCAGATGCAGGACGAATTCCTGCGGCTGCAGAAGCAGCTGTCGAAGACCATCGTTTTCGTGACCCATGATTTTCTGGAGGCACTGAAGCTGGCCGACCGGATCTGCATCATGAAGGACGGCCAGATCGTGCAGATCGGCACGCCTGCCGAGATCGTCCTGAAACCCGCAAATGCCTATGTACGTGACTTCATCGGGGACGTGCCGCTGGCCAATGTCCTTTGCGCCGAAGACGTGATGGGCCCCAGCCATGACGATGGCAAGGATCACCCGCAGGTGCCGCGCCGCGCCAACCTGAACGAGGCGATCAAGCTTTTTGACGACGATACCGTCACGGTGGACGTGACCGGCGATGACGGGCAGGTCATCGGTGCGCTGCATCCCTTGGCGGTGATCCGCTCGCTCTATCACGACGACGCTGTCGCAGATATATGAGCCGCGCCGCCGTCCGCATCCTGCGCTCGTCCATCGCCGCCTGGCCCTGGCTGGCGCTGATCGCCGCCACGGCACTGCTGGTCCTCTTGCGGCAGGAGATCCCGATGGTGCTGGAATATCCCGCAGGTTGGACCGTGCCGCTGGAGGCCTGGACTAACGCCGCCGCCGATTGGTTCGTCGCACAGGCGCAGCCGTTCTTTCGCGCCATTTCGCACGGTTTGGGCGCGGCCTTCAATCTGGTGCAAAGCCTGCTGACCCAGATGCCGTGGCTCAGCGTCTGCGCCGTCGTCGCGCTGACGGCCTGGCAGGGCGGCGGCCCGAGGTTGGCTTTGATTGCGGCGCTGGGGCTGCTTTATATCCTCGTGTCCGGCTACTGGATCGAGGCGATGAACACGCTGTCGCTGGTCCTTGTCGCCTTGCCGCTGGCGGTGGGTCTGGGATTCGCCTTTGGCTATCTGGGCTATCGCTCGCGCCGCTCGCGCTATGCGATCATGCCGGTGCTTGACCTGATGCAGACCGTGCCGGCCTTCGCCTATCTCATCCCGATCCTGCTGCTCTTTGGCTTTGGCCCGGTCGTGGGTCTGGTGGCCAGCGTCATCTTTGCCGCGCCACCGATGGTGCGCAACACGGTGCTGGGTTTTCAGTCCATCGCGCCCGCCATCATCGAGAGCGCGCGCATGTCCGGCTGTACCGGCTGGCAGAGGTTCCTCTGGGCCGAGCTGCCCAGCGCCTGGCGCCAGATTCTGATCGGCGTGAACCAGACCACGATGGCAACGCTGTCGATGGTCATCATCGCGGCCATCATCGGTGGCTTCGAGGATATCGGCTGGGAGGTGCTCTCATCCATGCGCAAGGCCCAGTTCGGGCAAAGCCTGATGTCCGGCCTCGTCATCGTCGTCATGGCGATCCTTCTGGACCGGATCACCGCCGCCTATGCCGCGCGCGCCCTGCCGATGGCCAGCTTTGTGGGCCTACGCAGGCCGCACTTTTTCGGCGCGCTCGGGGCCGCCATCGCGCTCAGCCTTGCCGCCGCCTATGTCCTGCCCGGCCTCTGGCGCTGGCCCGAATGGGCCGTCTGGTCACCCGCACAAACGATCAACAGCGCGGTCGAGGAGTTCCTGGTGCGCTATGGCGGCGCGATGTCGGCTTTCAAAAATGCCGCGCTTTACTATGTGCTGCTGCCGGTCAAGATCGGGCTCGAGCGCGCCGTCGCGCCCTTCACCTGGGGCGTCAGCTTCGCGCCCGCCGCCAAGGCCGCCTATTGGGCACTTGCCGCGCTTCTCTGCCTTGCGGGCTTTGCCACCGGCGCTTGGCGGGGCGGGATTGCCGTGGTCGTCATGGCGGCCTTCCTCTATTTCGGGGCGACGGGGCTGCCCTGGCCGTCGGTGCTGGGCTTTGCCACGCTGCTGGCCTGGCAGCTGGGCGGTTGGCGGCTGGCGGCCTTCGTGGGCGGGGCAACCGCGTTTCTGCTGGTCAACGGCATCTGGCCGCAGGCGATGCTGTCGGTCTATCTCTGCTCGGTCGCCGTTCTGATCTGCATCGTTCTGGGCGGGCTGATCGGCGTCTGGGGCGCCACCTCTGACATGGTGTCGCGCGTGATCCGGCCGATCAACGACATGCTGCAGACCCTGCCGCAATTCGTGCTGCTGATCCCCGCGCTGATGCTGTTCCAGGTGGGCGATTTCACGGCCCTCCTGGCCATCGTGGCCTATGCCATCGTGCCGATGATCCGCTACACCGAGTTCGGGTTGCGCTCGGTCTCGACCACGTTGATCGAGGCGGGCGTCTCCAGCGGATGCTCGCCCTGGCAGCTTTTCTGGCAGGTGCGCCTGCCGCAGGCGATGCCGCAGATCCTGGTGGGGCTGAACCAGACGGTGCTTTATGCGCTGGGGATGCTGGTGATCGCGGCATTGGTCGGCACGACCGGGCTGGGGCAGCTGATCTTTCTGGCGCTGGGGCGCGCCGATGCGGGGGCCGGGTTGGTCGCGGGGCTGGGCATGGCGCTGCTTGCCATGATCGTGGACCGTATCCTGCAGGCGGTGATGCGCCGGCGGCGGGCGCGCTAACCCGCCTCGCTCGACATCGCGGCAATATACATCGCCAGCAGATCGCGCTCGGAGGCGATGTCGAGCTTGGCGTAGATCCGGCGCTTGTGATTCTTGACGTTGCCCACCGACAGGCCCAGCGCCGCCGCGATGCCCGCATTCGCCTCGCCCGTCAGCGCCGCCGCGACGATTTCGCGCTCGCGCGGGGTCAGGCCCAGCTGCGCCACCCAGCCCGCCAGCGATGCGCGCCGCACGGCCCGCTCCTGCCTCAGCGGCGTTGCGCGGTAGGTTTCGGGCGCCTGTGCCGGCTCCGCGCCCGCGACCTCGACCAGTGCCAGATCGGGGCGTTGCTGCGCGCTCCATTCATTGGTGTACCAGATCGTCGCGCCGCTACCCGAGGTCGCGCGCGCCGGATTGCCCAGCGAGGGCGAGCCATCGCGCGCCGCGCCCTCCTGCGCCAGAAGCGTGCGGATATGCAGCCGGTAGAGCGCCGCCGCCGCGTCGAACACCGTGCGCGCCGCCTCCACATCTTCGGGGGAAAAGAGCTGCTCCCGCCGATTGTAGAAAAACGCGACCGAGTCGCGCGCAACGGCGGGCATGAAGACACCGATCTCGTCGCAAACGCCGATCTGCGGCAGGAAAACCTCGGTATATCTGCGGTAGCGCTTGCGCGAGAATGCGATGTCCTGAAGCCAGACAACCCCCGGCTCCTCGGCGCTGCGCCAATGCTCGATATAGGGATCCGCGTCGACGAATTGCGACAGGTAAAGCTCGGCCATATGCGAGGGGAATGTGTAGGAGTGGATCAGGAAGCGCGGCTTTTCATGCACCGAGTAGCGCGCCATCGTGATGAAATCATAGCTGAGCGCGCAGCCGATCGCGTCGGCCAGCTGCTTTTCAAAGCGGGCTGTGCCGACCGCATCCATCGCGGCAGGCAGGGCGTCCAAAAAACCGGCATCGTGCATTGGCGGGCGTCTCGCAGATGGCTGTCAGCGCCACCATAGCCCGCGCCGCATGCAGGTGCCGCAATTTTATGCAGACCGGCGCGTGATCGGCGCCGCAAGTCCCGCACCGCAATGATAAACTTGCCTCCCTCAACATATCCGCCCCCATTGGGTAAAAACCCATTGCTTTACGTTGGTTTGCAGTTCCCCCACGTTCGGGCCAAACATGAAATCGCTTAGCGCGGAAGGGCACACTCATATGAAAATCGGATTTATCGGCCTCGGCAATGTCGGTGGCAAGCTGGCGGGCAGCCTGCTGCGCAACGGCCATGACCTCATGGTGCATGATCTGGACCCGGAATTGGTAGCAAAATTCACCGCCAAGGGGGCCAAGGCAGCGGCCAGCCCGCTGGCGATGATGGAGGAATGCGAAGGCGTCATCACCTGCCTGCCCTCGCCCGCCGCCTGCACCGCCGTGGTCGAGCAGATGCTGCCCGCCGTGGACAGCAGCAAGATCTGGATGGAGATGTCGACCACCGATGGCGGCGAGATGAAGCGCCTTGCGGAACTGGTCAAGGAGCGCGGCGGCGCCGCGATGGAATGCCCCGTCTCGGGCGGGTGTCACCGTGCGGACACCGGCAATATCTCGATCTTCGCGGGCTGCGACCGCGAGACGTTCGAGCGGATGCTGCCCGTCCTGACCACGCTGGGCCGCCGCGTGCTGCATACCGGCGAGATCGGGACCGCCTCGGTCCTGAAAGTGATGACCAACTACCTTGCCACCGCCAACCTGCTGACCTGCTGCGAGGCGCTGGTGACGATGAAGGCGCAGGGCATCGACATGAACACCACCTATGAGGCGATGAAAATCTCCTCAGGCACGTCGTTTGTGCACGAGACCGAAAGCCAGTTGATCCTCAACGGCTCGCGCGACGTCTCGTTCACCATGGACCTCGTGAAAAAGGATATTGGCCTCTTTCAGAAGCTGGCGGAGGATGCGGGCATTCCGCTGGAAATCAGCCCCCTGATGGTCGAGATCTTCAACGATGGCATCGCGCGCTATGGCGCGCGCGAGTTGTCGCCCAACATCATCCGCCGCCTTGAGGACGCCACCGGCCTCAGCATCACCGCCCCCGGTTTCCCCGACCAACTGGTCGATGACGAGCCCGAAGAGCCCGGTTATGAGGTCATCCCGACGGGCCTCACGCACCCCGCGGCGGCCAAACCAGCAGCGGAGTGAGCACAATGCAGGACCTGACCCCCACCCCCGCCGCCAATCTCAGCCACTGGGCCGAGCGCGCCGATCTGGCCGCCGCCTTTCGCTGGGCCGCGCGCCTTGGCATGCACGAGGCTGTGGCCAACCACTTCAGCCTTGCCGTCAACGATGCCGGCACGGAATTCCTGATCAACCCCAACCAAAGGCATTTCTCGCGCATCAAGGCGTCTGACCTGCTGCACCTGGATGCCAATGATCCCTCCGCGCTGGAGGCGCCCAACGCGCCCGATCCCACCGCCTGGGGCCTCCATGCGGCGATCCACCGGACCTGCCCCCATGCGCGCTGCGTGATGCATGCGCATTCGATTTGGGCAACCGTGCTGGCCTGCCTTGCGGACAGCACCCTGCCGCCGATCGACCAGAACACGGCGACCTTCTACAACCGCTATGTGATCGACGATGCCTTCGGCGGGCTGGCCTTCGAGGAAGAGGGCCTGCGCTGCGCCTCGATGCTGTCGGACCCGTCCAAGAAGGTGATGATCATGGGCAATCACGGCGTTCTGGTGATCGGCAGCGATGTCGCCGACACGTGGAACCGTCTCTACTACTTCGAGCGCGCGGCCGAGACCTATCTCCGCGCCCTGCAAACCGGCCTGCCGCTGCGGGTGCTTTCAGACGAGATCGCCGAGAAAACGGCACAGGAGCTGGACGACTATCCCGGTCAGGCCGACGCGCACCTGTCGGAGCTGCGCGCGATCCTCGATGACGAGGGCGACAGCTACGCCAGCTAAACCCCGAACCTTCCCGCCTAAAAACAGGATGACAGATATGAGCGATACAACCTTTGATCTCCGGGACAAGGGCATGACCGTCGGCTTGCCCGGTGGCGACACCTATTTCAACTATTACTGGCTGCGCGATGCCTGCGTGTCCTGTATCGACCCGCAGACGCGCGAGCGGATATTTGATGCCTCAGAACTGGCTGCGCCGCCGCGTGCCAGCTCGGCCATGATCGAGGAAGACATGCTGGTCATCGGCTGGCAGGACGAGGCGCAGGCCTCGCGCGTGCCGCTGGCGCTGCTCCAGGAGGTGGCCGCCAATGGCCGCGCCGCTGACCCCGCCGGGCTGCCGCGCACGCTGTGGTATGGCGACTACCTGCCGTCGATCACCCGCGTCGCGCAGGACGATGTGGTGGACAGCGAGGAAGGCCGCGCGCGCCTGACCCGCGCACTGATCGAGGATGGCATCGCCATCGTGACGGACATGGAAAAAAGCACCGAAAGCCTGCCGCGCCTCGTCAATGCCGTCGGTCCGATCACGCCCTCGGCCGAGGGCCTCTTCTTTGACGTGCGGGTCGAGATCGAACCGACGAACCTCGCCTTTACCGCCGGCCCGCTTGAGATGCATACCGACCTGCCGGGCGAAGAGACCGCGCCGGGCGTGCAGTTCCTCCACTGCCTCGAGAATACCGTCGAGGGCGGTCTATCGCTGTTTCTGGATGGCGCCGCCGTGGCCGAGGCGCTGCGCGCCGAAGATCCCGAGGCGTTTGCCCTTCTGGCCGGGCACGAGATCCCGTTCTTCTACCGCCACGAGAACTGGGACTACCGCGCCCATCAGCGCGTGATCGAGCTGGATGCAGACGGCAAGGTGACGGGCGTGACCATCTCGCAGCACCTGCAGGACAACATGGATCTGCCGCAGGACCTGCTGGACGATTATTATCCGGCCTTCATCAAGTTCATCCGCATGATGCAGGAGGACCGCTTTACCATGCGCTTCCGCTCGGAGGCCGGGAATTGCGTGGTCTTTGACAACCACCGCATCGTGCATGGGCGCGAGGGCTATGTCGCAGAAAGCGGCAGCCGCCACCTGCGCGGCTGCTATACTGATCGCGGCGCGGTGCGCAGCACCTACCGCGTTATGGCGCGCAAAGGCCACGGTCAGGAAGAAGAAGCGCAGCAGCGCGCCCGCGCCTGACGGCCAGCCAGCACCAACGCAATAAAAAACGGCGCGGAGATTTCCGCGCCGTTTTACTTTGTCTGGCCTGTCGCCCCCTGCCCTACGCGGCGAAGGGCGGACGCGCCTTGACCTCCAGATAGTCCTCCAGCCCCAGCATGCCGCCCTCACGGCCATTGCCGGAATGCTTGAACCCGCCAAAGGGCGATCCGTAATCGGCATCTTGCCCGTTGATATGGATGCCCCCGGCGCGCAGGCGGCGGGCAACGCGGGTTGCGCGCTCTTCGCTGCCCGTCTGGATATAGGCGGCCAGTCCGTATTCGGTGTCATTGGCCAGTGCGATCGCCTCGTCCTCGTCGTCGAAGGGCGTGATGACCAGAACGGGGCCGAACACCTCCTCGCGCCACAGCGTCATCTCGGGCGTCACATCGGCAAAGATCGTGGGCCGCACGAACCAGCCCGATTGCAGCGCTTCGGGCAGATCCTCGGGGCGGCCCGGACCGCCAGCCAGAAGGCGGCCACCCTCGTCCATGCCTTTCTGGATCAGCGCCTGAACGCGGTCATACTGGATCTTGTCAAAGAGCGGTCCGATATGATCGCCCTCCCGGTGCGGATCGCCTACCGCCTGCGCCTCGGCCGCCGCGCGCGCAATCTCCAGCGCCTTGGGATAGGCGCTGCGCTCAACCAGCATGCGGGTGGGCGCGTCGCAGGACTGCCCGGTGTTGTAGAAGCAGAGCTGCGCGCCCTCTGTCACGCGGGTCTCCAGATCGCAATCGGCAAAGATCAGGTTGGGGGATTTCCCGCCCAGCTCCAGTGTCACACGCTTGATCGTGTCGGCGGCATCCTTGGACACGGCACTGCCCGCGCGGGTCGAGCCGGTAAAGGACATCATGGCCACGTCGGGGTGGCGCGACAGGGCCGCGCCCACGGTCGGGCCATCGCCCTGAACGAGGTTGAAAACACCTGCGGGAAAGCCTGCTTCATCCACCATCTCGGCAAAAAGCTGCGCCGACAGGGGCGTATGCTCGGACGGTTTCAGAATGCAGGTCGAGCCGGTAGCGAGCGCCGGAATGACCTTGAGCGCGATCTGGTTGATCGGCCAGTTCCACGGCGTGATGAGGCCGCAGACGCCGATGGGCTCGCGGCTGAGGATATCGCCGTTCGGCAGCGTCTCCTCCTCCTTCAGCGCCTCGAGCGCGTCGATGAACGCCTCCAGATGCCCGATGCCGGATTCGGCCTGCACCTCGCGCGACATGGTGATGGGCGCGCCCATCTCGGTCGTGATCGCCTCGGCCAGATCGCCCATGCGGGCGCGCATCACCTCGGCCAAGCGGCGCAGCAACGCCAGACGCTCCTCCTTGGAGGTGTGGGAATAGACCTCGAACGCGGCCTTGGCGGCGGCGACGGCGCGGTCCACGTCCTTTTCCGTGCCCAGCGCCAGGGTGCCGATCTGAGCGTTCGTATCTGGCGTGAGAATTGGCATCGTCCTGTCCGAGGCAGGCGCGACCCAGGCCCCGTCGATGTAGAATGTGTCGAGAGATTTCATGTCTGTCTCCTGTCAGGGGGTTACGTGTGTTTGCGCCATGTCCAGATGTAGCTCGGTGCCGGTATAGGGCATCCGGGCGACTGCTTCGTCGTCGATCTCGATCCCGAGGCCGGGCGCGGTGGAGGGCCGGATATAGCCGTCCTCCCACTCGATCTGGCCGGTGACGCCCTGCATATAGGGGCCGTCGAAGGTTCCGATACTCTCCAGCACCAGGAAGTTGGGCGAGCATGCCGCGATCTGGATGTTGGCGGCGGCGACAATGGGGCCGCAATAAAGATGCGGCGCGATCTGGACCTGGCGGGTTTCGGCCATCCCGGCGATCTTCTTGGCCTCGAGAAGGCCCCCGACACGCCCAACGTTCATCTGCAATATCGAGGCGGCGCCCGCCTCGATCAATCGGGCGAACTCGTATTTCGTGCAAAGCCGCTCGCCCGCCGCGACGGGGATCGAGGTGAAGGCGGCCACCTGCGCCATGTCGGCAGGGCTTTCGGGCGGCACGGGCTCTTCGAACCAGAGCGGATCGTAGGGCTCGAGCGCGCGGGCCAGACGCTTGGCGCCCGCGACGGTGAATTGCCCATGCGTGCCAAAGAGCAGATCGGCGCGGTCGCCCACCGCCGCGCGGATCTCGCGGCAGAAGGCGGCACTGAGGCTGATATCCTCGCGTCGGGGTTGGTGGCCGTCATAGATGGTAAAGGGGCCGGCGGGGTCGAATTTCAGCGCGGTAAAACCCTGATCGACCATCTCCAGCGCCACCTCGGCGGCCATTTCGGCATTGTTGTAGACATTGGGTTGCGCGGGATCGGGATAGACATCGCCACTGGCTGGATAGACGTAGGAATAGCTGCGCAGCCGATCATGCACGCGGCCCCCCAGCAACTCGTAAACAGGCTGGTCCGCCGCCTTGCCGACAATATCCCAGCAGGCCATTTCCAGCCCGCTGAACACGCCCATGACGCTGACATCCGGCCGCTGGGTAAATCCCGCGCCATAGGCCTTGCGAAAGAGCTTCTCGATATGGCGCGGGTTCGCGCCCTCGAAATGCCGCCCGAACATGTCGCGCGCCATGGCGCAGCAAAGCTCGGGGCCGAAGGTGGCGTTGTAGATCTCGCCCACTCCGGTGATGCCGCAGGCGGTCGTCAGGCGGACAAAGATGAAATACCGCCCGCCATGCCGCGGGGGCGGGTTGGCGACGACAAAGGTTTCGAGTTTCTCAAGGCGCATGGGTTTCCGTCTTCTGGTTTGGGAAAGGTTAGCCTGCATCCTGCAAGATCATGTCGGCGGCCTGCATGGACAGCATCATGGTGGGGGCATTGATGTTGCCCGAGGTGACATTGGGAAAGGCCGAGGCATCGACCACCCGCAGTCCCGGTACGCCGTGCACCTCAAGCCGCGCGTTCACGACCGACGACCCCGCATCCTTGCCCATCCGGCAGGTGCAGGAGGGGTGATAGACGGTCGAGGCACGATTGCGAAATTCTTGCAGCAGCGCGTCCTCGTCCATCGCGGCGAATTCGGGCTTCTTGCACCCCTTTGTCACCGCGCGCAGGGCATTCGTGCGCGCGAGGCCCTGCAAGATGCGGCCGGCTCGGATGGCGGCCTGCCTGTCCTGCGATGTCGACAGGGAGTTGGGCTGGATCGCGGGCGCGTCGCGATAGTCCGCTGACCGGATGATGACCGAGCCCCGGCTGGTCGGGCGGCAAGGCTGCGCCGACAGCAGGTAGCCCGGTGCGCGGTCCAGCACGGCGCGCCCTTCGGCGGTGATCTCATAGGACGCAGGGTTGCAGAAAAGCTGCATATCGGGCTTAGGTGCTTCCGGCGACGTGCGCACGAAGCCGCCCACTTGGTTGACCGGCACCGCTAGAGGCCCCTTGCGGCGCAGCAGGTATTCAGCGCCCGCCCGCAGCTTGCCCCAGTTGCGGCCCAGCACGGAATTCAGCGTCGGCTGGGTGGCGTGGAACTGGAAGGACACCGCCAAGTGATCCTGCAGGCCCTGACCCACCTCGCCCAGATCGCGGCGCACCTCGATGCCGCGCGATTTCAACAAATCTGCCGGGCCGATCCCCGACAGCTGCAGGATCTGCGGCGAGTTGATGGCCCCCGCGCTGAGGATCACGCCCCGGCCCGCCCGCACCTGATGCGTCTGACCCTTGTGAGAATAAGTTATCCCGCAGACGCGCGCACCGTCGAACTCCAGCCGCTGCACATGGGCGCGGGTGATCATGCGCAGGTTTTTCCGGCGCAGCGCCGGGCGCAGGAACGCATCCGCCGAGGACCAGCGCAGCCCGCGCCGCACGGTGCTGCGATAATAGCCGATCCCGCCGCTATCGCTGCGGTTGATGTCATCCGTCACGCAGTATCCGGCCTCCTGCGCCGCGCGCAGGAAATGGCGCGAGAAGGGATGCATCTGGTCCGACAGATCCTGCACCCAGACCGGGCCGCCCTCCTCGGGCGTGGCAGAGTGCCGCTCCATCCGGTCATAGACGGCGCGCACCTTCTCCCAGTCCCAGCCGGTGGCGCCCGCGCGGCTCCAATCGTCGAAATCATGCGGCAGGCCGCGCAGATAGGCCATCGCATTGATCGAGCCGCAGCCGCCCACGACACGCCCGCGCGGCCAGTAGGCGGAGCGCCCGGCCAGGCCCTCATCCGCCTCGGCATGATAGCCCCAGTTGACCGCCGGGTTGGCGAAGTTCATCGCGTAACCGATGGGGATCTTGACCCACATGCGCGCATCGCTGCCGCCCGCCTCGAGCAGCAGCACCTTCAGTCGTCCGCCTTGCGTCAGACGCTCGGCCAAGACGCATCCGGCCGAACCTGCGCCGACGATGATGTAATCAAATTCAGTGTCCTGCATTGCAACTTTCCGCCCTTTCGGATCAGGGTCCACACAAATCGCAGCCGGGGCGGCAGTGCAAACAACGGCTTTGACCGCTTTGCCCCCATATTATTTTGGTCTGGGCGCGTTGCCCCCCGGCCGGATCGCGGTCATCATCGCGGTCAAACGAAGGGGACATTTCATGCGCCGACTGCCTCATGTCACCTGGCTGCGCGCGTTCGAGGCGGCGGCGCGGCACAGCTCCTTCACCTCAGCTGCGGACGAACTGAACTTCACCCCGGCCGCCGTCAGCCAACAGATTCGCCTGCTGGAGCAGCATCTGGGCGTGCAGCTGTTCAAGCGGCTGGCCAAGGGGGTCGAGCTGACCGATGTAGGCCAGGCCTATGCGCTGCCGATCCGCAAGTCGTTCCAGGCAATGCAGACGGCGACGGACGGCCTCTTTCGCGGCCAGCGCGAATCGCTGATCCGGGTGCGCTCTTCCATTTCCTTCGCGGCACTCATCCTGGCGCCGCGGCTGAACGAGTTTCGCGCGTTGCACCCGGAGATCGAGATCGAGCTGTCGACGACCGTCTGGGCCGACCGGATGAATGATGCGAGCATCGATCTCGATATCCGCTATGGCGACGGCAACTGGCCCGAGCGGAACATCCACCCGCTGACGCTGGAGCCTGCCACCATCGTCTGCCATCCCGACTACGCGCGCAGCCTTGCCGACGCGCCCCCGGCGGAGGCGCTGCCCGGCGCGGATATAGTGCAGGTCGTCGGGTCCGAGACCGACTGGGACCGCTGGTTCGAGCAGAACGGCTATGATCTGCCGCGCCCGGCCCATTGGATGAAGGCCGACTCGTCGCTGATCGCGCTACAGATCCTGTCGGCCGGGCATGGCTGCGCCATCATCAGCCGCAGCTTTGCCCGGCAGGCCCTGAACAGCGGCGCATTGGTGGCGCCCTTTGCCTTCGAGATGCCGATGCAGGAGAGATTCTCGGCGGTGGAACGCGACCATATCGGTAGCCGCGACGATATCCTCAGGATCATCGACTGGCTGAATGCCTCCCCGCTCTGACGCGGCGCAGGCACTTGACCCCGCGCGGCAAGGTGCACAGGTAGGAAAGGTTCGCTTATTCGTCAGAAAGGCCCATCATGAAACGCATCATCCTTGGCTTCGTCATCCTCGCCGCGACCGGCATCGCCGCCATTTCTGCACTGGTGGCCCAGGATCGGGGCGGGCCGGCGCTGACCGGCGGCGAGTGGGGCATCGAGTATATCGGCGAGCGCGGCGTGATCGACCGCTCGCCTGCCATGCTGTCCTTTCAGCCGGATGGCGCGCTGGCGGGCAATGCCAGCTGCAATCGCCTTGTCGGTACATATACAGCCGGGCCGGGCGACGCGATTGAACTGTCGCCCACGGCCACCACACGGATGGCCTGCGTGCCCGCCCTGATGGAGCAGGAACAGAGGCTGCTGACGCTCTTGCCTGAAATCATGCGCTACGAAATCGATGGGACCGGCGCGCTGGTCCTGACGGCGCGGGACGGTCAGACGATCCGCGCGCATCGGCTCACGGATGGCGCGCAATAAGCGTCCCCAGCCTTTTCTTTTGCCGCGCGGCGCGGCATCCTCGGCGCGCATCATACCCCGGCAGGAGGCCCACACAGAATGAGCGACCCGGCCCCCGGCGCAGGTTCCACATATAGCGCACGGCGCCGCTGATGCGCATTGCCAGCTACAATATCCGCAAGGCCGTCGGACTCGACTGGCGGCGCGACGGCGACCGCATCGCGCGCGTGCTGCACGAGATCGGGGCCGATGTCGTCATCCTGCAGGAGGCCGACAAGCGTGTCGGCAAGCGCGCGGGTGTTCTGCCGCTGGACATGCTGCGCGAGAAACTGGGCTATCGGCTGGTCGATCTGTCGGTGCGCCCGGCCAGTCATGGCTGGCACGGCAATCTGATCCTCTACCGCGACCGATCGCTGGTGCTGACCGATGCTACCCGCATCGAGCTGCCCTCCCTCGAGCCCCGCGGCGCCGTCTCGGCGCTGTTCGGCGCGCCCCGGATCGAGGTGATCGGCGTGCATCTGGCGCTGGCGCGGCGGGTGCGGGCGGGGCAACTGTCGGCGCTGGGACGGCATATGAAAAATGCCGATCATCCCGTGCTGCTGGCCGGGGATTTCAACGCATGGCGGCACGATCCGGCGATCGCAGGACTTCTGGGCGGCAGTTGTCGCATGATCCTGCCCGGCAACAGCTTTCACGCGTCACGGCCCACGGCCCCGCTGGACCGCTTTGTTCTGCGCGGCGATCTGCAGGAGGTCTCGGCACATGTTCACGCCTCTGAGCTGGCGGCACGCGCCTCGGATCACCTGCCCGTTGTCATAGACCTCGAAATGCCGAAGGACTCCGAATGAGTATCGCTCTTGCCGCCCATATTCTGGTGGTGCTGTCGTTATCGGTGCGATTGATGTTGCGCGATGACCTGTCGCCGCCCGCGCGATTGGCGTGGATCATCGTGCTGATCGTCGTTCCTTTCTTTGGCAGCGTCGTCTATTTCCTCTTTGGCGAGAACAATCTGGGCCGGCGCGCGCACGAGATGCAGCGCAGCATCCGCGAGCAGCTTCATGGCGAGACGCGCGCGCTGATGGGCGAAGTCTCGGCACTGGAAACCGAGATCAAGGCGCAGTTCCGGCCCGTTTTCAGCTATGCGGCCTCGATCAACGGCTTTCTTCCCTTGCCCGGCAATGCCGCCGAGTTGATGGAGGATGCTGCGCAGACGCGCGCCCGGATGGTGGCCGATATCGACGCTGCGACCAATCATGTGCACGCGCTCTATTACATATGGCTGGAGGATGGCACCGGCACCGAACTGGCCGAGGCGCTGATCCGCGCCGCCCGGCGCGGTGTCACCTGCCGCGCGATGGCGGATGGTCTGGGCTCTCGCGCGCTGATCCGCTCGACCCTCTGGATACGGATGCGCGAGGCAGGCGTTCACCTGGCCGTGGCGATGCCGCTGACGCGGCCCATCCGCACGATCCTGACCAGCCGCCTCGACATGCGCAACCACCGCAAGATCACGGTGATCGACGGGGCGGTCACCTATTGCGGCAGCCGCAATTCGGCCGATCCCGAATTTCTGCCCAAGGCCAAGTTTGGCCCCTGGGTCGATATCATGCTGCGCCTCACCGGGCCGGTCGTGGCACAGAACCAGCTGCTGTTCGCCAGCGATTGGATGCGCGCGACGGGCGAGCCGCCCGAGGCGCTGGCGCATGCCTGCCCGCCCGTTCCGGGCGGCTTTGCCGCGCAGGCGATGGGCCACGGCCCGACCGAGCGGCGCAGCTCCACCCCGCAACTCTTTGCGACAGCGACGGGGTGCGCGCGTGAACGGCTGGTGATCTCGACCCCTTATTTCGTGCCGGATGCCACCGTGCTCGAGGCGCTCTGCGCCGCAGCACACCGGGGTATCGCCGTGACGCTCATCATGCCGCGCAAGAATGACAGCCTGATCGTCGCCGCCGCAAGTCACAGCTTTTACCGCCGCCTGCTGGAGGCGGGTTGCATCATCCACGAATATACGGGCGGCCTTCTGCATGCCAAGACGCTGACCATCGACGGCACGGCTTGCCTCATCGGCTCGTCCAATATCGACCTGCGCAGTTTCGATCTGAATTTCGAGAACAACATCCTGCTTCAGGACGCCACGATCGCTCAGGCGGTCGAAGCGCGGCAGGCCGAGTATATCGCCGGATCGGTACAAATCACCCTCAGCGATGTCGACGCCTGGCCCTATTACCGGCGCATCTGGAACAACGCGGTCGCGACTGTCGGCCCGATCCTGTGATCGCTACCCGGCATAGGGCGAATTGAACGCCTGCCGGAAATAAGCGTGAATCAGATCCATCTGCGGGGTAAAGGCCGCGCCGCGGCGCCAAGCAAGGCCCACATCCATCGTCGGCACTTGTGCGGCGGGCATGACCGTCGCGATCCGCTTGCCCTCCAGCGACCACGGCCGGTAGACCATGTCGCTGAGGATCGTGATGCCCTGCCCGTTCGCCACCATCGAGCGGACCGCCTCGATCGACATGGTGCGCAGACGCACGCGCGGCTCGCGGGTCTGGGCGCTCCAGTATTTCATCGCAGTGTTGGCGGCCTCATCGACGGTCAGCAGAATGTAATCCTCATCCGCGATCTCGTCGAAACTGATGTTGCGCCGCTGGGCAAAGGGATGCCCGCTGGCGCACCACACCCGCCGGGCCGAACGCAGCAGTGTCTCGCTCTCCAGTCCCGGATTGGTGATGTTCGACGTCAGAAGGACGGCGACGTCAAAGCGGCCCGACAGCAGCCCCTCCTCGATGCTGTCGCGGTTCAGCTCGTGCAGCTCGATGTTCAGATTGGGGTGCAGGCGGCGCAGACGGTCGAGGTGAAAGGGCAGGAAATAGCCGATCACCGTATAGCTGGCGGCAATGCGGATCGTGCCCGAGGCATCGGTGTCGCGGTGCCGCAGGTTCTGCGCCTCGTCGATCTTGCCAAGGATCGCATAGGCCGAGGCCAAGAGTTCGCGCCCCGCATCGGTCAGGTCCATGCCGTGCCGCGTACGCAGGAACAGCGTCGCGCCAAGGGACGATTCCAGATCGCGGATCGCCGTCGTGACCGAGCTTTGCGAGATCGACAGCGCCGAGGCCGCCCGGCTGACCTGCGCCGTCTCGGCGGTGGCGACGAAGTATTTGAGCTGCCTTAAATTCATGCGATGCCTCGCAAATTCGGGTTATCGGATAATCCGATATTAGTTGCGCAATTTTTTGTAATTTACAAACACTCAATCGAGGCGCAGGCTTTGCACAACAATAGTTCCGGGGGGGATGCTGTATGCGCAAGATTGTGGATCTCAATTGTGACATGGGCGAAGGCTTTGGCCATTGGAGCTATGGCGACGCCCCTGACGAGGCGCTGATGGCCGTCATCAGCTCGGCCAATGTCGCCACCGGCTTTCACGCGGGCGATCCCAACTCGATGAACCGCGTCGCGGCGCTGGCCAAGGCGCATGGCGTGGGCCTGGGCGCGCATCCGGCCTACAAGGATCTGCAGGGCTTTGGCCGGCGCAAGATCGATGCCGCCGATGACGAGTTGGTCAATGACATCCTTTACCAGATCGGCGCGCTGCGCGAATTCGGCCGCCGCCACGAGGTGCCTTTGCAGCATGTGAAACCGCATGGCGCGCTCTACATGGAGGCCGCGCGCAATGAGGATCTGTCGCGCCACCTGGTCGAGACGCTGCAGGCGACCGCGCCCGACCTGATCCTTTTCTGCATGGGCGCCGCGCTGACGTACGAGGTGGCCAAGCGGCATTCCCACCCGGTGGTGCGCGAGTTCTATTCCGACCGCGATTACGGCGATGACGGCATGATCATCTTTACCCGCAAGGGCGCCGCCGCAGACCCCGAGGCGATTGCGGCCAAATGCCTGCGCGCCTGCAAGGAAGGTAAGGTCGAGACCGAGAGCGGCAAGGATATCGACGTCGCATTCGAGTCGATCTGCGTGCATTCCGACACGCCCGGCGCGGTCGAGATCCTCAAGGCGATCCGCAAGACCCTGACCGAAAACGATATCATCATAGCGCCCGCGCGCGATGTGCTGGCACATGACGCCAGCTGAACCCTCACAGGAGATACCCACATGGCTGACATTCAATCCCCCGTCCCCGGCACCTTCTACCACAAGCCCTCGCCCGATGACGCGCCCTTCAAATCCGAGGGCGACGCGGTCAAGAGCGGCGAAACGATCGGGCTTGTCGAAGTTATGAAATCCTTCATCGAGGTGCAGGCCGAGGAGGATGGCACCTTTGGCGGTTATTCAGCGGAAAACGAGGCGGCTGTCTCGGCGGGCGACGTTCTGGCGACGCTGAAGTAAAATGAGCATTCAGCGCCTTTTCATCGCGAACCGGGGCGAAATCGCCGTGCGCATCGTGCGCGCCGCGCAGAGCCTTGGCATCCACACGATCCAGGCCCATTCCGAAGCGGATGCCGAGATGCTGGCCGTGCGCATGGCCGACGAGGCTGTATGCATCGGCCCGGCGCAGGCCTCCAAATCCTACTTGGATGTGGACGCCGTGGTGAAGGCCGCCAAGGACGCGGGCGCGGATGCGGTGCATCCCGGTTATGGCTTTCTGGCTGAAAGCCCCCGCTTTGCCCGCGCGGTTGTTGACGCGGGCATGATCTTTGTCGG
Organism: Roseovarius roseus; assembly: GCF_043355935.2. NCBI lineage: Bacteria > Pseudomonadati > Pseudomonadota > Alphaproteobacteria > Rhodobacterales > Roseobacteraceae > Roseovarius > Roseovarius roseus. Next base: position 444,950 of record NZ_JBHFPE020000002.1, on the reverse strand, counting down.
CCCCTCGGCGGACACGATCCAGAGCATGGGCGACAAGGTGTCCGCCCGGCAGGTGGCCGAGACGGCGGGCGTGCCCGTCGTGCCCGGATCGGACGGACGCGTCGATGACATGGATGCGGCCGCCGAGATTGCCGAGCGCATCGGCTATCCGGTGATGATCAAGGCCAGCGCCGGCGGTGGCGGGCGCGGTATACGCATTGCGGGCACGCCCGAGGAACTGGCCAAGCTGGCCCCGCAAGCCCGGCAGGAGGCCGAAGCCGCCTTCGGGGATGGCGGCATCTATATCGAGAAGGTCATCACCGAGCCGCGCCATATCGAGGTGCAGATCCTCGGCGACGGAAAACGCGCCGTGCACTGCTTTGAGCGCGAATGCTCGCTCCAGCGCCGCCGCCAGAAAGTGTGGGAGGAGGCGCCCGCCTTCGGCCTGCCCGAGGCGACGCGGACCGCGATGTGCGACGCCGCCGTCGATCTGGCCGAAGCGGTGGAATATTGCGGCGCGGGAACGGTCGAATACCTTTATGACGCGCGCGCTGACAAGTTCTACTTCATCGAGATGAACACGCGGATCCAGGTGGAGCATCCGGTAACCGAGATGATCACCGGCCTCGATCTGGTCGCGCTGATGATCCGCGTCTGCGGCGGCGAGGATCTGCCCGTCACCCAAGATGAGATCACCCTGAACGGCCATGCCATCGAGGTGCGCCTCAACGCCGAAGATCCGCTCAAGAAATTCATGCCCTTCCCCGGCGTGGTCGGCAGCCTTGATCTGCCCGAGTCGGACGGCATCCGTGTCGATCACTTCCTCTACGAGGGCTATCAGATCCCGCCCTTCTACGACTCGCTGATCGGCAAGCTGATCGTTCATGCAGGCGACCGCGAGGCGGCCATCGACAAGATGGCAAAGGCGCTCGACGCGGTGAAAATCGACGGGCTCAAGACCACCATCCCGCTGCACAAGGCGCTGGCAGCATCGCCTGATCTGCGCGCGGGCCGCATCCATACCCAATGGCTCGAGCCGTGGCTGGACGCGGGCAACCTCACCCAAGAGACAGGAGGAGCATCGTGAAGACACGGTATTCATACGGCGGCGACGAACATATCTTCGTCGAGATGGACGAGGAGATGTCGCTGGACGCGTTCTTCAAATCCCTCGCCATGAGCAACGCGGCGCGCGAGGCCAATATCGACGGCGTGCGCGAGATTTGCCCGGCCAACGCGTCCTTTCAGGTGCGCTATGACCCCGAGGTGATCGCGCCCGAAGACATGATGGCCAAACTCAAGGAATTCGAGGCCAAGGCCGAGAACGCCGAGAAGCGGCTAGAGACGCGCATCGTCGAGGTGCCGGTCTTCTATCAGGATCCGTGGACCCATGATTGCGTCATGCGCTTTCGCGAGCGTCATCAGGACCCTTCGGGCACCGATCTGGACTATGCCGCACGCATCAATGGCTATGACAGTGTCGAGGCGTTCATCGAGGCGCATCACTCTGCGCCGTGGTTCGTGTCGATGGTCGGCTTCGTGTCGGGCCTGCCGTTCCTCTACCAGCTGGTCGAGCGCGAAAAGCAGATCGAAGTGCCGAAATACCTCAAGCCGCGCACCGACACGCCGAAGCAGACGGTCGGCTATGGCGGCTGCTTCTCCTGCGTCTATTCGGTGCGCGGTGCGGGCGGCTACCAGATGTTCGGCATCACGCCGATGACCATCTTCGATGCCGATCAGAAGGTGAGCTATCTCAAGGACTTCATGGTCTTCTTCAAGCCCGGCGATATCGTCAAATGGAAGCCGATCGACCGCGAAGAATATGACCGCATCCTCAAGGCGGTCGAGGACGGCACATACCAGCCGCGCATCGCCAACGTGACCTTCGATCTTGAGGATTTCAACGCGGATATGGAAGGCACCAACGCCAAGCTGATGGAGGCTCTCAATGACGTTTGAAGTTGTCAAACCCGGCCTTTTGACCACCATTCAGGATCTGGGGCGTCCGGGCTATTTCCACCTCGGTATCCCCGAGGGCGGCGCGATGGACCGCGCGGCGATGCGCATCGCCAACATGCTGGTCGGCAACCCCGAGGATGCCGCCGGACTGGAAGCGGTCTTCATGGGGCCAGAGCTTACTTTCAACGACGACGCGCTGGTCGCTGTCGGCGGGGCGGAGATGCCCGTTTACGTGGATGGCGAAGAGCGCAAATGCTGGTCCTCCTTCCCGGTCAAGGCCGGGCAGACGCTGAAATTCGGGTTCCTGAAAACCGGAGCGCGCATCTATATCGCCATCGCAGGCGGCATCGACACGCCCCCGGCGCTTGGCAGCCGCTCGACCTATCCGATCGGTGCATTGGGCGGCTTTGAGGGCCGCGCACTGGCGGCGGGCGATGTTGTTCCCGTGGGCACGCCCAGCGCGAATGCCAGGGAGCGCACGTTGGACCATTCCCTGCTGGCCGAATTGCCCAAGCCAGTGGAGTTGCGCGTTCTGCCGGGCCTCTACTGGCACCGCCTGACGGAAAGCTCGCAAAAGCAGTTCTTTGCGGATGAATGGAAGGTCGCGCCCGAGGCGGACCGAATGGGCTACCGCTTTCGCGGCGGCAAGCCGATGGAATTCGCCCCGCGCGAGCAACCCTTCGGCGCAGGCTCGGACCCGTCGAATATCGTCGATGGCTGCTACAGCTACGGCTCGATCCAGATCCCCGGCGGGACGGAGCCCATCGTGCTACACCGCGACGCGGTGTCGGGCGGCGGCTATTTCACCGTCGGCGCGATCATTTCCGCCGATATGGACCTGATCGGGCAGCTTCAGCCCAACACGCCGGTCAAGTTCGTCGAGGTCGACATGGAAACCGCGCTGGAGGCGCGGCACGCACGCACCGCCCGGCTGGAGAAGATCCGCAGCGCGCTGAAATAGGCGCGCGCGGCAAGATAATCAACGAGGCGGGCATCACGCCTGCCCACACATACCCAAGGGAGTAACGATCAATGACAAAGACACTGACAAAACTCACCCTCGGCACGGCACTTGCCGCGCTGATGCCGGTGGCCGCCGTCGCGCAGGAGGCGTGGTTCCCCTATGAGGCCGAGCAGACCGAACCGGCCTTTGCTACCGATGGCGAGCGCACGCCCGTGACCTATGAGGCGCTGGATAAGGCCGAGAAGGCGTGGAACATCTGCGCCGCCCTGCCGCACATGAAAGACGCCTATTGGCTGGGCGTCGACTATGGCCTGGTTGAGGAGGCACGCCGCCTTGGCGTCAAGCTGAACGTGACCGAGGCGGGCGGCTATACGGAACTCGCGGGCCAGATCAGCCAGATCGAGGATTGCGTCGCGGGCGGTGCGGATGCCGTCATTATCGGTGCGATTTCCTATGACGGCCTCAACTCGGTTATCTCCGAGGTTGCGGGCCAGGGCATTCCGGTGATCGACGTCATCAACGGCGTCTCGTCGTCCGATATCGCGGGCAAGGCGCTGGTGTCGTTCCAGACGATGGGCAGCGAAATCGGCAATTACCTGGCCGAGCAGCACCCTGCGGGTAGCGACGAAGTGACTGTCGGCTGGTTCCCCGGCCCCGCAGGCGCAGGCTGGGTCGAGGCCGCGAATACCGGCTTCATGCAGGCGGTCGAAGGCTCTGCCGTCACCGTGCTCGAGCCGCGCTACGGCGATACCGGCAAGGAGGCGCAGCTGAAGCTGGTCGAGGACGTTTTGCAGGCCAATCCCGATGTTGACTACATCGCGGGCACCGCCGTGACCGCCGAAGCGGCGCAGGGTCTCATCCGCGAGCGCGGCTTGATGGGCGAGACGGGCATTCTGGCCTTCTACCTGACGCCCGGCGTCTGGACGGGGATCGAGCGCGGCTTCATCACCGCGGCGCCTGCCGACTCGATGGTCATCCAGGCGCGCATGGCGGTCGATCAGGCCGTCCGCATCCTGGAAGGCAAGGATGTGATCAAGCACGTCGGCCCGAAGATCTTTGTCATCAACCAAGACAATATCGCCGATACGGACCGCAGCACCGTTCTGCCGCCCGAAGACTTCTCGCCGGTCTTCTCGGTCGAGTGATCTTTGCTGCCGGGCGGCCTTGCGCCGCCCGGCACTCCCTTTCGAAGGGCCCATTTTTCCATGACAAATACTCCCCTCATTCAGACACGCGGCCTGACGCGCGCCTACCCAGGCGTGATTGCGCTCGATCATGTCGATTTCGACGTGACGCGCGGCGAGGTGCATGTGCTCTTCGGTGAGAATGGCGCGGGCAAATCGACGCTGATCTCGCTGCTGGCAGGCGCCAATACACCGTCCGAGGGCAGTATCGAGGTCGAGGGGCGCGCGGTGCGCTTTGTCTCGGTCGCCGATGCGCAGGCGGCGGGCATCTATACCGTTTTTCAGGAATTCTCGCTGATCCCGACGATGACCGTCGCGCAGAACATGTTTCTGGGCCGCGAGCCGGGGATCGGCCCCTTTACCGACCACCGCGCGATGCGCCGCGGCGCGCAGGAGCTGCTGGACCGCCTCGGCTTTGACGTGCCAGTGGCCGAGACGGTCGCGCATCTGAGCCGCGCGCAGCAGCAGATGGTCGAGATCGCCAAGGCTTTTCATGGCCAGCCCAAATGCCTGATCCTTGACGAGCCTACCGCCTCGCTGACCGACCGCGAGGTCGATCACCTGTTCGAGACGATCCTCAAGCTGCGCGAAGAGGGCGTCGCGGTCATCTACATCTCGCACCGCATCCACGAGTTCGAGCGCATCGCCGACCGCGTGACCGTGCTGCGCGACGGGGCCTATATCGGCACGACGCAGATGGCCGACACGGACGAGGCGACGCTGGTCGAGATGATGGCGGGCCGCGCCATTCGCGATATCTATCCCGACATCCCGCATGATCCGGCAGAGTTGCTGCTGGAAGTCGAAAATCTGCGCGCATGGGGCGTGCGCGGCGCATCCCTGACCGCCCGGCGCGGCGAGGTCCTGGGCATGGCGGGCCTTGTGGGCTCGGGCAAGTCGCGGCTGTTCCGCGCACTGATGGGGATACAGCCCATTCGCGGCGGCACCGTGCGCTGGAAGGGCGAGGATATCACCGGCGCGCCAACGCGCCACGTGATCGGCGCGGGCATCTATTACCTGTCGTCCGATCGCAAGGCCGAGGGGCTCGATCTGGCCAAGAGCGCGTGGCAGAACCTCGGGATCGACCTGATGATGGGCCGCGAGGCCAGCAAAATGATCCGACCCCGCGCCCTGCGCGAAACCTCGGCCGAGATTTTCGAGACGGTCGAACTGAAGGACAGCTATCGCCCCAAGGCGGTCGCGCAGCTCTCGGGTGGAAACCAGCAGAAGGTGCTTTTCGCCAAAAGCTTCGGCCATGACGCCGACCTTTTCATCTTTGACGAGCCGACGGTGGGCGTCGACATGGGCACGCGCGCCGCGCTCTACCGGCTGATCGGCGACATCGCCGCGTCGGGCAAGGCGGTGATCGTGATCTCGTCCGACCTGCCCGAAGTTCTGAACCTCGCGCACCGCGTTCTGGTCATGGCCGAGGGCCGCATCACCACAGAATTGACCGGTGACGCGCGCACCGAAGACAACGTGCTGCGCCACTTTTTCGACGAAACTGGAGAGACTGCATGAGCACCGCCACAAGCGATGAGGCACAAAAGGACAACCTGCTAAAGCGGATCTTTATCCGGGTGGGCGTGCTGCCGTTCTTCCTGGGTATCGCGCTGATCGTGTTCACGCTTCTGTCGGACAAGTTCCTGACGGTTCAGAACCTCGTCAATGTGGGGCGCCAATCGGTCTACCTGATCCTCGTCTCATTGGGCCAGATGCTGGTGCTGATCTCGGGGGGCTTCGATCTATCGGTGGGCACGGTGATCGCGCTCAGTTCGGTTGTCTCGGCGATGACGATGGTGGCGATGGCGCCGATCTTTCCCGAGGCCGTGTGGCTCGCCATCGCCATCGGCGCGCTGGCGGGGTTCGGCGCGGCGCTGATCGTGGGCGGGATCAACGGGATCGGCGTTGCCGTCTTCGAGGTATCGCCCTTCATCATGACGCTGGGCGTCAGTTCAGTCGGGGCGGGCCTTGCCCTCTTCCTGACGGGCGGCATCCCGGTTTCGGGCCTGCCTTTCGCCTTTGGCAACGTGTTTGGCTTTGGCAGGCTCTGGGGTGTGCCCATTCCGGTGATCGTGGCCGCCATCTGCATCGCGGCCATGTGGGTCTTCATGTCGCGCACGCGCGTCGGCGCGCAGGTCTACGCGGTGGGTGGCAACATCAAGGCCGCGCACCTGTCGGCGATCAACACCAAGCGGACCTTGATGACGGCCTACATCCTCTGCTCGCTGATCGCGGCACTGACGGGCCTCTTGCTGACCGCGCGCGTGGAATCGGGCGAGGCGAATCTGGGCGGGACCATCGCGCTTGAATCCATCGCCGCCTGCGTCATTGCCGGCGTGTCGCTGCGCGGTGGGCTTGGCCGGGTCGAGAACGTCGTGCTGGGCGGGTTCTTCATCATCCTTGTGCAGAATGGCATGAACCTCGCGCAGGTCAGCTCCTACATGCAGATGGTGCTTTTGGGCGCGCTTCTGATCCTTGCGGTGATCTTTGACCAGCTGCGTTTCCGCATGATCATGAGCGGGCGCTGAGCGGGCCAAATCTTTGCTCACATTCCGGGAACCGAATGGGTTGCCGGGGCGTATACCCACCATACCAGCGCGGCCCCGGAAACGGCGCCGCGCGAAGGAATTGGAAGAAAGGATACGTCATGACCGAGAAGTTCACCGACTATCTCAGCGACAACGCCCGCGAAGCCTCGATCAATCACCTGAATGTCGCTCTGGCGACCGGCATTCAGCTGCAGCTGGCGATCAAGCAGGCGCATTGGAACATCAAGGGCCCCAGCTTCATCGGTATCCACGAGCTGCTGGATGATGTCTATGACCGCATGGGCGAGCATGTTGACACGATTGCCGAGCGCTGTGTCATCTTGGGCGGCACCGCCGACGGCACGCTGGAAGGCGTCGAGAAAAACGGCAAACTGGAGCCCTATCCGCGCGATGCCGTGCATCAGGATGTCCATATCGACGAGCTGAAGAAGCGCATGGTGCAGTTCACGACACTAGTGCACGAAAGCCTCAAGGAAGTGGGCGAGTCCGGGGACGAGGAAACCGCCGACCTCTTCACCGGAGTCAGCCGCGGCGTCAGCAAGGATGCCTGGTTCATCGGCGCGCATCACACCAGCGCCAAGAAGTAATCCGATCCTATCGCGATGTTGCAAGGGCGGCCCCTGATCGGGTCGCCTTTTTTCTGCCCGTTTTTCTGCCCGGTCAGTCCGACAGCCTAGAACAGGTGGCTTCTGGCGAAAGCGAGCAAGAAGCCGACTGCCGCGATGAGGCCCGACAGCGCGTGGATCTTTTCAAATGCTTCGGGGAGATATCCGGTCCAGCAGGGACATCCCTCGCGGAGCTGGTCGGCGACGGCAACGGCCTCGTCCATCAGATCGCAGCGAGCGCCGAAACAGGCACGCCGATCCTGAAAGCCATGATCGACGAGGAAGCCTTGGATGGGAGTCGCAGGGAATAGCCCGCTGCAGCGCCGATGAGCAGCGCGCCTCCGGCCAGCAGGCCCCGGAACGCCGCCTGCAGCGCCGGCGCGATCAACCGGCCTTCCTACGATTTTCGGGGGCGCAGGTCCGCGCAGTGCGAAGCCGATCAGACACGGGGCGTATGCTGCTCCGGCTCGAATTCCTGCATCTTGAAGCAGACCTGCATCGCGTACCATCCGGCCTCTTCATCACTGCTCTTCATCCGGCAATCAAGCTGCGCACAGAAGGCTTGAATCAGTTTCATGCCCAGTCCTTCCTCGCTCTCGGCCCGGATCTCGCCTTGTACCGTGTTGGCGATCTCGAACATGACCATGTCCGGCCCCGACGAATGCGGGTAGAGGCGCACGCGGATACGCTTGCGCCCGTCATCGCCCGCCGTGGCGTATTTCAGCGCGTTAGTGAAACCTTCGGCCGCAAGCAGGGCCAGCGGCCCGGCCTGATCCGGCACCAGCGTGACCGGCTCAAGCTGCAGATCAACGTCCAGCGGCGCCGAGCCGCCATCGCCCAGCTTGGCCAGTTGGCCCAGCAGATCGTCCAGCAGCGTATCGACACGCACCTGGCTGACCTGCGGCGTCTCGTAGAGGCCGCGATGCACCGCGGCGAGGCTGGTCAGACGATCCTGGACCTTACGGAGGGCGCTGCGTGTGCCCGTGTTGGGCGCATTGCGCGATTGCATGTTGAGGATCGACGACATCAGCTGAAGGTTGTTCTTGACCCGGTGGTGCACTTCCTTGATCAGAACGTCCCGCTCGTGAACGGTATTTTCCAGATCGGCCTCGTCCCGGATGACCTTCTGCGCCATCGTGGCAAAGGTCTCGCCGATCTCGCGCAGCTCGCTGGGGGCACTATCCAGGGCATCGCTCTGAAAGACGCGGCGGCCCTCCGCGAAATCGCGCATCTGACGACCGAGGATGCGAATGGGCCGGATGACCTGCAACCGGAGCGCCAGCAGCGCGACGACAAGGCTGATCAGCCACATCAGCAGGGGAAAGAGCAGCGTGAAAAGCGAAAAGGCCCGCTCGCGTATCAAGGGCCGGGTCGATTCCCAGCTACCCAAGGCATAGGCAGTGCCGTCAATGATAGGCACGACCGCGAAATCTCGCGTCGCGCCAGCACGGCTGGCCTCGGTGAAAAGCTGATTGCCTTGGCCGACCAGATCCGCGAGGGATGTCTCTGCGGGAAGGTATTGCTCGTACCCGCCGGGCGCGTCATCCGCCGTCAGCATCTCGCCGCGCGCGTTGAAGGTGACGATTACAGCCTTCTCGGACGTGGGATCCGCGACCCTGTCGGCGATCATCGCCTGCGTTGACATCGACACGGTCACGAAGCCGCGAAAGACGCCTTGCACGTTGTAGACGGGCTGCTGCAGGACGACGACAGGTATACCGCTGGCTCCACCTGACGCGTTGAAATTGATCGACAAATCGCCCTGCTCCATCGCCCGGCTCAGTGCATCGATATGCGAGAAATCGTAGGTGGTCCCAAAATTATTGCACTCGGACCGGCGGTTGGTGTCGATGTAGCCGAGGAACACAACGTCTTCGTTGCGCTGAGAGGAGTATTTCATCAACTCCGTGCAGATGCCGTCACTGGGACCCATGACCGCCAGCGCATCGGCCAAACCTTGTGTGATGCCGCGCGCGCTCTGAATCGTCTCGCGCTCGGCCGCAACAAGACGTGTCGTCTGGGCGCTGAGGCTGGCTCGATACGTCTCGCGCGCGGCGCTGATCGCGCCTTGGGTCTGCGCCACGGCGATGATGCCAAGGGGCAACAGCGCAAGCGTCAGCATCAGCGCGATCCGCGGAAGCAAGGCATTGCGACGCCTAAGGGACTGCCAGCCCTCTTCCGGCGTCACCGCCCTTTCAGGTCTGATCTGATCCACGCGAGCTAGGTTCCCGGGTTGCGGCTTATCACGGCGACGGTGGCTTGGTCCGTCAACTCCATCGCTTCATCTTCATGCATGTCCAACATCTCGGCAAGGCGTTTGCGCCCGCGATTGGCGCGACTCTTGACGGTGCCAACGGCGCAATTGCACATGCGCGCCGCCTCTTCATAGGCAAACCCCTGCGCACCAACCAGAATCAGCGCCTCGCGCTGCTCGGCCGGCAACTGGTCGAAGGCGCGGCGGAAATCCGTAAGGGCCAGCCGGCCATCATGAGCCGGCTTCTCCGACATCCGCTCGGTCATGGCGCCGTCAACATCGGCCACCTCGCGCTTGGCCTTGCGCCGTTCGGAATAGAACGTGTTGCGCAGGATGGTGAAAAGCCAGGCACGCATGTTCGTGCCCGCAGTGAACTTGTCGATATTCGTCCATGCCTTGACCACGGTGTCCTGCACCAGATCATCCGCGCGCGCGACGTCCCGCGTCAGGGATAGCGCAAAGGCGCGCATCGGTTTGAGGTGCAGCACGATTTCCTCGCGCGGATCCATCTGCGCGGCATCGTCCTCGACTTTTTTGGCTGTCATGATTTGTCCTGCTCGCGCAACTGCCTCAGCAATTCTTCAAAGCGGTCAGGCACGTCTTCTTCGAGCATCTCGTTGTAGACACGCTTCAGATTATCGTCGATCTGGTTGCGCTTGGGTGATTTTGGCATCGGCCTGCTGCCACTTTCACCGTCATCCTGTTTGCTCCCCATAATCACGTTTGCCAATCCATGGTTTCAACCTTCAATTCAATTTTTTACACATGTGTTGGAACCAAACTCGGCACATGTGTGTTCGTTCCATGAAGTTACAAAAAATATACAACTATTCAACGGAGCAACGATGGGTACTTCTGAAGCGAGCGCGGATTTTTCGCAACAGATCGCACACCACCTTCCTTACCTTAGACGCTATGCACGCGCATTGACCGGCAGCCAGTCAAGCGGGGACGCATTCGCGACGGCGACGTTGGAAGCGATCTTGATGGATCGGGATGCATATGCGGGCGACCCTTCGCCGAGGGTAGCCCTTTTTCGTGCGTTTCGCCTTGTCTGGCAAAGCGCGGGCGCCCCGGATGAAGGACCGGCGTCGGAGCCGATCTCGCGCAGTCTGGAAACTGCCGCGCAGGATCACATGCGCCAGTTGACGCCCGACACGCGGCAGGCGCTGCTGCTTAATTCGATCGAGGAGTTCACGCCCGAGGAAATCGGCCAGATCATGGATATCAGCGCCAGCGACGCTGAGGACCTGATCGCCGCCGCGCGCCGCGAAATCGAGGAAAGCATGGCGGGCGACGTTCTGGTAATCGAGGATGAGGCCATCATCGCGATGGACCTGCACAGTATCGTCACGTCGATCGGCCATAACGTCACCGGTATTGGCCGCACGCGCGACGCCGCAATCGAGCTGGGTCTGAAGAAGCGGCCCGACCTCATCCTGGCCGATATCCAGCTCGCCGATAATTCGTCCGGCATCGACGCAGTGAACGCTCTGCTCAAGCAGATTGGCGAGATCCCGGTGATCTTCATCACCGCCTTCCCCGAGCGTCTGCTGACCGGTGACAAGCCAGAACCGGCCTTCGTCATCGCCAAACCCTATACTGAGGACCAGGTCCGATCGGCGGTGGGTCAGGCCATGTTCTTCTCCTCTACCGAGACGCTCAAAACGGCCTGACAGGTTCTTGCGCCCAATAGAAAACACCGTCCCCACATTTTGCGGGGACGGTGTTTTTCGTCATGTCAGTGCTTGCGCGTTTTCTATTTGCGCAGGACCTGCAAGATCAGGGCGATAACGAACAGAACGATGAAGATGAAAAACAGGATCTGTGCGATCCCGGCGGATGCCGAAGCAATCCCCCCGAACCCGAACACGGCGGCAACGATAGCCACGATAAAAAAGACGACAGCCCAGTATAACATGATACCCTCCTTTCAAGGATGCGTGTGACGGCGCCCCGCCATTCAGAAGGGCAACGCCGCGTCATTGGGTGGGTTCCTTGCGTCAACCGAAAGTGGCACAATATGGAACCGATGCCGCATTCGCGCGTTCACGCGGTGCTAATACGAATTTTCAGGAGGCCCAGAATGGCACAGACCAAATCCCCCGATAGCGAAGACCTGCAGGCTCAGATCGCCACCCTGCGCAAGGATCTGGCCGGCATCACCGAAACGCTGGGCGCGATGGCCAAGGCGCAGAAGGACGGCATGACCGAAGCCGCCGCCAAGCGCTATGACGAGGCGCGCGCTCGCGGCGCCGACGCCCTGAACTCGGCGCAGGCGCAGGCCAACGCGCTGAACGCGCAAGCGCATGAATTCGTGCATGAAAAGCCGGCCCTGTCCCTCGGCATGGCCGCCGCTTTGGGATTTGTCGTGGGGATCCTCTCCACCAGCAGGCGCTGATCCCCGTGATCGGTCTTGTTTCCGCGATCAAGTATCGCTCGGCGCGCGCCCTCAGGCGCGCGCTTTTAACCGCTATCGGGTCGATTCTTGTGGTGATCGGCGCTGTGTTTCTCACCTCGGCGGCGTGGATCATGCTGGCTCAGACCTACTCGGCCCTCTTCGCTGCATTGATCCTGGCGGGTATTTTTCTGGGGTTGGGCCTGATCTTTCTCGGCGTCGCGTCGGCCACCCGATATCATCCGGTCGCGCCCGAGGCTGCACCGCTGCGAGACCCCGCAACACCGCCAGTGCCCGGCGCCATGTCGCCGCTTGCCGAGGCGTTTCTGATCGGCCTGAATGCGGCCTTGGCCGCGCGCGGCCGGCGCTAATCGCCGGACTTGCGGCCCTCGCGTGTCAGGTTATCGGCCACGAACGCGCCGCGCTGCCCCATCGGCTTGGCCGGGCCGCGCGTCGTATCCTTGCGCTGCTGCAACTCCAGCTCGGCATTCAGCGCCGCGCCGAGCAGGCAGACAAACGAGCTGATATAGAGCCATAGCAGCATCACGATCACGGCCCCCAAGGAGCCGTAGACCTTATTGTAATTGCCGAAATTCTGAAGGTAGAATGTGAAGCCCCATGTTGCCAGAGCCCAGAGGATGGTTGCCGTAATCGCGCCCGGCGTGATCCATCCCGCGCGCGCCACCCCGCGCCGATTGGGCGCATAACGATAGAGCAGTCCCAGCGCGAGCAGCACCGTCGAGATCGCCACGAACCAGCGCAAGACCTCGGCCGCAAAGGTGCCGAGCGGCCCCAGTGGGAGGTAAAGCAGGGCAATCGGCACAACGACCAGCGCGGCGAAACAGGCCAGCGCTAGAACGATCAGCGATCCGGTCAGGCCGAACGCCACCATCAGATGCCGAAAGCCGCCCCTGTTCCGCTCGCCATAGACTGCGTTGAGGCCGACGATCATCGCCGCAATCCCTGCCCGCGTCGACCAGAGCGCGATGGCGATTGACACGAGGCCCGCCCAGCCCAGCGTGGTGCTGTCTGCCGCCACCAACTCGGCCACGCGGGCGGTCAGAAGCTCGGCCACTTCGGGCGGCAAAAGTGAGGTGAATTCCGAAACTTGAGCCGCAACAAGCGCCGGGTCGGCGACAAAACCCCAGAGCGCGATCAGAGCAGCGAAAAAGGGAAATGTCGCAAGAATTCCATAGAAACCAATGCCGGAGGCGATCAGGTTGAGGTTCTTTTCACCGATCAGCGCCCAGACCCCTTTCAGCGCGGGCCAGACCCCAACGGGCCAATGAGTGCGGCCATACGCAGCGGCGCTGCGCAGGCTCACGCGTCCGTCCGCGCGGCGCGCGGGCCAAAGAGCAACCACAGGATGAAGCCAAGGATCGGCAATAGGACAACGATGACGATCCACAGTACCTTGCGGCCGGCCGAGGCGCGCGACCCGAAGATCGACACGATAGCCCAAACGTCACAAATAAGGACGATCAGCCCGCCCAGTCCCGAGATCTCAACCATTCTCATGCCTCACAGCCTCGCCTATGCAATTCGTCATAGCGAAAACGCCAGACCTGTCGCGGCAGTTCCCCACGATGACACAACCGGCGCCGGCGCGTTATTCGCTGGTCTCAACCTTGCCCGAAACACCCGTGCCCTTCAGGTGATACCACGGCTTGGGATCGCTGGGATGCGCGCCTGGACCGCCGGGACGGAACCAGATCAGGATACCGCCGGACTCGCCAAAGCCGCCGTCGAGATCATTATAGACGATCTGGCGCGGGATATGCACCTTGAGCGGGCGCGACTCGTCGCCTGCCCGCCAGCGCCGCTCGGTCGTGATGCAATTGGCATCCATGCCGGCATAGCTCTCGGCCGGTTCGACCTCGCGCAGGAAGCCCAGACCCTGCGCCACGGCTTCGCCGCCAAGGGTGACGCCGCCGCTATCGAGGATCTTGGGTGCGGTGTTGCGTGTCATCACCGACTGGTTGATGCTCTCGGCCCAGACGCCGCAGACGCCCGTGAGGCCGCCGATATTGCGCGCATCCACCGCCACGGTCAGCCCGCCGGGTGAGGTAAAGGTGCCACCCCCCAGCGCCGGCTGCGCGCCCAGCGTGGCCTGCCCCGCCGGCATGTTGGGCGAGCAGGCGGCAAGGCCCGCTGCGCCGATCGTCGCCAGAAGTGTCTTTGCTGCCTTGGTCATAGCTTTGGTCCTCATGTTCATGCTGCCGCCGGGCGGTCAGGCACCCTGCGCGAACGCCTCGGTCTCGGCCAGCATCTCAGGATAATGCGACTCGAGCGTCGGAAGAAAGGCCTCTCGGATGCGGCCAACTTGCGCAGGCATCAAATCGGTCTTCCACACGCCCGACTGCCCCTTGGCGAAAAAGCTGTCCATCCCGGCGGGTTTCTCGGTAAAGCCCTGTTCGCGCTCCTGCTTTTGCATATTGGCAAAGGCGGTGGCCTTGACGGCTTTGGCAAGCTTGGCGGCGTCCACCTTCTGGCCCAGGAACACCTCCAGCAGTCCGCGCATCTCCTTGGCGGGCTTGGTCAGCAGATCCTCATAGCGGATCACGCGGCGTTTTAGGCCGGGCGCATGCGTCCAGGAATGCACGTGATCGTCCCAACGGCCCAGCACGTCGAAAATACCGCTGGGCGTGCCCATCACCGTATCGGGGTTGCACATCCGGTCGATGGCCGTGTCGATATCCGCCGACTGGTGCCGCGCGAAACTGGGGGCCAGGTCGAACGGGTTGCGGATCAGATAGATGCCTCCCGCGGTCACCTCGGGCGGAATCACGTCCTGGGTGCCGATGCGGATCGTCTGGCAATGCGTCTTGACGAAATGATGGTTCGGCCGCGATTGCGCGATCAGGCGCAGCGCCTGCGGGCGCACGCGCATCCAATCGTTCAGGTCCGCGCCCTTGTACGGGCCGCCATTGGCCGCGTCATAGAAATCCTGACGCACATCGGCGGTGGTGAAATTCCGCAGGTTGTTGATGTCGGGCGCCTGCCCCGCGGGCATGAAGTAATGCGCCAGAAGGCTGCGCATCCATGTATTGCCCGATTTGGGATAGGACGCGATCCAGATGATACGGTTGAGCGGTGCCATCCTAGAGATATCCAAACCGCTTCATGGTGGCCTTGTGGTCGGTCTGGATCTTCTCGATCAGATCCTCACCCAACGCCTCGCGTCCTTTTCCCGCCTTGCCGGAGGTAAAGAAGGTCTCGCTTTTACCGGGGTTTTCTTTGAACCCGGTCGCCTTCTCCTGGCTCGACACCTCGTCGAAGCTAGCAAAGCGGATCGCCTTTTTCAGCCGCTCTTCCTCCAGCGGCACGCCCAGATGCCGGACCAGCGCGCCGAACGCCTGCTCGGGCTTGTCCAGCATGTCCTCGTAGCGCAGCACCAGCGACGGATAGGGGGATTTGTTTGTCCAGCTTTCCACATGCTCGCTCCACGAGCCGAGGAATTGCCAGACCGCCGCGCCGTCGGTGGCATTCGCATTGTCGCTGCGGCCGATCGCCTCGACCGCATCGGCGACCGGGATTCCGTAATGGCGGGCATAAGACAGCACCATATCCATCGGATTGCGCACGATATAGATCGACGAGCGCGTGTATTCAGGCGGGATCAGCGTGGTGCCATAGGCCTGCCCGCGAATATTATGCGTCTTGACCAGATTGACGTCGGCGCCGTTGCCGATGATGCCGCGCAGCACCTTGTCGCGCAGGCGCAGGGTGACCTGGTAGTCGTGCAGATCGGGCGTATGAGGCGCGGCGACCATGTTATAGGTCTTGGCGATGGAGTCGCCCATGCCAAAGCGGTGGACCTCGTTGATCGACACCGGTTTGTCGGGATTCATCAGGTAATTGGCAAGGAAGATGCGCGTCCACGTATTTCCCGATTTCGGGTAGGACGCCAGCCAGACGATACTGGCCTTCGGCTTGGCCGCGGCGGGGGCTTTCGCCTTTTGCGCGGGCTTGGTTGCGGTCTTTGTCTGTGTCTTGGGGCGCTTGCTCATCGGTCCCGCCTGCATGCAGGTTTCATATCCGGAACCCGAATAAACGAACGGGAGGGGCGTTGCCACCCCTCCCGCTGATTTGTCACATTAACCGGTCTTAGAAGGACAGGTTGATGCCGGTGCCGATGATGGTGCCATCAACGTCACGGTTGGCCAAGCCGATGCCGCCGTTATCGGCGCTCAGCTGCACAACATAGATGTCCCAGTCGACGCCCGGGCCCAAGTCGCGGCTTGCGCCGATGCGGTAGGCTTCGTAGTCAGCATTGCTTGCGCCGGTATCGACTTCACCCTGATAGGTCAGCGCTTCGATGGCCCACGGACCAGCGATGTCGTAGGTCATGCCAAGGCTCCAGCCTTGGCTGTCGCCTGCGCCGCCTGCAACACCGTTGTCGTTCTCGGTGTAGCTTGCGCCGAAGGTAAAGTCAGCAAAGCCGATCTGTGCGCCAACGCCCCAGGTCTCGGGATCGCTGTTCGGGTTCAGAGCAGCAGCTGTCGCCGCAACGTCGTCTGCAGTGCTGTCCAGACCGTCAGGACCGGCGTTTGCAGCAACGGCCGGGATGATGCTCGGTGCGGAACCGATGCCATAGCGAGCCGACAGCGTGACGCTGGTCGTGCCGAAGGTCTGGCTGTAGTTCACGCCGATGTCGAAGATGTCCGACAGAACGGTGTCACGGTCGGTGCCGTAGCTGTTGGCGACGTTGCCAACACCTTCGGGTGCATACGAAATGCCAAGGGTCAGGCCGTTGAACGAAGGCGTGAAGTAGGTCAGACGCTGAACGTCGTTGTTACCTGCGACTTCGGTGAAGCTCGACAGGCCTGCCTGACGGAAGCCGCCCGGATATGCCAGCGAGAACGGGATGAAAGTCGAGATCGACGGCGAGTTGATGTACATCGAAGTCACGCCGGGCGCGCCAACCATGGACTTGTAACCGGCCGAGTTCTCGGAACCGATGATGATCTGACCCAGAGTGTCCGAGCTGATCGTCATGTACGACTCGTCGATCTCACCGAAGTTGTTCTGCTCGCCTTCGAGCTGAACGTTCACACCGAAGGTCAGGCCGTTGTCCAGCGTGATCGAGGGGGTGAAGATGATTTCGGTGTTCGAGTGGATGTCGACGCCGTCGTAGTCGCCACCGGGGTTCAGAGCGGAACCGCTCAGGTCGGCGTATGCGACGTGCTGGCTCATGAAGCCGCCGAACGAAACGTCCCATTCTTGGGCCGCGGCAGGTGCTGCTGCGGCGACGCCCAGGGCGATTGCGCTGGTGCTAAGCAGATGCTTTTTCAAGGTATGTCCCTCCTCAGAGTAGCAGGAATGATTGTGTGTCATGATCCGCCGCCTCCAAGGATGGACGCGACTTGAGGATCAATTGCTGCATTTTACCCGCTCGTGTCAACGAACCCCGCCGGGGTGGCGCGGATGTTGCCCGGGTTGTGATGATTTTGGCACACAGTGTTGCGGCGGCTCTGATCGCCGCCGCCAGAAGCCTTTGTTTGCAAGGGGCGCTGCACATCGCGCACCCGTCTGACCGGGTACTCATAGAGGTTAATCGCGCCTTTCAGGCGCCCCCGAAAGGCGGCGTGGGTGCCTGAGAGATCAGCCACGATTCGTGCTGGATCGGCCCCGGCTGCACGCCCGCCACCCGATTCCTCCACCCCCATTTGCCCTCCCGCCGACGAGGAGTCTGAAGGTCGCCGGCGTGGCCGGTATCCGCGCCCCCGAGGCCAGAAGCACCGTGGGACGTGACTGGACGACCCCTGCCAAAAAAACCCACGCGAAGTTGAGGGCTATGCCGGGCAGCCCGAGAAGCATCTGAGCGCACTCAAGGCGATCCTTTTTGGGAGCAGGCTGCGCCACCTGATCGCAGGTCCAGCCGGCGGAATGGGTATTTGGATCCAAGGAAAATCCGCGCCCACGTCACTAAGGCTGCGCGGGGGCTGCGCGGGCGCTCTGGACAAGCCTCTGGGATTGTGGAGGGATATGCTTTCACCGTTCCCGAAATACTTCCGCCGGAGGCTCCGACCATGGCCATGACCTGCACCGCAACCCAATTGATCGACGACGCGCGCGTCCGCGTCACCCGCTTCGACTTCGAGCCGGGGCAGCAGACGGGCTGGCATACGCATGGGATGGATTACGTGATCACCGCGCTGACCGATTGCCATATGCGGCTCGAGCTTCCCGGCGGCGAGACCGCCGAGAACGTTGTGAGCGCCGGGACAGTCTATCGCCGCACCGAAGGCATCGAGCACAACGTCATCAACGGGGGCGACGCGCCCATGTCCTTCGTCGAGGTCGAGCTGAAGTAGCCCCTACTTCGTCGGGTTCAACCGCAGCGACAGGCAGGACATGCCACCATCCAGCAGCGCGCAGTCGGTGTTGTCGATGGGCCGGATGTCATAACCCTCGCGCGTCAGCATCTCGGCCGTCTTGGGGTAGCTGTCCGGCAGCAGCACAACATCGTTGAAGCGGATGGCATTGGCCGCCGCCTCCTCGCCCTCGGGCAGGTGCAGGACGCGGTAGCCGTCAAAGCAGCCTTCCGAATCGAGCAACTTGGTCGACAGGATCGTCTCGGGGTCCAAGAGTGAGCAGTCGGTCTTGAAATGCAGCACGCCCTCAGGCGTGTGCAACTCGCGCAAGGAATGGCCCCATTCATCCAGAATGGCACGCAGCGCAGCCACGCCGTCCGCATCCGTGCGAGCCGATTTGCCCACCAGAACCTCGCGACACGTATAAAGGATATCGCCGCCCTCGATATGGCCCGGCCCGGTGATATCGCGCAGATCGGCAAAGAGGCCGTCCAGCACCGGACGCATCTGCGCCACCTCGCCCATGCGGCTGGGCGCGCCGGGGCGCATCATTATGGCGCCCTCTGGCAGACACAGCGCCGTATCCTCGACAAAAAGCGCGTCAGGATAGTCCTCCAGCGGATCCAGAACCGTCACCACGGCGCCGGTGGCGCGCAGCGTGGCGATATAGGCGTCATGGGCGGCCAGCATGCGGGTGCGGTCGGGCGCGCCGCGATCCTCGGCGCGCAGGCCGGCGGTGACGGACTGGCCGGGCCGGCGTGCGATGGCATGGGTGAAATGGGTGGCAGGGCTGGTCATGGTGTGGGCTCCCAAGGGGTCAAACGGCGGCGGGGACGCGGGCGGCGGCATGGGCGATGATCCGGTCGCAGGCCGCCTCGATCGCCGCATCAGAGGCGGTCAGCGCCACGCGCACCCATGTGTTCAGGGTGGTGCCGAAGGATGTGCCTGGCATCACCGCGACGCCTGCATCTTCCAGCAGGTCGACCGCATAGGTTTCGGCGTCCATCCCGGTAGACGAGATGTCGATCAACGCGAACATGCCTGCCTGCGGGCGGCTGACGGTCAGCGCGCTTTCATTTTCCAGCCGCGTGGCAAGGTAACCCGCGCGCGCCGCGAACCGCTGGCGCATGCCGGGCGCGACGGTCGAGGGCGCCGAGACCGCGGCGGCGGTCGCATCGGCGAGGAATGGCTGGCTGCCGAAGAGCATGGTCTCGGACAGCGACAGCAGGTGCGAGGTGAATTCCGTGCTGCCGATCGCCCAGCCGCTACGAAACCCGGGCGCGGCGTGGCTTTTCGAGATGGACGACACGATCACCACCCGCTCGGCCAGATCAGCCTCGGCCAGCGGCGAGGCAAAATCTACGCCGTCAAAGATCAGCTCTTCGTAAACCTCGTCCGAGATGATCCAGAGGTCATGCTTTTGCGCAACGGCGCCGATCTCGCGGATGTCTTGCCGCGTCAGCACCGCGCCCGTGGGGTTGTGCGGCGTGTTGAGCAGGATCGCGCGACTGCGGGGCGTAATGCGCGCCTCGATATCGGCGGCTTTCATGCGAAATCCGTTCTCGGGGGCGAGCGGCACTGGTACCATGGCCGCGCCCGTCGCGCGGATGCAGCCCTCGTAGGTGGCATACATCGGATCGCCCACCAGAACTTCGTCGCCCGCCTGCACCAGTCCCATCAGCGTGGTGAAGAGGGAAGTCTGCGTGCCTGGCAGGCACATGACCTGATCGGGGTGAATGTCGCGGCCCGTCGATTCCGTATAGCGCCGCGCGAGGGCGGCGCGCAGGCCGGGCTCGCCCATGCCGTCGGAATAGCCCATGCGCCCGCCGCGCATCGCCGTCGCCGCATCCTCCATCAGCGCATCCACAGGGGGCACGTCCGGCTCGCCGATGGTCAGCTCGACAATGTCGCGGCCCTCGCGGGCCAGCGCACGGGCGCGGATGTGGACCTTCCACTTTGCGCCGCCAAGACCGGTCAGCCGGTCTGTAATATCTGCGAACTTCATGAAGTCACCTCTTCGGTCATTATGGTCTGCGCCGCCTCTTTCAGCGGCAAATCCAGCATCGCGGCGATCGTCTCCAGCCCGATTGACGCCAATTCATTCGACGCGAACGCGCCCGGCAGCATCCCGCCCTCCAGCCACAGCCCGTCGATCACCGCGTTGCAGGCGATCGCGTGGCGGCGCAGCACGGGCGCCGGCGCCGGGCGCCCCGCCTCGGCCAATGCCTCGGCCACCAGCCCCTGCAAGTGATCGCGAAACGCGGCATAGGTGCGGGCGTGAACGCCGTGCATTTCCGCGCTGCGCTGCACATGCGTGAGGAACCCGGCCCAGAGCGACACGGCCTCGGCGCTGACCACCGGGGCGCAAAGGCCTGCCTCGATAAAGGCCGCCAGCCGCGCGGCGGCGCTCCCCCCCTGCCCGGCATCACAGGTGGCGCGGGTCAGATCATCCATGTGGCGCTCATAGGCGGCGCTCAGCAGGGCATCCTTGCTTTCGAAATAGTGCCGGATCAGCCCCGGCGT
Source organism: Roseovarius roseus (assembly GCF_043355935.2). Lineage (NCBI taxonomy): Bacteria > Pseudomonadati > Pseudomonadota > Alphaproteobacteria > Rhodobacterales > Roseobacteraceae > Roseovarius > Roseovarius roseus. Next base: position 424,215 of record NZ_JBHFPE020000002.1, on the reverse strand, counting down.
CACACCTGCCCGCGCCGCCACCGCGCGCGTCGTCGCGGCGGCGATGCCATCCTCGGCGATGATCGCCAGCATCGCGTCGATCATCGCCTCGCGGCGCTGATCGGGTCCGATACGGCGGAAAGACTTGCGCTCGGGCGACATGGGCGGGGGCCTTCGGGCTGGGGGTGACGGGCAGGTGCGTAATTATACAGTTGCACAATTAGCCAGAATCGGAATTACTGCAAGCGACAAGGGAGACAACTGCATGAGTTCCGCACAATCCGCGCCAAAAGCGGAGGCGAACGCCGCAAATACCGCCGCAGACCGGGCTGAACCCCCCGCCGAGGCGATTCGTGTCGAGGATCTGCACAAGTCCTTCGGCAACCTCGAGGTGCTTAAGGGCGTGTCGCTGACCGCGGCGCGCGGCGATGTGGTGGCCATCATCGGCGGCTCGGGCTCGGGCAAGTCGACCATGCTGCGCTGCATCAACTTTCTGGAGACGCCCAGCAGCGGCCGCATCATCGTCGCGGGCGAGGAAGTGGCGATGAAGCGCGATGGCTCCCCCGCCAAGCCGCGCCAGATTGAGCGCATTCGCACCCGGCTGGCCATGGTTTTCCAATCTTTCAACCTCTGGACCCACCGGACACTTCTGGAAAACGTGATCGAAGTGCCGGTCCATGTGCTAAAAGTTCCCAAGAAAGAGGCCATCGCCTCGGCCATGACCCTGCTGGACCGTGTCGGGCTGGCCGAGAAGGCCGAGAGCTATCCCGCCTTCCTCTCCGGCGGGCAGCAGCAGCGCGCGGCCATTGCCCGCGCACTGGCGGTCGAGCCGTCGGTGATGCTGTTTGACGAGCCGACAAGCGCGCTCGACCCCGAGCTGGTGGGCGAGGTGCTGACCGTGATCCGCGATCTGGCCGCCGAAGGGCGCACCATGATCCTCGTCACGCATGAGATGAAATTCGCGCGCGAGGTGGCGAGCCACGTCATCTACCTATCCGAAGGCCGGATCGAGGAAGAGGGGCCGCCGGAAGAGGTGTTCGGCAATCCGAAATCCGAGCGGCTGCAACAGTTTCTCAGGACTGTCGGCTAGGACGGACCTTTGAAGTTCACAAATCACAAAACCAGAACAGGGAGATACACCATGAAACTCAAGACAACGCTGACAGCGGGCGCCGCAGCCCTTGCCCTCATGACGGGCGCCGCGCTGGCCGAGACGGTCAAGGTCGGCATCGCCGCCGAGCCCTACCCGCCCTTCGCTGCGCCGGACAGCGCCGGCAACTGGACCGGCTGGGAAGTCGAGATGATCGGCGCCATCTGCAACGCCGCCGAGCTTGAATGCGAGATCACGCCCACTGCTTGGGATGGCATCATTCCCTCGCTGATGGGCGAGCAGATCGACGTCATCATGGCCTCGATGTCGATCACCGAGGACCGCGCCAAGCAGATCGACTTCTCGGATCACTACTACAAGACACCCGCCGTCATCGTTGCGTCAAAAGGCTCGGACATCGCGCCCACCGCCGAGGGCCTTTCGGGCAAGATCCTGGGCGTTCAGGCCTCGACCACGCACCAGGCCTATGCGCAAAAGCATTTCGAGGATGCCGCGGCCGAGATCCGCGTCTACCAGACACAGGATGAGGCCAATCAGGACCTCTACTCGGGCCGCATCGACGCGATCCAGGCCGACAGCATCGCAATGGCCGACTTCGTCGAGAGCGAGACCGGCAGTTCCTGCTGCGAGATCGTTGGCGCGGTTGAGGATGACGTCGCCATCCTGGGTCAGGGCGTGGGCGCCGGCGTACGCAAAGGCGATGACGAGCTGCGCGAAAAGCTGAACATGGGCATCGCCAAGGTGCTTGAGGACGGCACCCATGAGGAGATCACGGCCAAGTATTTCTCGGCTCCGATCTACAGCAAGTAAGCTCGCGTCTTGGAGCAAACCCTCGAACTGCTCTCGCTATCGCCCCCCGGCTGGGGGGCGAACCTCTTGCGCGGTCTGGTCAATTCGATCCAGATCGCGCTCGGGGCCTTCGGCTTTGGTCTGATCATCGGGTTCTTCGGCGCGATGGGCAAACTCTATGGCAGCCCGTGGGTGCGCGACCTTTTGGAGGTCTATACCACCGTGGTGCGCGCCGTGCCCGAACTGGTCCTGATCCTGATCCTCTACTACGTGGGAACCGACCTCATCAATCAGGCGGCGGGCGCATTGGGCCGCGGCCCGGTTGAGATCAGCGGCGTCGCCGCCGGCATCTGGGTGCTGGGCATCGTGCAGGGCGCCTATTCTACGGAAATTCTGCGCGGCGCGATCACCGCCATCCCGCCCGGTCAGATCGAGGCGGCGCGTGCCTATGGCATGCCGCGCGCCCTGATGGCCCGGCGCGTGACCATTCCCGCGATGACCGCCTTTGCCATTCCGGGCCTTGCCAACCTGTGGCTGATCGCCACCAAGGATACCGCCCTGCTGGCCGTCGTCGGCTTTAGCGAGCTCACGCTGGAAACACGGCAGGCTGCCCAATCGACGCGGGCCTATTTCACCTTCTTCCTCGCCGCCGGGTTTCTCTACCTGATGGTCACGCTCTTCTCCGGCGTGATCTTTGGCCGGATCGAAAAATGGGCGCGGCGCGGTCAGCCGTCGCATCGAGGATAGGCGCCATGCAGATGATCCACGCCATGCTCATTCCCCGCCGCATCATCATGCTGGGCCTCTTCATCGCCTTCGTGATCTGGTGCGCCGTCTCGATGGACTGGAGCTGGCTGCCCCGTTACGCGCCCCTTGCGCTTGAGGGGCTGTGGCTGACCATCTGGCTTCTAGTCGTGACGGTGGTCCTTGGCTTCATGCTGGCCGTCCCGCTGGGCCTCGCGCAGGCCATCGGCCCCTGGTATCTGGCCGCACCCGCGCGGGCGTTCTGCACGGTGATCCGGGGCACGCCGCTGCTGCTGCAGATCTGGCTGCTCTATTACGGGCTGGGCTCGCTTTTCCCGCAATTCCCGTGGATCCGCAATTCCGACCTCTGGCCGTATCTGCGACAGGCCTGGCCCTATGCGGTCCTGTCGCTGACCCTGTCCTATGCGGGCTACGAGGGCGAAGTCATGCGCGGTGCCTTTGCCTCGGTCCAGAAGGGCCAGATCGAGGCGGCGCGCGCCTTCGGCATGCCGCGCTACAAGATCTTCTTTCGCATCTGGCTGCCGCAGGCGTTCCGCAGCGCCCTGCCCACGCTTGGGGGCGAGACGATCCTGCAGCTGAAGGCAACGCCGCTGGTCGCCACCATCACCATTGTCGAACTTTATGCCGTGGCGGCCCGCGTGCGGCAGGACACGTTCATCGTCTACGAGCCGCTCTTGCTGCTGGCCGCCGGATATCTCGTCATCGCCGGTGCCATCACCCTCGCCTTCCGCTGGATCGAGGGGCGCGGCCCCAGGATGAGCCGTTAGCGCGGTCTCAGCGGCGCCAGCGCCGCGCGCTCATCCGCGTCCAGCTGCGCCAGAAGGCCCGTCTCCCATTCCAGATACTGGCGCGCGGCATCCAGATTGCCGTCATGACGGTCATGCACGAAGAAAAGATGATCGATGCACTCCGCATCCGTCGGGCTCTCGGGAGACGATGTCACGCAAAGCCCCGCCGCGCGCCAGTCCTCGGGCCCGCTGCGGATGGCCTGCACCTCAAGATATCCCTGATGTGCCAGTTCGGCACGCATCCCTTCCACCAGCGCCGGATCGCGCCCGACCACGGTGATCGGGCCACCAAGATCGGGGCGCTGCCGCCACAGATGCGCGCGGTTGACCCACTGCACGCCTTCTATATGCGCGGCGCGGAAGTCCATCCCGCGCGAGGCATCGAGCCATGTGCCGGGCCGCAGTTCGGCCAGATCGGGGGGAGTTTGCGCGCTCCCGGCTGCGACTTCGGTCAGAGGCGCGCCCTGCAGGATATAGGCATCATGACCCATCCCGCGCAGCCAGATCGCCGTGGTTGCAGCGCGCAGCCCCGTGTCGCAGCTCAGCACGATACGCGCGCCGCGCACGGCCAGTTTCTCGTCGGTGGCCTGCACCAGTTGCCCGCCGGGCGCGGAGACAAAGCTGGGTGCATGGCCTGCGCGGTACTCGGCCTCGGTCCGTACATCGAAGCGGTATATCGTATGCGCGGCGGCGTCCCATCCATCCATCTCGGCCAGATCGACCACCGGCAGGCCATAGTCGGCGATCAGCGCCGCCGCCCGGTTGCGCGCCGCGGCGAGGCCGTCAGGCGGAACGGGCGGCAGCGTGCCCGCCTCCTGCCCATGCTCCAGATCATAGCCCGCCAGCCGCCAGCCTTGCGTGCCGTTGCGCAGTGCATGCACCGGGCCAGCCCAACCCGCCAGCCGCAGCGTCTCGGCCCCGATGATGGACCGTGTGCGCCCGGCGCAATTGACCACGATAGGCGTGCCGGGAGCGACCATCTGGCCCGCCCTATAGCCCAGCTCGGCATTGGGGCAGGAGCGCGCGCCGGGGATCGACATCTTGGTAAACTCCCCCGCGCGGCGCCCGTCGAGGATAAGCATGGCGCGCCCCTCGGCCTGCATCGCGTGCAACTCGTCGGCCGAAACCGAGGGCGTGCCCAGCTGATGGTCGACCAGCTCACCGAAGGTCTTGGACGGCAGGTTCACCCCCTTGAAAAGCGTGTGCCCGGCCGCCGCCCAACCCGGCGCACCGCCCTCCATAATGTGCAGATCACCATAGCCCAGCGCGCCCAGCACATCGGCACCGCGCTCCGCGATGCCGTCCCCGTCATCGAAAAGGATACAGCGGACCGAGCGACGCGGCACCAGGCGCGGGGCGTCCCATTCCAGCCGGCTGAAGGGAATATTGACGGCAAAGAACGGATGCCCTTCGCCGTATTGCCCGAACTCGCGCAGGTCGATGAACGCAATCTCTGCGCCGTCCCGCAGCGCCTCGCGCACGGCGGCCACGCTGATGCGTGCGGTGCTCATTTCTTGGTCTTGGCGCCGATATCCATGACCTTGCACGTCCCGGCCTCAAGGTCGTAGCTGATCCGCCGGTCCAGCGATTCCAGCGGCTGGCCGTAGAAATGCAGATGCCGGATCACCTCGGTCCCGTCGATGACCACAGAATGGATATCGTCAGGCATCATCGCCAGCGCATTGCCGGGGCGCAGATCCACCTCCTCGCGCAGTTTCAGCTCGGCCTTGCCGGGAACAGACCCGTCATCGACCCGCTCATAAACCTTGTTCTGCTCAGCCCCCTCGACAGCGGCGATGCAGGCAAAGACGGTGTGGTTATGCGGCGGGATCACCTTGCCGGGCTGCATCACGTTCAGATAGAGCGTCAGGCCGCTGGGATCATCCGCGATGAAGTAGCGGTTCTGCTTGTCGTCGGGGCTGGGCGCCGGGAAATCGTCCTCGCCCCAAAGTTCCGTTCTTGCAGCGATATCCATCAGGCCATGCTTGATCCGGTCCAGGCGGGGCCGGTTCATCTGGCCCTCGGCGGCGATGGCGCGCGCATCGGCGATAAAGGCGTTTATCAATTCGGTGCGTTCAGCGGCATTGGACATGGGTCAATCCTTCCTCCCTTAGTCGGCGAATTCGGCGCGGACGGCCTCGGTATGCTCGCCTAGCGCGGGCACGTCGCCGGGGCGTACAACTTCGCCATCCGCCAGCGCACCGGGCGCCAGCATCCGGACCGGCCCTGTGGGGCTGCCCACCTCGACAAAGCGGTTCTGCGGGTGCTGCGCCAGATCGTCCATCGTGCTGACGCGGCCATAGGCGATGCGCGCCGCCTCCAGCCGTTCGGCCATCTCGTCGCGGGGCGTCTTGGCAAAGATGGGTTTGATGATCTCGTCCAGCGCGCCGCGATGCTCGACCCGGTGCGAGTTGCTGTCGAAACGCGGATCCTGCGGCAGGTCAGGCAGACCCAGGATATCCACGCAGAAGACTCGCCATTCCCGCTCATTCTGGATGGAAAAAAGCACATCCTTTCCATCCGCGCAGGTATAGGCGCCATAGGGCGCAATCGTGGGATGGTTCAGCCCGCTGCGCACCGGCACCTTGCCGCCATAGACATATTGGAGATAGGGCACGTTCATCCAGTCGGTCAGCGCATGGAAAAGCGAGATCGACAGGTGCCGCCCCTTCCCCGTGATGCCGCGCCCGATCAGCGCCTGAAGCACCGCCTGAAACGCCGTCATGCCCGCCGCGATATCGCAAACCGACACACCCACGCGGGCCTGCGCATCCCCGGTGCCGGTGATCTGCGACAGCCCGCTTTCGGCCTGCACCAAGAGGTCATAGGCCTTGAGATCCTTCAGCGGCCCGTCCTCGCCATAGCCGGAGATGGCGACGGTGATGAGGCGCGGATATGCCTCGCGCAGCTCGGCCTGATCAAAGCCCAGACGCGAGATCGCCCCCGGCGCAAGGTTCTGGATAAACACATCCGCCTTGGCCAGCATGCGGTGCAACAGCGCCTTGTCGCCTTCCTCGCGCAAATCGAGGCAGACCGATTCCTTGCCCCGGTTCAGCCAGACGAAATACGCGCTCTCACCATGGACAAGGTGGTCATAGCCGCGGGCGAAATCCCCCTCGGGGCGCTCGACCTTGATCACGCGTGCGCCCGCCTCGGCCAGACGGCCAGACACATAGGGCGCGGCCACAGCCTGCTCGACCGAAACCACCACCAACCCTGCAAGATCGCCCGCCATAAATTCGTCTGTCCTTCATTCGTTCCTGCGATGATGCCCGATCCAGGCAGTGGCTGGAAATAGTCGCATCCGTCGGGGGGGCATAGGCGCGGGCTATGCCCGGCGGGGATGGTGGCTGGCCGCTCTCGGGCGGGCAGGCTAGCATAATGGCCAGCCTGCCTGCCGGAGTGCCGCGATGCCCAGCCCGACCGACCAGATGACCCTGACCCTTTTCGTGCCTGCCGACCGTCCCGAGCGGATTGCCAAGGCCGCAGGCGCAGGCGCCGACGCAGTGATCGTCGATCTGGAGGACGCGGTGGCGGCGGAGGCGCGCGAGGCGGCCCGCGCCGGTCTGGCCGAGGCGCTGAAAGGCGTGGAGGCACCGCTGATCCTGCGGATCAACGCGGCAGGAACGCCTTGGCACAAGGACGATCTGGCCGCGGCGGCGGCCCTTCCGCTCAGCGCCGTGATGCTGGCCAAGGCCGAGACGGGCGAGAGCTGCGCCCATGTCGGGCGCGCCACGGGCTTGCCCGTGATCGCGCTGGTCGAGACGGCGCGCGGCATCGCGAACCTCGGCGAGATCGCGGAGGCGACTGCGCGGATGGCCTTCGGCTCGATCGACTATGCGGCGGATCTGGGGATGGGTCACACGCGGCAATCCCTGCTCAGCGCCCGCGCGGCGCTGGTTCTGGCCGCGCGGCTGGCGGAGCAGCCTGCCCCGCTTGACGGGGTCACGACCGCCACCCGGGATGAGGCGCTGATCGAGGAGGATTGCCGCCACGCCGCCGAGATGGGCATGGGCGGCAAGCTGATCATCCACCCGGCGCAAATCACGGCGGCGCGCCGCGGCTTTGCGCCGTCAGAGGATGAGGTGACATGGGCAGGCCGTGTGCTGGAGGCCGCAACAGGCGGCGCTGCGGTGCAGATGGACGGCGCGATGATCGACGCGCCAGTGATCGCCCGCGCCCGCCAGATCATTGCCCGCGCAGGTGCAGCATGAGCGCGCGCATCCTCGAGGCTGACCTGATCGCAAGCATCGCGGATGCGCTGCAATACATATCCTACTACCATCCGTCGGATTTCATCGCAGCGATGGCCGATGCCTATCGTCGCGAGCAAAGCCCCTCGGCCAAGGCCGCCATCGCGCAGATCCTGATCAATTCGCGCATGTGCGCCATCGGGCGGCGCCCCATTTGCCAGGATACCGGCACCGTGAATGTCTTCGTCGATATCGGCGTCGAGGCGCAGACCGACTGGACACTACCCCTGCAGGATATGGTGGACGATGCGGTGCGGCAGGCCTGGCAGCTGGACACGAACCCGCTGCGCGCCTCGGTCGTGGTCGATCCTCTGGATAGCCGCAAGAACAGCGGCGACAACACGCCCGCGATGATCCAGACCCAGATGGTTGCAGGGGATGCGGTGCATGTCACCGTCTCGGCCAAAGGCGGCGGGTCGGAGAACAAGACGCAATTCGCGGTGCTGAACCCTTCGGCCAGCATCGCCGATTGGGTGGTCGAGCGTGTGGCGCAGATGGGCGCCGGCTGGTGCCCGCCCGGCATGCTGGGCATCGGCGTCGGCGGCAGCGTGGACAAGGCGATGGCGATGGCCAAGGCCGTACTGAACGAGCCGACCGACATCACCGATCTGCGCGAGCGAGGGCCGCAAAGCAAGGTCGAGGAGATGCGGCTGGAGATCCTCGAGCGGGTCAATGCCCTCGGGATCGGGGCGCAGGGGTTGGGTGGGATCACCACCGCGCTCGATGTCAAGATCGCCACCTTCCCCACCCATGCCGCCTCGATGCCGGTCGCGCTGATCCCCAATTGCGCGGCAACGCGGCATGTGGAATTCACACTGACCGGCAATGGCCCGGCGGAATTCACGCCGCCCGACCTCTCGCTCTGGCCCGAGATCGAAGGGCAAGGGCCAATCGGGCGGCGCCTGTCGCTCGATGATCTGTCGGACGAGGTGCTTGCGGCGCTGAAACCGGGCGAGACGCTGCTTTTGTCCGGCACGCTCTACACGGGCCGCGATGCGGCGCACAAGCGCATGGTCGAAACGCTGCGGGTTGGCGGCACCCTGCCCGTCGACCTGAAAGGCCGCGCGCTATATTACGTGGGCCCCGTCGATGCGGTGCCGGGCGAAATCATCGGCCCTGCCGGCCCGACGACGTCAACCCGGATGGACAAGTTCACCGAGGAAGTGCTGGCCGCGACCGGCCTCAAGGTGATGATCGGCAAGGCCGAGCGCGGCGCGGAAGCGATCGAGGCGATCCGCCGCCATGGCGCGGTCTACATGATCGCCGTCGGCGGCGCGGCCTATCTTGTGAGCCAAGCGATCAAGGCGGCGCGCGTGGTGGCCTATGATGATCTGGGCATGGAGGCGATCCGCGAATTCACAGTCGAGGACATGCCGGTGACCGTCGCGGTGGATACGCGCGGGAACTCCATCCACGAAACAGGCCCGCGCCAATGGGCACGGGCCTGACTTCAACACTTTGGCAATGATCTAGATGGTCCGCCCGCCATCGACCTCCAGCACGACACCCGTAATGAAATCGGCATCGCCCGACGCCAGATAAAGCGTCGCATTGGCGATGTCGCGCGCCTCTGACAGGCGCCCCATCGGCACGGTCGCGATGAACTTCTTGCGGTTTTCGGGCGTGTCGGGCATGCCCATGAACTGCTCCAGAAGGCCGGTCGCGCCCATAACGGGGGCCACGCAGTTGACACGGATCTTGTCCGGCGCCAGCTCGACTGCCAGTGATTTCGTCATCAGGTTCACCGCGCCCTTGGACGAGTTGTACCAGGTCAGACCGGGGCGCGGCCGGATACCCGCGACCGAGCCGATATTGATCATCACGCCGCCACCCTGCTCGCGCCACATCGGCACACAGGCCTTGGTCATGTGAAAGATCGACAGCACGTTGACGTCGTAGATCTTGCGGAATGTCGCCTCGTCCGTCTCCATCAGGGGGCTGTTCTTGTTGGTCCAGCCCGCGTTGTTGACGACAATATCGAGGCCGCCGAATACGTCGGCGGTCTGCTTCACCGCATCCGCGACTTGCGCGCCGTCCGCCACGTCACAGCCGATGGCGATGGCGGCATCGCCGAGGCTTGCCGCCACGTCTTCGGCGCCCTCTTTGTTCAGATCGACAATGGCGACCTTGGCGCCTTCTGCCACGAAAAGTTCGGCGATCCCCTTGCCGAAGCCCGATGCCGCACCTGTGACCAGTGCCGTTTTTCCTCTTAGTCTCATGGCATTATCCTCAATCGTGCTTGTTGATGATCGTCTTGATGTGGGAAAACTCCAGAAGCGCGGCAAAACCCTTCTCGCGGCCATGGCCGGACTTGCGCACCCCGCCGAAAGGCAGCTCGATCCCGCCCCCCGCGCCGAAGCCGTTGATATAAACCTGCCCCCCGCGCAGCTTTTTCGCCACGCGCTGCTGGCGCCCGCCATCGCGGGTCCAGATCGAGGCCATGAGGCCGTATTCAGTATCATTGGCGATGCGGATCGCGTCCGCCTCGTCCTTGAAGGTCATGACGCACAGGACGGGGCCAAAGACCTCTTCCTGTCCAATCTTCGACTGCGGATCGACTGGCCCGAAAAGCGCAGGCGCCACGAAATAGCCGCCCTCGGGGGCACCTTTGCGCACCGTGCCGCGTGCGATCAGCGGCGCATCTGCGCCGTCAATATAGGCCTCCACCCGCTTTTTCTGGCGCGCGGAAATAACCGGGCCAAGGACGGCCTCCTCGGCAAGGTCCGATGCCTCAATGCCCTCGAACCGCTCTTTCAGCCCCGCGACGACCTTGTCGTAGACGCTTTCCTGAATGAGGATGCGCGACCCGGCCGAGCAGGTCTGCCCCGCATTGGCGATGATCCCACCCACCAAGAAGGGCAGCGCCGCCTCGATATCGGCGTCCTCGAACACGATCTGCGGAGATTTTCCGCCCAGTTCCAACGTGCAGGCAATGTAGTTCTTCGCCGCCGCGATCTGGATCATCTGGCCCACCTCGGGCGATCCGGTGAAGGCGATGAAATCGACGCCGGGATGCTCGCTCAGCGCCTTTCCCGCGACATCACCGCGGCCAGTCACCACGTTGATCGCCCCGTCCGGAAAGCCGACCTCGCCCGCGATCTCGGCAAGGCGCAGGCAGGTCAGGCAGGCATCCTCGGCGGGCTTCAGCACCGTTGCGTTGCCCATCGCCAGCGCGGGCGCCAGCGACCGGCCGAACATTTGCGACGGGTAATTCCACGGGATGATGCAGGCGATGACGCCGTAGGGCTCGCGCACGACCTGCACGTTATAACCCGCCATGAAGGGTATGACCTCGCCGTGGACCTTGTCGGCGGCGCCGCCGTAGAACTCGAAATATCGCGCGCAGGCGGCCATGTCGGCGCGGGCCTGTTTTAGCGGCTTGCCATTGTCGCGGCTCTCCAGCTGGGCCAGCTCTTCGGCCTCGTCCAGAATGGCAAGGCTCATCTTCTGCATCAGGCGTCCGCGCTCGGCAGCGGTCAGTTGGCCCCATGCGCCGGTGTCGAATGCGGCGCGGGCGGCGCGCACGGCGGCGTCCACATCCTCGGGCTGGGACGCGGCGATGGTGGTGAACACCTCGCCGTCCAGCGGCGAGCGCACGTCCATTTCATCACCCGACGCGGCGGGCATCCATTTGCCACCGATGAGGTTCAGCGGTTTTGGCAGGATTGTATCTTTGGGCATCAGGCCTCTTCCTTCTTGTCGTCCAATGAGCCTTCGGCGACGGCGCCGCGCTCGATCACGAAGGTCTGGCTGGCGAAGCCGCGCAAAAGCGAGGGGTTCGATTCAGTGATGATCAGCGTCACGTTCCTGTCGCTATCACGCAGATCGCGCAGCGCGTCGGCATAGCGTTTGGCCAGCGCGGGGGCGAGGCCCTGAAATGGCTCGTCCAGCATGATCAGCTTGGTGCCCAGCATCAGCGCGCGGCCCAGCGCCACCATCTTGCCCTGCCCGCCCGACACGTTCCCGGCAGGACGGCCCGCCATCTCGCGCAGCTCGGGCAGGATGTGGTAAACGCGGTCCAATCGTTTTTGCGTGGTCTCGGCGTCCAGCTTGGCGACCTGCGCGGGCAGCAGGATGTTCTCCTCGACCGTGAAGGCGGAAAAGAGGCGCCGATCCTCGGGCGCGTAGCCAATCCCGAGGGCGGGGCGTTTGGCCGGAGTCATCTCGGAGATATCCTGACCATCAAAACGGATCTCGCCGGTGACATTGGTAAAGCCCATGACCGAGCGCAGGAGCGTCGTCTTGCCCGCACCGTTGCGCCCGATCAGCGCGACAGTGCCAGATGCTGGAATAGTGAATTCCAGACCGCGCAGAATGGGGATATTTCCGATCGAGGCGTTGGCATTGTGAAAGCTCAGCATCAGGCGATCTCCCCGATCACGTCACGGATCACGTCGGGATGCGCCAGCACCTCTTCGGGCGTGCCGCGCATTTCGATCTTGCCCATGTTCCAGACGGCCACCTCGTCGGCGTATTTCTCGACGATGCCCATGTCATGCTCGACGAAGACGGCGGTGACCTCGGCCTCGGCCAGTGCCTTGACCAGAATTTCCATCACGCCGAATTTCTCCGAGCTGGCAACGCCCGATGTCGGCTCGTCCATGAGCAGCAACTTGGGCTTCAGCGCCAGCGCGACGGCAATGTCGATCAGCTTGCGCTGGCCTTCGGACAGCTCGTCCACCTGCCGATGGGCGACATCGGTGCAGTTGATCATGTCCAGCAGGTGCATCATCTCGGACCGTTGCCGTCGGTCCTTCAGCGCGCGGATCGGATTGATCAGCCGGTCCCGCGCGCCAGCGGCAATCAGCAGGTTTTCCAGCGCGGTATGCTCGGTGAAAAGCTGCGGGATCTGAAAGGCGCGGGCGACGCCGCGCCGCGTAATCTCGCGCGGGCTGAGCGGGGTGACGTCGCGGCCCTCGAAATAGACCTTGCCCTTGGCCGGTTTAAGCCAGCCGGTGCAGATGTTGAGGAAGGTCGTCTTGCCCGCCCCATTGGGGCCGATGATGGCAAGGTTCTTGCCCGCGTCGATCTGGATCGAGATATCATCGGCGGCCACAACGCCGCCAAAGCGGATTTCGAGCCCCTTGGTTTCCAGCAGATGACTCATTCGCCCTCCTCCTTCTTGCCGGCGATGCGGTCCATCAGGCTGTTATAGATCCCGGCAATGCCACCCGGCGCGAAAAGGATGATAATCAGTAGGAAAGTGCCCAGCACCATCTGCCACACATCGCCCGCAAAGGCCGAGGCGTAGGTGCGCACGATCTCGTAGATCGCCGCGCCCACAAGCGCGCCAGGCACCGAGCCGGCGCCGCCAAGGACCGCGATGAACACCATCTCACCCGAGCGGATCCAGTAGGCGTATTCCGGCGTCACAACCCCCTGCACCAGACCCATGAGGATGCCCCCGGTGCCGCAGAGCAGGGCCGACAGCACATAGCCGTTCAGCATCACGCGCTGCGGCGACATGCCCAGGTACTGCAGGCGCGTCTCGTTCGTCTTGATCGTCCGGAACAGCTGTCCCAGCGGCGAGTCGAGCCAGCGCATCGCGAACCAGCCAAGGCCCAACGCCATCGCCAGCGCCAGATAGAACATGACCAGTTCGTAATTGCCGCGTTCGAGATCCATCCAGAGGACGGTGGGGCGCGGCAGGCGCATCCCGTCGGCGCCGCCGGTATAGTGGTAGAACTTTTCAAGGATCGACCAGAAGATCATCGAAAAGGCGAGGTTCAACATCGCGAAGAAGATGAACCGGTAGCGCGCGACGAAGAGGCCGACAATAAGGCCCGACAGGACCGCGGCAAGCATCCCCAGCACCAGCACGACCACCAGATCGGCGCCCGGCATCAGCATCAGCGCGAACGCGCCGCCATAGGCCGCGATGGCGAAGTAGAGCGCGTGACCGAAGGACACCTGACCGCTGCGCAAAAGGACGGTGATGCCCATGACGGCGATCCCCTTGGCCAATGCCAGCGTCAGCAGCACCTGCAGCGTGGGCGCGGCGAAAGGCACCGAAGCCAGCAGGATCAGCAGAATAGCGGGGATGATGAAACGGATCGACATGGCCTCGCCCCTCTCAGATCTTGCGCGCCGACGGGCTGCCAAAGAGCCCTTCGGGGCGGACCAGCAGCACGGCGACCATGATGAGATAGGGAACCAGAACCTGCGTTTCGGGCCAGACATAGACGGCGAAGGACCGCCCGAGGCCGATGAGCAGCGCGGTCAGCGCGGCGCCCTCGATCTGGCCAAGGCCAGCGGTGGCGACAACGGCAAAGCTGAGCACGATCATGTCGGCCCCGATGCCCGGCAGGATCGACGTGGTGGGCGAGGCCAGCGCGCCGCCAAGGCCCGCAAGGCCCGCACCCACGATGAAGGTCAGAAGAAACACCTTGTCGGCGTCGATGCCGATGGCCTGCGCGGCCTCGCGGTCCTCGGTCGTGGCCAGGATCAACTTGCCCGCGATGGTGTGCCGCAGGAAAAACCGCAGCCCGAACAAGAGGCCGATCGCCACCATCGGCAGCAGGATCAGCTGATAGACGGTGTAATTGACCGAGAAGGCGCGCACGTTCCCCAAGAGCTGAAGCGCCGAGGACTGAAAGATAGGTTGGGTGCCCCAGATCAGGCGCTGCACGTCCTCGAGGATCATGAAGATCGCGAAGGTGACCAGCAGCTGAAGCACCTCGGGCTTGTGATAGATGCGCCGCAAGAGCAGCCATTCCAGCGGGCCGCCAAGGACCACGCCGATCAGGATGGCCGAGACCAGCATGCATGGAAAGGCGAAGATCGGCGGCAAACCGGCTGAAAGGACGAATGTCGTCAGCGACGCCGTGAGGTAGGCGCCCATCGCATAAAGCGAGCCATGCGCGACATTGAGGATGCGCATCACCCCGAAGATCAGCGTCAGGCCGACGGCGACGATAAAGACGAGCGCCGCATAGGCGATACCGTCGAACAAGGCGAGCAGGAACAGGGTCAGGTTCATGAGGGTCCACTGTGTAATCTGGCGGCGAAGGAGGGCGGCGGTGTGGCGCCGCATCATCCGGGCGCGGAGTCCGGGCGGCGGGGGTGCGAACGGGGCCTCCGACTGGCGAAGGCCCCGGCTTTTGATGTCGCGCTATCAGTTCTCGTAGGAGTCTACGGTCAAACCATCCAGCCACGCCTGATCCAGCGTGCCGACCCAGGAAACCGATTCCTCGCCCACGGGCGTCGTCAGTTCGGAGCCGTCGAAGATCATGATGTTCTCCAGCGTGGCGAAGGGAAGCTCGCCGCCCTGAACAGACATGCCCAGGAGCTGTGCCTCGATACCCTGATGATCCTCACGCAGTGTGACGGGACGGCCCAGACCCTGGAATTCCAGCCCGGCCATCGCCTCGATCACCTGATCTTCGCTGGGCCAGTTGCCGCCATTGGCCTCGGCCGCCTTGTCATAGGCCGCCTCAAGCGCGGCAAGGCCCTGGCTCATGTGGAAGACAGGGTAGATCGCCTTGGCGCCGGTCTTTTCCTCGAACTTCGCCATGAACGATTTGAAGTCCTCGTCATCGCGCCGCTCGGGGTGGTTCCAGTAGTGATCGCCACGGGCGCCCACGATATGGCCCGCAGGCAAGGCCGAGCCCAGACGCTCGAGCGAGCTTTCGGCCAGCGGCAGAACGAACATCGAAGTGTTGGTCAGGCCGCGCTGCGACGCCTGCTGAACGAAGGTGTCCAGATCGCCGCCCCAGGAGGTGCTGAGGATCACGTCAGGCTGCAGGGCTTGCAGGCGCGAAATCTCGGTCGAGAAGTCGGGCGAGCCGAACTTGGGGAAGAACTCGCCCACCACTTCGACACCGGGCTTAAGCGCCGTGAGCGCGGCGCTGAAGATGTCCCAGCTGTCCCGGCCCCAGGCATAGTCCTGATTGACCACGGCGATGGTTTCGAAATCGGGATTGGTTTTCAGCAGATACGCAACTGTCGCCAGCATTTCTGTGCCGGCATGGGCCTGGCTGCGGAAGACGTAGTTGTAATCGGCTTCCTCGAAAATCTTCTGGGTGCCGCAATCCCACATGATGTTGATGACCTTGAGGTCCTCGGCCAGTGGCGCAATCGTCTTGCAGTTGCCGGAAGAGATTGCTGACAGCATCGCATCGGCGCCATTTTCGACAAGGCGGCGATACTCGGTGGTCAGCGTCTCGGTGCCCGCGCCCTCGTCGACGAAGGTCAGCTCCAGCGGAACGCCCTGTATGCCGCCATTGGCGTTGATATCCTCGGCCATGATCTCGGCCGCGTCGCGGGCAGGCACGCCAAAGACCGACGCGGGGCCGGTCAGAAAAGTTGTGACGCCGACTTGCAGCTTCTCGGGCTTGTCCTGCGCAAGCGCCGCCAGCGGCATCAAGGCGCAGGCCGCAGTGGCCATAAGCAGTTTCTTCATTGGTTTTCTCTCCCCTTTTTTATGAATTTCGGGCGCCGCACGGGTGGCGGCGACCCGAACGGTTGATCAGCGGATCGCGATCGGATTGATGATCATCTGAACAGCGCCCTTGATGCGCGCCTGCCCCAGAACGAACAGGAATTCATGCACACCGTCGGCTGCCAGCTCGCGCGTATCCATGTTTTCCAGAATGTAGATGCCATGCTCGGGCTGCAGGATCTGGTGCACGCGGAACGCCTGCCCCTCCTCCTCGGCGGGCACAACCTCCATGCCCCAGGTATCCGCCCCCACGGCCATCACGCCCAGCGATGCCAGATATTCGCCCCCGCTGACGCCAACCCCCGGCTCTTTCGCGCCAAAGCGCTCGGGATCGGGCGCCTCGCCGTCCAGCAGGTTCATCCAGTTGGAGTTGAAGAGCACGACATCACCCTCGCCGATGGTGACGCCCTGCGCCTCGGCGGCGGCCTTGATGTCTTCTTCGGTATAGGGCGTGCCCTCTTCGACCATATCGACGCCGAAATGCTTGGCCATGTCCAGCATCACACCGCGGCCCACAAGGCCCGGCAGCTTTTCGAGGCCCAGCTTGCTGAGGCCCGCGGCCCCGGCGAATTCATCGTCGGTATGGCCGTTGTAATACATGTGATCGACCCCGGCATGGCCAAGGCCGTCGATCTGCGGGCCGATGCCCAGCCAGCCCATGAAGATGTCGTCATTATAGGTAAACGCATTGTCGCCCAGGCCGCTGGTCGAGACTTGGTTGGGCTGAAGGACCGTCACCGACAGGCTGCGCGGCGGAAAGGCGGGCGTGTCGCTGCCCACGATCATGCCAAGGCTGTAGACCTTCCCCTCGGTCACGAGGCCCGCCGCGGATTTGACCCGCTCGGGCGTCATCGTGTTGGCGGCGCCGATCTCATCCTCGGCGCCCCAGGGCGATTTGGTCCAGTCGGGCTTCGCCGCGTCCTGCGCGACTGCGCCGGTGCCGATGAAGGCGGCAAAAGCCGCAATGGCAGCATTGCGTGCGGTAAACATCATCAATCCTCCTCCCAAAGGTGCGATGGCAATCAGCATACGCGTGATCCTCCCAGCGGCACTAATAGTTTGTGCCTTCCCCAGCCATAGCGTGAACCTATGCCTTTTGGAGCTTGCGGGCCTTTTGCATTACTCTGGCAAAGGGCATGAGTAGTCTGGGCCGTAGCCGCCACGCCGCAGGCCACGAAAATGGGAGAGGTCACCATGAAAATCACCGCAGCCGTGCTGATGCGCGACGGAATCACCGAGAATTTCGCCAAGGAAGCGCCGCTGGAGGTGCGCGAGGTCGATCTGGCGCCGCCGGGCCGGGGCGAGGTGCTGATCCGCATGGGCGCAGCGGGCGTCTGCCACTCGGACCTGTCGGTGATCAACGGCACACGGCCCCGCCCCCTGCCGATGGCGCTGGGGCACGAGGCGTCGGGCTATGTCGAGGAGGTCGGCGAGGGCGTCGATGACCTGAAGCCGGGCGATCATGTGGTCTGCATCTTTGCCCCCGGCTGCCGTCAATGCACCCCCTGCGCCGAAGGGCGCCCGGCCCTTTGCGAGCGGGCGGCCAAGCATCACGGCGTGGGCGAGCTGATGACCGGCGCGCGGCGCCTCACGATGGATGGCCAGCCGATCAATCACCATGTGGGCGTCTCGGCCTTTGCCACCCATGCGGTGATGGACCGCCGCTCGCTCGTCAAGGTCGAGCATGAGCTGCCCGCGCACATATCCGCCTTGTTTTCCTGCGCGATGCTGACCGGGGCGGGGGCCGTGTTCAACACGGCGCGCATCCTTCCGGGCCAGACGGTGGCGGTGATCGGCCTTGGCGGTGTCGGCCTTTCAGCGGTTCTCGGCGCGGCGGCGGCGGGCGCGGGGCGCGTCATCGCCATCGACCCGTTCGAGTCCAAGATGGAGGCGGCGCGCGGCATGGGCGCGACCGACTGCATCAAGGCAGATGGCGACACCATTCAGGCGGTGCGCGACCTCACGGGTGGCGGCGTCGACTGCGCCATTGAACTCGCCGGATCAGTCAAGGCGCTGGAGACGGCCTATGAAATCACCCGCCGCGGCGGCCTGACCGTGACGGCGGGCCTACCCCACCCCGATCAGCGCATGGCCCTGCCCGCGCTGAAACTGGTGGCCGAGGAGCGGACCCTCAAGGGCAGCTATATCGGCTCCTGCGTGCCGCAGCGCGATCTGCCGCGCATGTTCTCGCTCTACGAGCAGGGCAAGCTGCCGGTGGAAAAGATGTTGAGCCACCGGGTCCGCCTCGACGAGATCAACCTGGCGATGGACCGGCTGAACGATGGCAGCGCCATCCGCCAGATCGTCGATTTCGACTAGGCGGCAATCTTGACAATCCCATAGGCGGCCCCTTTAGCTTAACCTCCGCGCTAAAAGGGCCTGCCTATGGATATCCGCCAGCTTCGCTATTTCATCGCCATCGCCGAGTCCCCCTCGCTGTCCGTCGCGGCCAGCACGCTGGGCGTGGCGCAGCCGTCGCTGTCGCAGAACGTGGTTCGCATGGAGGAAGAGTTGGGCGTGCGCCTGGTCGAACGTAGCCCGCGCGGCACGGTGCTGACCGATGACGGCACGCTTTTCCTGAAACACGCGCGCAATGTCTGCGCCGCGTTCGAGGATTGCCTAGATGAAATGCGCGAGGCGGGCGGCGCGCTGCGCGGCAAGGTGGGTTTTGGCATGCCGCCTTCGGTTTCGATGGTTATGGCGGTCCCGCTGGCCGAAACGGTGCGCGTCGAATTCCCCGATCTGCGCCTGCAGGCCATCGAGGCGATGAGCGGCTATATCAAGACATGGATCGACGATGGCACGGTCGATATCGGATTCATCTACGACCTCGCCAAGGCCGATCATTTCCGCACCATCCATGTCCTGAACGAGCGGCTCTTCTTCTTCTCTGCGCCCGATGCCTGGCCGCTCGACACGCCCCCCGGCACCCCCGTGCGCCTGCGCGATCTGCAAAAGCTGGAACTGATCCTGCCCAGCCCGTCCCACGGCCTGCGCCGCACGATCGAGGGGTACGCCCAGCCGCGCGGTGTGCAGCTGAACGTCACGATCGAGATGGACGCGATGACCCAGATCAAGGAGCTGGTGGCGCGCGGATCGGGCTACGCAATCTTTGCCCCCGCCGCCGCGCATGATTTCGTCGCGCGCGGCGATCTGGTCAAGGCCCCGATCTGCGAGCCCGACATGGTGCGCCCCGTCTACCTTGCCACCAACCCCGCCCGCAAAAGCAGTCGCGCCTGCCATGCCATCGCGCAGGTCACGCTGGACGTCGCGCGCGACCTTGTGCAGCGCGGCATCTGGGAGGGCGAGCTGGAGGCATAGGGCGCCCCAATAGCCCCCAGACCTTCGCCCTATTGGCCGTTTCCGGCGCATTGCTGCACATATGGGCCAAGGCATTTTGCGAGGTAGCCCATGACATCCTTTCATCCGACGGCGGAGTATCAGGACATCCGCGAAGGCGTGGCATCGGTCTGCGCGCAATATCCCGGCAGCTATTGGCGCGACCTGGATACGCGCCGCGCCTACCCGAAGGATTTCGTGCAGGCCCTCATGCGCGAGGGGTATCTGGGCGCGATGATCCCCGAGGAATATGGCGGCCTCGGCCTCAGCCTGACGGCGGGCGCGGTGATTTTGGAGGAAATCCACCGCAGCGGCGGAAATGCGGCGGCCTGCCACGCGCAGATGTATACGATGGGCACCGTCCTGCGCCATGGCAGCGATGCCCAGAAACAGATGTATCTACCCGGTATTGCCGATGGCTCGATCCGGCTGCAAGCCTTCGGCGTGACCGAGCCGACCAGCGGCACCGACACGCTAGGCCTTAAAACCACCGCCAAGCGGGATGGCGACGACTATATCGTCAACGGACAGAAGATCTGGATCTCGCGCGCCGAGCATTCCGACCTGATGGTCCTCTTGGCCCGCACCACCCCGCGCGACGAGGTCGAGAACAAGACCGACGGCCTGTCCGTCTTTCTAATCGACCTGCGCGAGCTGCGCGGCAACGGCATCGAGATCCGGCCCATCCGCACAATGATCAATCACGCAACGACCGAGATCTTTTTCGAGAATGCGCGCATTCCCGCCTCGTCCTTGGTCGGCGAAGAGGGCAAGGGCTTTCGCTATATCCTCTCGGGCATGAATTCCGAGCGCATCCTGATTGCCGCCGAATGCATCGGGGATGCCAAGTGGTTCCTCAAAACGGGCTCGGACTATGCGCGCGAGCGGGTCGTTTTCGGCAAGCCAATCGGCGCCAATCAGGGGGTGCAATTCCCGCTGGCCCGCGCCCATGCGCATATGATCGCCGCGGAGGCCATCGTCTACCGCGCCGCCGCGATGTATGACGCGGGTGAGAACCCCGGCGTCGAGGCGAACACCGCCAAGATGCTGGCCGCCGATGCCAGTTGGGAGGCCGCCGAGGCGTGCCTGCAGACCCATGGCGGCTTCGGCTTTGCCGAGGAATACGATGTCGAGCGCAAGTTCCGCGAGGCGCGCCTCTATCAGGTGGCGCCCATCTCGACCAATCTCATCCTCTGCTTCATCGCCGAGCGTGTGCTGGGCCTGCCGAAATCCTACGGCGCATGAGCGGGCTGGACCCCCTTCTCGATCTGGCCGCTTTGCCGGAGGGGGACATCCCCGCGGCAAGCATGGGCATCGCGCGCCTGTCGCTGATGGACTGGATGATGTGCGGCCGCGCGGGTGTGCCCGAGCCGGTGGCCGGCATCCTGCGCGAGCTGGCCGAGGGCGAGGGCGGCGCGCCTCAGGCGGCACTTTTCGGTGGGGGCCGTGCGCCTGCGCGCATGGCGGCGCTGGTCAATGGCACCACTTCCCACGCGCTCGATTATGACGACACGCATTTCGCCCATGTCGGGCACCTGTCGGTCGGTATCTACCCCGCCGCCGTTGCCGTCGGCGAGATGACGAACGCGCACGCCGAGGCGATCTGCACCGCCTTTGCCGTGGGCGGCGAGGCGGCGATCCGCGTCGGCCTCGCGCTTGGCCGCGCGCATTACGAGCGTGGATTCCACCAGACGGCGACAGCGGGCGCCTTTGGCGCGACCATCGCCGCCGGGCGCCTTCTGGGCCTCAGCCGCGCCCAGATGCGCGCCGCCATAGGGCTGTGCGCCACGCGCGCGACCGGCCTGCGCTGCCAGTTCGGCACCATGGGCAAGCCCTATAATGCGGGCGTTGCAGCCTCCGCGGGGGTGGAATGCGCGCAGTTGGCCAAGGCTGGCATGACCGCGACCGATGACGGGCTGTTCGGGCCAAACGGCTACTTGGCCACCCATAGCGATGCACCCGGCGAGATCAGCGCACCAACCGGCGCATGGCTGCTGGATGACATGAAATACAAGCTGCACGCCTGCTGCCATGGTACCCATGCGATGATCGAGGCGCTGAAGGGCCGGAGGCTAGAGGATGTCCGCGCCATCACTCTGCGCACCAACCCCCGCTGGCTGAGTGTCTGCGACATCAAGGTGCCGCGCACCGGCCTTGAGGTGAAGTTCAGCTATGCCTGGCTGGCCGGCATGGTCCTGCGCGGCGACGCGACGGGCAGCGACCGGGCCTATACCGACGCGCTGGCCGCCGATCCCGCGCTGGCCGAGTTTGCCAAGGCCGTGACGGTGACCAGCGACAGCGCACTCACCGATATGCAGGCCGCGGGCGAGATGACGCTGGCCAATGGCAGCACGCAGAGCTTTGCCCATGACCTTGCCGCGCCGATCCCGCTGGAGACCCTGTCGCGCAGCCTGCGGGACAAGGCGACCGCGCTGCTGGGCGCGCCCGGCGGCGCGCTCTGCGATGCGCTGACCTCGCTTGGCGATATGGATGCCCATGCTCTGGGTGATCTCATGGAGGCCGAGGCATGAGCGATTTCTCGGAGTGGATCGGGCGCAGCATCACACGCACGGACCCCGTGGCGCCCCGTCTCATGGCCGAGTTTCGCGCGACGCTGGATGGCACGCTGGCCCCGCTGGACGTGCCGCCGGGGCTTGAGTTCTGCCTCGCGCCAGATATCTGTGCGCCGGACCTGCTGGGCCGCGACGGACATCCGCGCACCGGGATATTCCTGCCCGATCTGCCCCTGCCCCGCCGCATGTGGGCGGGCGGGCAGATCACGCGCCACGCGCCGCTCAACGAGGGCGATGAGGTCACGCGCATCTCGACCATCGAGGACGTGACCTTCAAGACCGGGCGCAGCGGTCAGCTGGGCTTCGTCACCGTGCGCCATCTCTACCAGGTCGAGGGCGAGACCTGCATCGACGAGCGGCAGGATATCGTCTACCGCGAAGACCCCGGCCCCGGCGCCCCCGCGCCCGACCTGCCGCAGGCCGAGCCATGGCCGGATGCAGAGGGCTGGGACGCTATCACCACCCCGACGCTGCTCTTTCGCTATTCGGCCCTCACCTTCAACGGCCATCGCATCCATTATGACGCGCCCTACGCGCGCGATGTCGAGGGCTATAACGGCCTTGTCGTGCATGGACCGCTTCAAGCAATCTGGATGCAGAACCTTGCCGCCAACCTGATGGGCCACGCTGCCACACGCTTCGACTATCGCGGAACCGCACCGCTGATCTGCGGCCAGCCCCTGCGCGTCGAGGCAACGAAGGAGGGCGCAACCCTCTCCCTACGCGTGCGCCGCCTTTCGGACAATGCGATCACGATGCAAGGCACCGTCCAAAGCTAGAGTCTCAAAGCACCTTTTTGCGAGCCATTATCATTTTACTTGCATCTTGCGAGTGCTTCGCATTTACATTGCCTCAAGCTTAACCAGATTGAGGCCCGAATGATCCGCCGCACCGCTACCGCCCTGACCCTTGCCACAGCGTTGGCCGCGCCCGGACTGCCGGCCGCCGCGGAGGGTCCCATGAAGGTCGTCACCACCTTCACCATCCTGCAGGACATCGCCCAAAACGTCGCCGGGGATGCGGCCGAAGTCGTCTCAATCACCAAGCCCGGCGCCGAAATCCACGGCTATCAGCCCACCCCGCAGGATATCGTGCGCGCTTCGGACGCCGATCTGATCCTCTATAACGGCCTCAACCTCGAGCTTTGGTTCGAGCAGTTCCTCGCCAATCTGGGTGACATCCCCTCGGCCACGCTGACCGACGGGATCGATGCGATCCCGATTTCCTCCGGCGCGTATGAGGGCAAGTCGAACCCGCATGCCTGGATGGGGCTGGATAACGCGATGGTCTATATCGACAATATCGCCGCCGCATTTACCCAACATGATCCGGATAACGGTGACATCTATGCCGCCAATGCCGAAGCCTATAAACAGCAGATCACGGAGGCCGTCGCGCCCCTGCGCGAGCGTATCGCGCAGATCTCCGAAGAGGACCGCTGGCTGGTCAGTTGCGAGGGGGCGTTCAGCTATCTCGCGCGCGATTTCGGGATGAAGGAGCTTTACCTCTGGCCGATGAACGCCGATCAGGTGGGCACACCGCAACAGGTGCGCCGCGTCATCGACGGCGTGCGCGAAAATGATATCCCCGCCGTCTTCTGCGAAAGCACGGTCAATACCGACCCCGCCCGCCAGATCGCCCGCGAAACCGGCGCGGCCTTCGGCGGCGTGCTCTATGTCGACAGTCTCAGCGGGCCAAACGGCCCCGTGCCCAGCTATCTGGACCTCCTGCGCGTCGATGCCGAAACCATTGCCACGGCCCTCTCGCCGCAGGGCGAATGATCCTTAGGTTCAACACCACGCGCCCGAAACATGTAAGGCCAGCATAGTCATGACGCCGGAAGAGTTACAGCCCACCCCCTCCGACCCAAAGGCGGATCAGCTGATGGACGGCATCACGGCTGAAAACGTGACCGTGACCTATCGCAATGGCCATACCGCCCTGCGCGGCGCCACGTTCCAGATCCCGCGCGGGACCATCACGGCGCTCGTTGGCGTCAACGGCGCGGGCAAATCCACGCTGTTCAAGGCAATCATGGGCTTCGTGCCCGCCGCGAGCGGTCAGATCCGCCTGCTGGGTCAATCGGTGAAAGAGGCGCTGGCCGCCAATCTGGTGGCCTATGTGCCGCAATCCGAAGAGGTCGACTGGGCCTTTCCGGTCCTCGTCGAGGACGTGGTGATGATGGGCCGCTATGGGCATATGGGGTTTCTGCGCCGCCCCCGCGCCGCCGACCGCGCCGCCGTCGATCAAGCTCTTGCCCGCGTCGGGATGAGCGACTTTCGCCACCGCCAGATCGGCGAGCTTTCGGGCGGCCAGCGCAAGCGTGTATTTCTTGCGCGCAGCCTTGCGCAGGACGGTCAGGTCATCCTGCTGGACGAGCCATTCACCGGCGTCGACGTCAAGACGGAGGAGCAGATCATCGCCCTCCTGCGCGAGCTGCGCGATGAGGGCCGGGTGATGCTGGTCTCCACCCACAATCTCGGCTCGGTGCCGGAATTCTGCGACAGGACCGTGCTGGTCAAGGGCACTGTTCTGGCCTTTGGACCGACCGACGAGGTATTCACCCGCGACAACCTCGAGGATGCGTTCGGCGGCGCGCTGCGCCACTTCACCCTCGGCGGGGATGAATTGCACGACGATGATGACCCGCGCGAACTGCGCATCATCACCGATGACGAACGCCCCTTCGTGCATTACGGCGAGCGCCGCAAAAAGGCCAAGACTCCGAAGGCGGATCGCGGCGAATGATCGAAACCCTGCTCGCCCCCTTCACGTATAGCTACATGTTCAATGCGATGTGGGTCTCGGCGCTGACGGGCGGCGTCTGCGCGTTCCTGTCGTGCTACCTCATGCTCAAGGGCTGGTCCCTCATCGGCGACGCGCTCAGCCATTCGGTCGTTCCGGGCGTCGCCGGCGCCTATATGCTGGGCCTGCCCTTCGCTCTGGGGGCCTTTATCGCGGGCGGATTGGCGGCAGGCTCAATGCTCTTTCTCTCGGGGCGCTCGGGCCTCAAGATCGACGTGATCATCGGCATCATCTTTACCTCGTTCTTCGGAATCGGCCTCTTCATGGTGTCGCTCTCGCCCATGTCGGTCAGCATCCAGACCATCATCATGGGCAATATCCTGGCCATCACCCCCGAGGATACGCTGCAACTGGCTATCATCGGCTTTGTCGCGCTCGCCGTCCTCCTGGCCAAGTGGAAAGACCTCATGGTCGTCTTTTTCGATGAGAACCACGCGCGCACCATCGGGCTCAGGCCCGATCTGCTGAAGGCGATGTTCTTTGTCCTTCTGTCGGCCGCCGTCGTCGCGGCGATGATCACGGTGGGCGCGTTTCTGGTGATCGCGCTGGTCGTGACGCCGGGCGCGACGGCCTATCTGCTCTGCGACCGCTTTCCGCGCCTGATCGTCGTCTCGGTGTTGATCGGCACGCTCACCAGTTTTGTCGGGGCCTATGCCAGCTATTTCCTGGACGGCGCGACGGGCGGCATCATCGTGGTGCTGCAAACTGTGATCTTCCTGATCGCCTTCTATTTCGCGCCCAAGCACGGGATGCTGGCGGCGCGGCGCAAGGCGGCCAGCGCGTTGGACACGCCCGCCGCCGAGGGCACGCAGCCATGATCGACACAATCCTGCTGCCCTTCCAGTTCCCTTTCATGCAGAACGCCTTCTGGATCGCGCTGCTGGTCGCGCCGCCGACGGCGATGCTGTCCTGCTTTCTGGTGCTCAAGGGCTGGGCGCTGATGGGCGACGCGGTCAGCCACGCGACCCTGCCGGGGATCGTGCTGGCCTGGACGCTGGGCCTGCCGCTGATCGCGGGGGCCTTTGCCGCCGGAATGGTCTGCGCGCTGACCACCGGGTATCTGTCGCATAACAGTCGGGTCAAGGAAGACACGGTGATGGGCGTGGTCTTCAGCGGCATGTTCGGCCTGGGGATCGTGATGTACACGTCGATCACCACGAACGAGCACCTCGATCATATCCTTTTCGGCAACATGCTGGGCGTCGGGCCGAAGGACCTTTGGACCTCGGGTCTGATCGCGCTGGCCATCACGGGCCTTCTAGCCCTGAAATGGCGCGACCTTCTGCTGCATGCGTTCGATCCGGCGCAGGCACAGGCCTCGGGGTTGCACACCGGGCTCTTGCATTATGGACTGCTGACGGCACTATCGCTCTGCATCGTGGCCACGCTCAGCTCGGTCGGGCTGATCCTTGCCGTGGCGCTGTTGGTGACGCCCGGCGCGATCGCCTTCCTGTTGGTGCGCAGCTTTGGCGCGATGCTCTGGACTTCGGTGCTGGTCTGCACCGCGTCGATGATCGGTGGCACATATGCCAGCTTCTTCCTTGACTCCTCACCGGCGGCAACCATCGTGCTGATCCTCTCGGCGGTCTTTGTCGCCGCCTTCCTGCGCCGCATCGCGATCACCCGCCGCACCTCGCGCATGGCGGCACAGGACGCCTAGGCCCTTTCACTGTTCCAGAAATACTCAGGTCCGGCACTGGGCGCGCGGTCCCTTCAGTCGAAGGTGCCCGCAACCCGCCCCAGCAGCATGAAAGCCCGCGCCGTGCGCGTATCGGACAGGTCCGAGATGTCGCTGTCGCTGGCATCATCTGCAAAGCTGCTGAACATCTGGTCGAACCGGCGCAAAAAATGATGGGCGGCGTCGCGAAAGATTGGATCGTTCTTCATCCGCGCCGCCGCAAGCGCCAAGGATGACCGGTCGCGAATCCCGCCCAGTGCGGCAATCGCACGCCCTCGCGTGCCGCCTGCAAAATTGCGCCATGTCTCGGGGCGGGCCATATCCGGGCGCAAATCGTCCATGTAGATCCCGTCCTCGCTCAGCAGAGTCAGGATATCCTGCGCCGCCTGGATCAGCTGCGCAGTGGGCCGGTCCTTCAGCGCGCGGCGCAAGGCGGCAAAGCCTTCCTTGTCCTCCGCCGTCTCGGGAAAATTCAGCGCCCGGATGAAATCACTGCGCTCCAGTGGCGGGCGCATGTCCTCGGCCAGCGTCCCCAGCGGCAAGGAGACCTGCGCATCATCGGCGGGCGGGGGCGCGGCGGGGGCCGGGGCCGGGCGCCGCGTGGGATGCACGGAAGGCAGCGGGCGGATGGAGGAAAACGTGGCCAGCGCCGTCTCGGTCTTGCGCTGCGCCGCCGCAATCTCGTCCAGCTTGCGCGCAACGGTGGTGGTGTTGCCCGCAGGCTCGGACAGGGCCTTGCTCTGGCTGATATAGGCCTGGCGGATGGCATCGATCGCGGCATGGAGCCGCGCACTCTCTTCGCGCATGATGCGGGCCGTGCGCGCGGCGGTCGCCGCCACCCAGATCATCGCGACGGGCAAAAAGATGACCAATGCGATCACCAGAAAGCCAAGAGCGCCATCCGTGCCGCCCAGCCCGAACACCGCAAAGACGACAACCGACAGCAGGAGCCACAGGACCGACAGCACCAATGCCGCCTTTTCAGGGCCCGACAAGTTCGGCGTCTCGGACGCCGGGGCCGCCGCCTTGCGTTTGTCTGATTGTGAGGAGGGCATCACCTGCGCCTTTTCAGATATACTGGATCTTCAGCACTTCGTAGGCACGCTCGCCGCCGGGGGTGCGCACCTCCACGCTGTCGCCCTCTTCCTTGCCGATCAGGGCACGGGCGATGGGTGATTTGATGTTCAGAAGGCCCTTTTCGATATTGGCCTCATGCTCGCCCACGATCTGCCAGGTCTTTTCCTCGTCGGTATCCTCGTCAACCAGCGTGACGGTCGCGCCGAACTTGATGGCGCCCGACAGTTTCTTGGGATCGATGACCTCCGAAAGGCCCAGCGCGCCCTCCAGCTCCTTGATGCGGCCCTCGATAAAGCTCTGCTTTTCGCGCGCGGAATGATATTCGGCATTCTCCGACAGGTCGCCATGCTCGCGCGCCTCGGCGATGGCACGAATGATCGCCGGACGCTCCACCGATTTCAGCTGCTTCAGCTCGGTGCTCAGCGCGTCATAGCCGCCGCGTGTCATCGGTAGTTTTTCCATTGTCGTCCCCCAATCGGCATCGCGGCCCCTGCCGCCTCTGCCGCTCCTTGCCTTCATCATCACGCAAGGATGACCCAAGCGCGTGCGGCTTTGCAATAGGCCATCCGCCCCGCGCGCGCAATCGCGCCGCACCAGCGGCGAAATGCCGTTTTGCACCCCCTGAACCGTCGTGTTTGAATTGACGTGGACCTTCGGCGCGCGCTAGGCAAGTGCGCACATGAATTGCCCCGCGGGGCGCCCAGATGAGGATATTCGGATGGCCGATCAGGCACGCGAGACAATGGAATACGATGTCGTGATCGTCGGTGCCGGCCCCGCAGGCCTGAGTGCTGCGATCCGGCTCAAACAGCTCGATGCGGACCTCGAGGTCGTCGTGCTGGAAAAAGGCAGCGAAGTGGGCGCGCATATCCTGTCGGGTGCCGTGCTGGACCCGATTGGCCTGAACCGCCTGATCCCCGATTGGAAGGAAAAGGGCGCGCCGCTGAACGTGCCGGTCAAGGATGACAATTTCTACCTGCTGGGCGAAGGTGGACAGGTGCGCATTCCCAACTTCCCCATGCCGGGGCTGATGAACAATCACGGCAATTACATCGTCTCGATGGGCAATGTCTGCCGCTGGATGGCCGAACAGGCGGAGGCGCTGGGCGTCGAGATTTTCCCCGGCATGGCCTGCTCGGAATTGGTCTATGGGACCGATGGCAGCGTCAAGGGCGTGGTCGCGGGCGAATTCGGGCGCAATCCCGATGGCACCGAAGGCCCCAATTACGAGCCGGGGATGGAGCTGCACGGCAAATACGTCTTCCTCGGCGAGGGCGTGCGCGGATCGCTGTCGAAACAGCTGATCGCCAAGTTCGATCTGGCCGCGGGCCACGAGCCGCAGAAATACGGCCTTGGCATGAAGGAAATCTGGGAGATCGACCCCGATAAGCACCGTGAGGGCAGCGTCACGCATACGATGGGCTGGCCGCTGGGCAAGAAAGCGGGCGGCGGCTCCTTCATCTATCACCTTGAGAACAATCAGGTTTATGTCGGCTTTGTCGTCCACCTGAATTACAAGAACCCCTATCTCTACCCCTATATGGAGTTCCAGCAGTTCAAGCATCACCCGATGGTGGCCGAGCTTTTGAAAGGCGGCAAGCGCGTCGCCTATGGCGCCCGCGCCATCAGCGAGGGCGGGTATCAGTCGATGCCCAAGATGGTCGCGCCGGGTGTGGCGATGCTGGGCTGTTCGGTCGGGATGGTCAACGTGCCGCGCATCAAGGGCAACCATAACGCGATGCTGTCGGGCATGGCCGCCGCCGAGGCGGCCCATGCCGCGATCAAGGCGGGCCGTAGCGGTGACGAGCTGCCCGATTACGAGGCCGAAGTGCGCGGCGGCGACATCGGCGCCGACCTGAAAAAAGTGCGCAACGTCAAGCCGCTCTGGTCCAAATACGGCCTCACGACCTCGCTGATGCTGGGCGGCATGGACATGTGGACCAACAGCTTCGGCTTCTCGCTATTGGGCACGCTGAAACACGGCAAGACTGACGCCGAGGCGACCGAGCCTGCCGAAAAGCACAAGAAGCTGGACTACCCCAAGCCCGATGGCAAGCTCAGCTTTGACCGGCTGACCAATGTCAGCTTTTCAATGACCAATCACGAGGAAAACCAGCCGGCCCATCTGAAGCTGAAGGATCCCAGCATCCCGGTGGACGTGAACCTTCCGAAATATGCCGGCCCCTCGGCCCGCTATTGCCCGGCGGGCGTCTATGAATTCGTTGAGGAGGATGGCAAGCCGCCGCGCTTCCAGATCAACTTCCAGAATTGCGTGCATTGCAAGACCTGCGACATCAAGGACCCCGCGCAGAATATCAATTGGACCACGCCGCAAGGGGGCGACGGGCCGAATTACCCCAACATGTAAGGGCGCGCGCCCTGGCGCACACGGGAAAGTCATAGGCGGGCGGGCGCGGATAGCGCCGGCCCGCATTGCCCTTGGGCCGGCACCGCATTACGTTGCGGCCCATGAGATTCAAGAATTCCAACCAGGGGCCAGCGCGCGTGACATTCCGATTCCTGACCATTCTGGCCCTCGCGGCCCCCACCTACCTTGCCGCACCTGCCCCGGTGCTGGCGCAGGAGGCGGCAGGGCCCTACCTTGCCACCCGCCAGGCGCGCTATGACAGCGACTATGCCGCGGCGGCGAAATACGCGCTTGAGGCGCTGAGGACGGACGCCGACAACCCCCTGTTGATGGAAAGTGCCGTCGGTGCCCTTCTTGCCACCGGCGACGTGGCGCGCGCCCTACCCATTTCCCAGCGCATGGAAGAGGCGGATATCCGCAGCCAAGTGGCGCAGATGGTCCTTTTGGGCGATGAGGTGATGCGCGGCGATTACGACGCCGTCCTTGCGCGCATCGAGGCGGAAGAGGGCGTTGGCCCGCTGGCCGATGGCCTGATCGGCGCATGGGCCACGCTGGGCCAAGGCGATATGAGCGCCGCGCTGGGAAAATTCGACACCATCGCCGCCGAGCCAGGCCTGCGCGGCCTTGCCATCTATCACAAGGCGCTGGCGCTGGCCTCGGTCGGCGATTTCGAGAGCGCCGACCAGATCTATGCCGGCGAAACCGATGGCCCCATGCAAACGACGCGCCGCAGCGTGATCGCTTGGGCCGAAGTGCTCAGCCAGCTTGAGCGCTATGAGGACGCGATCAAGGTTCTGGACGACACGTTCGGCACGAACCCCGATCCGCAGATCGTCGATCTGCGCGCCCGGCTTGAGGCGGGCGAACCTCTGGACCTGGGCCGTATCGAAACGCCCGTGCAGGGCATCGGCGAGGTGTTCCTGTCGCTGGGCATGGCCCTTTTGCAGGATACCAGCGCGGATTACGTCCTGCTCTACAGCCGCATGGCCGAATATCTCGACGAGACAGATGTCGATGCGCAGATTATGACCGGCGAGCTGCTGGAACAACTGGGCCGCTACGAGCTGGCGACCGAAGCCTATGCGCGCGTGCCAAAGGAAGCGCCGGCCTTCTATACCGCCGAACTGGGACGCGCCGAGGCGCTGCGCAGCGCGGGCGATCTGGACGCCGCGATCGAGGTTGTGGCCCAGCTGCGCCAAACGCATCCCGATGTCGGGCTGGTGCACGCCTCGGCCGGGGATCTCTACCGCCAGAATGAAGATTTCGCCAAGGCCGTCACCGCCTACGACGCCGCGCTCGATCTTTACGAGGCGCGCGAGGGCGATGTGCCATGGTTCGTCTATTATTCGCGTGCGATAAGCTACGAACGGCAAGGGATCTGGCCCGAGGCCGAGGCCGATTTCCGCCGCGCGCTGGAACTAAGCCCGGACGAGCCCATGGTGTTGAATTACCTTGGTTATTCGCTGGTGGAACAGCGCCAGAAACTGGACGAGGCGCTGGCGATGATCGAGCGCGCCGTCGAGGCCGAGCCAAACAGTGGCGCCATTGTCGACAGCCTTGGCTGGGCCCAGTTCCGCCTTGGGCGCTATCAGGAAGCGGTCGTCACGCTGGAGCGCGCGGCCGAGCTTTATGCCGTCGACCCCGTAGTCAACGATCACCTTGGCGATGCAATGTGGGCCGTTGGTCGCACGACCGAGGCCCGTTTCCAATGGCGGCGCGCCCTGTCGCTGATTGATCCCGAACAGCCGTCGCCCGACGTCGACCCAGACCGTATCCGCCGCAAGCTGGAAGTCGGTCTGGATGCCGTGTTAGAAGAAGAAGGCGCAAAGCCCCTGAAAGTGAGTGATAATGAAGGATGAGCAGACCCAATCGACCGGTGACACCACCGAAGTCTTTGCCCCTGCCAAGGTCAACCTGACGCTGCATGTCACCGGGCAGCGCGCCGATGGTTATCACCTGTTGGATTCGCTGGTCATGTTTGCCGATGTCGGCGACCGCATCACCGTGCGCCCCGCTGCGCAAACCAGTCTGACCCTGACTGGGCCGATGGCGGATCGCACACCCGTGGGCGAAGATAACCTCGTGATCCGCGCGGCCAGACTGATGGACGTCACCGCCGAAATCAATCTGGACAAGCACCTGCCTATTGCCGCCGGCATCGGCGGCGGCTCGACCGATGCCGCGGCAACACTGCGCGCGCTGTCACAGATGGCGGGAAAGGATATTCCAAAGGATGTTCAGGGCCTTGGGGCCGATGCGCTGGTCTGCTGCGCCGCCCTGAACGGCGCTGCTCGGATGCGCGGAATCGGCGACCGCGTCGAGGCGGCCCCGGATCTGCCGGAACTGCATGCGGTGCTGGTCAATCCCAACGTGCCCGTTGTGACCGCAGATGTGTTTCGTCATCTCGGCAAGCGGGACAATCCCCCGATGCCCGAGGATCTGCCGCGCGGCTGCGACGCCGCCGACCTCATCACTTGGCTCTCCGAGCAGCGCAATGACCTGCAGGATGCCGCCATCGCCGCCGAGCCCGTGATCGAACAGATCTTTCGCGCGCTGGAAGTCACGCCTGGATGTCTGCTGACACGGATGACCGGCTCGGGTGCGACCTGTTTTGGCCTCTATGCCGATGCGGAAACCGCCGCCTCAGCCGCAGGTCGCCTGCAGGAAACCCATAGTGCCTGGTGGGTGGCTGCCACGCGGCTCAACGCGGGGCAATAGCCGGCTGCGTTTCAGCGCGTCGCGATTTCAGTTGATGCGCGAGACGACGTAATCGGCGAGATCCGACAGCATGTCGCGCACCGGATGATCCGGCAGAACGGTCAGTGCGTCCGTGGCCCTGCGTCCCCATGACAACGCATCGGCGCGCGCCGCGTCCAGCGCGCCATGCGCCCCCATCAGCGCAATTGCATGCTCCAGATCGCCCTCCTGCTGATCGCCCTTTTCGATCGTGCGCCGCCAGAAAGCGCGCTCGGTTTCATCGGCCTTGGCGACGGCCTTGATGATCGGCAGGGTCAGCTTACGCTCGCGGAAATCATCCCCGACATTCTTGCCTGTGGCCGCCACATCCCCTTGAAAATCCAAAAGATCGTCGGCGATCTGAAAGGCGATGCCCAGCGCGTCACCATAATCAAAAAGTGCCTGCGTATGATCATCCGGCGCTCCTGCGATGACGCCGCCCACCTCAGTTGCCGCCGAAAACAGCGCCGCCGTCTTGCCGCGCACGACCTGCACGTAAATCTCCTCGGTGGTGGCCAGGTCCCGCGCGGCGGTCAGTTGCAGCACTTCGCCTTCGGCGATTGTGGCCGAGGCATTGGCCAGAATGTCCAGCACGCGCAGGCTGCCTGTCTCGACCATCAACTGGAAGGACCGCGAGAACAGGTAATCGCCCACGAGGATGCTGGATTTATTGTCCCATAGCAGATTGGCCGTCGCCCTACCCCGGCGTTGACTGCTTTCATCGACGACATCGTCATGCAGCAACGTGGCGGTGTGGATGAATTCCACCGTCGCGGCCAGCTTCTCGTCATCGGTGCCGCGATAGCCGCAGATATCGGCAGCCGCCAGCGTCAGCATCGGACGCAGGCGTTTTCCCCCGGCGCCGACCAGATGGGCCGTCACCTCGGGGATGCGGGGTGCGTGGCGCGAGGCCATGCGCGCACGGATCAGTGCACCGACGGCGTCCAGCTTGGCTTCGAACCGGGCTGCCAGCCGATCATGCGGTTTGCTCGCTATCTGGTCCAAACCTGCTCCACTTATCATACATCTCTCGACAAAGGCGGCCCACGTGCCTAGATCAGCCCCATGAAGCAATTGATGCGCACAACCGATATGTCCACCATCGCCTTTGCCCAGGCCCTGCTACAGGGCGAGGGTATAGACTGCTTTGAAATGGACGTAAATATGAGCGTTCTCGAGGGGGGCATCGGCATTTTTCCGCGTCGCCTGATGGTTCATCCCGACGACTGGGACGACGCCGCCCGCGCCCTGCGTGATAACGGCCTCGAGGTGCAGGACGGCGCCTGAGATCGCCCGCGTATCAGGCGCTTGCGACATTTAACGCAAATTATCCGCGAAAATTTGCCAGAATGCTGCGCCTGCGGCGTGACAGACTTTAAAATATGTGCTGCAATCCTCATGTTACATTACGTACACAATCACAGAGGAGCGCTTTCATGAGTCTGGGTTCGCATATCGAAGAACTGAAGAAGAAACATCAGGACCTCTCGACCAAGGTAGATCAGGCGCAACGCGCGCCGGGTGTCAGTAATCTGGATGTGTCTGAAATGAAAAAGCAAAAGCTGCGTCTCAAGGAAGAGATCGCGCGCCTCACGGGCGTCTAGCCCCGCGATATTGCCCTCAGGGGCCACCCGATATGCGAAGGGCCGGTGCAGGTTGCACCGGCCCTTTTTGCAGGCATCATGCCTTGGGTCAGACGAAAAACTGACCACCATTGGCAGAAATGGTCGAGCCATTGATGAAGCCCGAACCGTCAGCCGCCAGAAACGACACGCAGCGCGCGATTTCCTCAGGCTCGCCCAAGCGGCCTGCGGGGATCTGTGCGATGATCGACTCGCGCACCTTTTCGGGAACGGCCATAACCATCTCGGTCGCGATGTAGCCGGGGCAGACTGCGTTGGCCGTGATGCCCGCGCGCGCGCCCTCTTGGGCGAGGCTCTTGATGATCCCCAAATCGCCGGCCTTGGTCGCCGCGTAATTGACCTGCGCGAATTGCCCCTTCTGCCCGTTGATCGAGCTGATGACGATGACGCGGCCAAACTTGCGCTCGCGCATGCCGGGCCAGACGGGATGGACCGTGTTGAAGACCCCGGTCAGGTTGGTGTCGATCACCTGTTTCCACTGGTCGGGCGTCATTTTGTGAAACGGCGCATCCTTGGTGATGCCGGCATTGGCGACCACGATGTCGATGGGGCCCAAGTCGGCCTCGACCTTGGCGATGCCCGCGGCGCTTTCCTCGTAATCGGCCACGTTCCACTTGTAGGTCGCGATGCCGGTTTCATCGGTAAAGGCCTTGGCCGCCTCGTCATTGCCCGCATAGGTCGCCGCAACGTTGCAGCCATCCGCCTTGAGTTGCTTGGAGATGGCCGCACCAATCCCGCGCGTGCCCCCCGTCACCAGTGCTGTTCGTGCCATCTGTTTGATCCTCCTTTTTCGCGGGCAGCGCCGCCGCATTTCAATTCGAAACTTTGTTACTCAAATTTAATTTTACGCGCAACATAGTTTCCAACACGTTTTCCGTGTCTTTTGACCAGCTTAGACACTCGCCGCGGTTACGCAAGCGCCGGGCGTAAAAAAGGGCACCCGATGGGGTGCCCTTCTCCGTTTCGTCAGCGCCGCGTTTGGCCGTGGATCAATCCCGCTCAACGCACAAGGCAACGCCCATGCCGCCGCCAATGCAAAGGGTTGCGAGACCTTTTTTTGCGCCGCGACGCTTCATTTCGAAGAGGAGCGTGTTCAGAACGCGGCAGCCCGACGCGCCGATGGGGTGGCCGATGGCGATGGCGCCGCCATTGACGTTTACGATGGCCGGATCCCAGCCCATCTCCTTGTTGACCGCGCAGGCCTGCGCTGCGAACGCCTCGTTCGCCTCGACGAGGTCCAGGTCATCAACGCTCCAGCCCGCCTTTTCCAGCGCCTTGCGGCTGGCATGGATCGGGCCGACACCCATGATCGACGGGTCCAGACCTGCCGTTGCATAGCTGGCGATGCGCGCCAGAGGCTCGATGCCGCGCTTTTCGGCATTCTCGGCGCTCATCAGCAGGGTTGCCGCCGCGCCGTCATTGATGCCCGAAGCATTGGCCGCAGTGACGGTACCGTCCTTGGTGAAGGCGGGGCGCATCTTTTGCATCGCTTCGATGACAGCGCCGTGGCGGATATATTCGTCCTTGTCGACGATCGTCTCGCCCTTGCGCGACTTGACGGTGAAGGGGACGATCTCGTCGTCGAACTTACCGCTGGTCTGCGCCGCCTCGGCCTTGTTCTGGCTGGCGAGGGCGAATTCATCCTGCGTCTCGCGGGTGATCTGCCACTGCTCGGCCACGTTTTCGGCGGTCTGGCCCATGTGATAGCCGTTGAACGCGTCCCACAGGCCATCGCGGATCATCGTGTCGATCATCGACAGATCGCCCATCTTCTGACCGGCGCGCAGATTTGCGGCATGGGGGCTGAGCGTCATGTTCTCCTGGCCGCCTGCGCAGATGATCGACGCGTCGCCCAGCATGATGTGTTGCGCGCCCAGCGCCACGGCCCGCAGGCCCGAGCCGCAGACCTGGTTGATGCTCCACGCCGCCGATTCCTTGGGCAGGCCAGCATTGATATGCGCCTGGCGCGCCGGGTTCTGCCCCTGTGCGGCGGTCAGGACCTGGCCGAGGATCGTCTCGGACACTTCATCCTTGTCGATGCCCGCACGGGCGACGACGGCCTCCAGCACGGCTTTGCCAAGGTCATGCGCGGGTGTATTTGCAAACACCCCTCCGAATGAACCGACGGCTGTGCGCGCGGCAGATGCGATAACGACGTTTGTCATAGGAATTCCTCCACCAGGATCAGGGCGGGCGCACCGAGATCGGGCAGCCCCTGATGGTTTGCATACCTCATGCGCCGCACTGCGGCAACCGGCGCGATCAGGCCGCGCCTCGGCGCGCCTCTGCTTCCAGCCAGACGGGTTTGACCGAAGGCGCACCAAAGAAATAGCCCTGAAGGCAGTCGATCCCGATGGCCGTCAGATAGGCCGCATCATCCTGCCGCTCGACGCTTTCGGCGACGGTGACCATGTCGAATTGCCGCCCAATCGTGGCCAGCGCGGTGGTCAGCACCTGGTTGTCCGCGTCCTGCGCAATCCCACGGATGAACTGTCCGTCGATCTTGAGGATGTCGAAATAGAAATCCTTGAGGTAGCGGAACGAGGTGTACCCGGCGCCGAAATCATCAAGTGCAAAGCTCACACCGCGCCGTGCCAGCTCGTCCATGAAGCCCGTGACAAGCTCGGGGATGAGCATGGCAGAGCTCTCGGTGATCTCGAGGATCAGACGCTCGCCCACCGTCGGGTCGGCGTCCAGCCCCTTGTGCAGCGTACGCATCCAGCGCGAATACCCGATCGAGCGGGCGGACATGTTGATCGACAGGCGCAGCGAGCTGTGCATCGCAAGGGTCCGCAGTCCCTTTTCCAGCGCGAGGCAGTCAATGATGCGCCCCGTTTCCGTCGCCTCGATCGCGCCGATGAATTCGCGCGCCGGGATGATCCGCCCGGTCGCGTCCAGCACCCGCACCAGCCCCTCGTAGAAGGCCACACGCTCGCATTGGCCTGCGGGCACGACGGGCTGGAAGGCCAGCATGACCTGTTTATGCCGCACGGCATCGTCGACCATCTGGATGGTCGACCTGTCCCGCGCGGAAATTGCGTATGATAGCGGGTCCTGGTGGCCCTGAGGCACATCCGCCCATTTTCCCTTGCGATTATCCGCCATATCTCGCTCCGATTTACGTCTGCCCAAATTGCGCCTCATGCCCTAAAGAAGGCTTAAGACACGCCTGACCAGATACCGAGGATTGTTCATATGTGCGGCAGATGCGCCTGGGCGGGACCCGAAGAGATCTACATCGCCTATCACGACACCGAGTGGGGCGTGCCCGAATGGAACAGCCGCGCGCTGTGGGAGAAGTTGATCCTCGACGGGTTCCAGGCCGGGCTGTCCTGGATCACCATATTGAAAAAGCGCGACAATTTTCGCGCCGCCTTTGCCGGTTTCGATCCGGACATCATCGCCGAATGGGGCGAGCAAGAGGTAGAACGCCTGCTGGCCGACCCCGGCATCATCCGCCACCGGGGCAAGATCGAGGCGACCATCAGCAATGCCCGCGCCTGGCGCCGGATCGAGGATGCTGAAGGGTTCGATACGTTTTTATGGAAATATGTGGACGGCAGCCCGCTGCAGAACCGCTGGACAACCCAAGGCGAGGTGCCCATCCATACCGCGCTCTCCGCCGAGATATCGAAAGAGTTGAAGCGCCGGGGTTTCAAATTCTGCGGTCCGACCATCGTCTACGCTGTCATGGAGGCGTGCGGGCTGGTGAATGACCACCTCGTCACCTGCCACCGTCATGCCCCCGTCGCGGCGATGGCCGAGTCCCGCTGAGCGCCCGCCCAGTCAGCCACATTTCCGCCACAATCGCCGGTTTAGTGGATAGGCTATTCCGCACCCCAAGATATGGCTTCGGCGCGCTGCCGCTTGTCATAAATTCCATTGAATCTAAGCCTTTATTCAGAACAAATCATGTGATACCTTCAGTTTCATAATTAAGTCAGTCGAAAAAATCGGCGGCGTGAGGCAGTGAAAAGAGTGGTTCCATGAAAACTCGGAACAGGCGGCCGATTCGGCTGGGTCTGTGGGCGTTCGCAACGCTCTGGATGTTGATCATTCTGCCGCTCAGTGCGGCGGCGGCACCTTATGCGGCGATGGTCGTCGATGCGAGGTCGGGCAAGGTCCTGCACGCGGAGAACGCCGATGCGCGGCTCCATCCGGCGTCGCTGACCAAGATGCTGACGCTTTATATCGCCTTCGAGGCGATAGAGCATGGCGAGATCGGGCTGGATGACGATGTCGTCATTACCCGCAACGCCGCGAACGAGCCTCCCAGCAAGCTGGGCCTGAAATCGGGCCAGAAGATCAAGCTGCGCTACCTGATCCGCGCCGCCGCCGTGAAATCGGCCAATGACGCGGCCACCGCCATCGGCGAGGCGATCGAGGGCAGCGAAGCGGCCTTTGCCCGCCGGATGAACCGCACCGCCCAGGCGCTGGGAATGACGCGCAGCACGTTCAAGAACGCCCACGGCCTGACCGAAGAGGGGCACCTTTCGACCGCGCGCGACATGACGGTCATGGGGCGGCACCTCTTCTACGACTATCCCGAATACTACAACCTTTTCTCACGCATCACCGCCGATGCCGGCATCCGCAAGGTCTATCACACCAACCGCAAGCTGCTGCGCGACTACAAAGGTGCCGACGGGATCAAGACGGGTTATACCCGCGCCGCCGGCTTCAACCTTGTCGCCAGTGCCCAGCACGGCAGCGAGCGTGTGATCGCCACCGTCTTTGGCGGACGTTCGACCGCAACCCGCAATGCACGGGTGGCCGAGCTTCTGGATATCGGATTCCAGAAATCGCCCACTCAGGTCGCCGTCAATCGCCCGGCCAAGCCCCGCTACGAGGGCCCCGGCGGCACACGCATCGTCACTGTGGGTGACAACGAAGAGCACGGTGTCGCGGGCAAGACGGTGCGCCTGTCCGCAGCCGCCGCCGTCAAGACAAGCTTGCGGCCCAAGGCCCGCCCGCTGCCTGCCGAGCCGGTCATGATCGCCGCGCAGGACGATATCGAAAAGGCGCTGGCCGCCGCGCAAGAGGCCGATGTTGCCGCCGCGTCCCTGCCGGGCGCCGAGCAGCCCGCCGCGGCCACAACCCCCGGCACGGCCGCTGTCGCCGTCGCGGTGGCCCAGGCCGAGCCGGACACGGCCCGCCCCGTCCGCCGCCCCGAGGGCCTGACGCTGGCCAGCCTCCAGACGCAGACCGAGGACCCGGTGCAGGAGGTCGTCACGCGCATCTCCACCTCGGGCGGGCGCAACTGGGGCATCAACGTGGGCCGCTATCCCAGCCAGTATGCCGCGCGAAAGATCCTGCTGCAAACCGCGCTCAGCGAGATGAGCACGCTCGATGGCTCGCTGCGCAAGGTGGTCACACGCCCCAACGGGTATGACGCGAATTTCATGGGCCTCACGCGCGAGACAGCCGATCTGGCCTGCCGCCGCCTGCAATCGCGGCAGTTCACCTGCTTCATGATCGAGCCGGGCTGAACGCCTCGCTACGGGACCGGACAAAGGCGCGGATGGGCATCGGCCCCGCGCCTTTTTTCATGGCGTAGGGGCATTTGGCCGCTGCGATCGCAACCAGCGCAGAAAAGCCTTGGCCTGCGGGCGCAAGACGCCGGGCCGTGTCACGGTGAAATACCCCGTCTCGCCGCAATCGCGGAAAAGGATGCGCAGCCGACCGGCGGCGACATCCGCCTCCACCGATGACGCGGTCATCACCGCGATGCCATGCCCCGCACGCGCGCCGTCCAACATGAGATTGCCGGGCACCTGCGTCACCGACGTGCCGCGCATCTGGTCCAGCCCCGCGCGGAACATCCAGTCCGACGCCGGGCTTTGATCCAGCTCCATCAGCCACGGATAGTCCAGCAGCTCATCGCGTGAGGAAAATTCGCGATCCCCGACCAGCGCGGGCGCCGCCGTCACAACGATATCGGTCGGGACAAGCAGTTCGGCCTCCAGCCCGTCCCAGCGTCCCAGACCAAAGCGAATGGCCAGATCGACACCACCCGGCGCCGGATCGGCGCGCTGCGGCGACGGGTGCACCATCAGATCGACGCCGGGGTGGCGCGCCTGAAAATCCCGCAGGCGCGGCATCAGCCAGGTTGCGGCAAATTGGGGCGTGGTCGAGATCTGCAAAGGCCGCTCGGCATCGGCCCCGGTCAGCATCGCCACCCGCTGCGCGATCTGGCCAAAGCCTTCGTCCAGCGCCTCGGCCAAGTGCTGACCCTCCGCCGTCAGGGCAAGGCCCCGCCCCTCGCGCCGCACGAGCGCGAGGCCCATATGCGCCTCAAGCGCCTTGACCTGCTGACTGATGGCCGCGTGACTGACGTTCAGCGCGGCGCCGGCGCCCCTGGCCGAGCCGGTCTGCGCGAGCGCCGCAAAGGCCCTCAACGCATTCAGAGGCGGAAGCGTGCGCCAGTCCATACGTTAGCTCACCTTACATATAAGAATTCTTTCAGACTCGCATGCTGCCACGTTTGGGCGCATCTGTATAGAACATCAACAGAGTGTGAGAGGAAGACCCCATGCTGAGTATCTTCGCCAAAACTTTCATGACAGCCGCCCGCCAGCCCGAGGCGAAAGGCCATCAGGGCCGCCGCTCCCGTTTCGATTCGCGACGCGAGGCCGAGATCGAGGCGCATCTGACCGCGCGCCGCCGGGATTGATCCATCGCCCCGCCCTGCCTTGGGGCGTGGCCTTATCCCGGCGTGTCGAGCGCCGCGCGCAGCAGCGCTTGGGCATAGGGCGTCTGGGGCCGCTCAAAAAGATCCTCGGCGCTGCCCGCCTCGATCACGTCGCCCTGCTTCATCACCATGATCTTGTGGCTCATCGCGCGCACCACGGCGAGGTCGTGGGAAATGAAGAGATAGGCCAGCCCGTATTTCTGCTGTAGCCGGCGCAGGAGGTCCACGATCTGCACCTGCACGGTCATGTCCAACGCGCTGGTCGGCTCGTCCAGGACAAGCAGCTTGGGCCGCAGGATCATGGCGCGCGCGATGGCGATACGCTGGCGCTGCCCGCCCGAGAATTCATGCGGATACCGGTCCATCGCATCACGCGGCAGTTCGACCTCGTCCAGCATCTGGGCTACCAGATCGCGCTGCGAGACCTTGCCCGCAGGCCCGTCCGGGTGGCCGTGCACGCCCAGCCCCTCGGCAATGATCTCGGCGCAGGTCATGCGCGGGCTGAGGCTTCCGAACGGATCCTGAAAGACGATCTGCATGTCGGCGCGGCGGCGGCGCAGCTGCCGCGTGTTCCACCCGTTCACATCCTCACCGCAAAAGGTGATGCGCCCTTCCGAGCCAATGAGCCGCATCATCGCCAGAGCCAGCGTTGTCTTGCCTGACCCCGATTCCCCGACAAGGCCCAGCGTCTCGCCCGCGCGCACGCTGAGGCTGGCATCGTTCACCGCCTTCACATAGCCGACGGTCTTTTTCAGAAAGCCCTTCTGGATCGGGAACCACACCCGCAAATTCTCGGCCTCGGCCACCACAGGCGCATCCTCAGCCACCGGGCCGGGCCGCCCAGAGGGCTGCGCGCCCAGCAGCTTGCGCGTATATGCGTGCTGCGGGTTGCCAAAGACCTCGGCCGTTGGCCCCGCCTCGACGATTATCCCGTCCTTCATCACGCAGACCTTGTCCGCGATGCGCCGCACGATGCCAAGGTCATGCGTGATGAAGAGCAGCCCCATGTCGCGGCTCTTCAATTCGGCCAGCAGCTCCAGGATTTGCGCTTGGATGGTCACGTCCAGCGCCGTCGTCGGCTCGTCCGCGATCAGGATATCGGGCTTGTTCGCGAGTGCCATCGCAATCATCACACGCTGCCGCTGCCCGCCGCTGAGCTGGTGGGGATAGGCGCCCAGACGGCTCTCGGCGTCCCGGATGCCAACCTCGGTCAGCAGTTCAATGATACGCGCCCGCGCCTCCGCCCCGGTCAGGCCCTGGTGCAGCGCCAGCGACTCGCCCAGCTGCTTTTCCAACGTGTGCAGCGGGTTGAGCGACGTCATCGGCTCCTGAAAGATAAAGCTGATGTCGTTCCCGCGTACGCGCCGTAGCACCTTGGCCGGCGCGCCGATCAGCTCCTGCCCGTCATACCGCACCGAGCCTCCCACCACGGCGGCCTCGCCCAGCAGGGACACCGTGCTGAGCGCCGTCACCGATTTACCCGACCCGCTCTCGCCCACCAGCGCGACAGTCTCGCCCCGGTCCACGGTAAAGTTGACACCATGGACAGCCTTGGCCAGCACCCCATCCTGCCGAAAGGAGATAGTCAGATTCTCGACCGTCAAAAGACTCATTGAAACGTCTTTCTGGGATCGAACGCGTCGCGCACGCCCTCGAAGATAAAGACCAGTAGTGACAGCATGATCGCGAAGGCGAAAAACGCCGTGAAGGCCAGCCACGGCGCCTGCAAGTTCTGCTTGGCCTGCAGCGTCAGCTCGCCCAGAGACGGCGATGAAGACGGCAGGCCGAAGCCCAGGAAGTCTAGACCGGCCAGCAACGAAATCGTCCCCGTGATCACGAAGGGCAGCATCGTCAGCGTCGCGACCATCGCATTGGGCAGCATGTGTC
Source organism: Roseovarius roseus (assembly GCF_043355935.2). NCBI lineage: Bacteria > Pseudomonadati > Pseudomonadota > Alphaproteobacteria > Rhodobacterales > Roseobacteraceae > Roseovarius > Roseovarius roseus. The sequence continues at coordinate 381,293 of NZ_JBHFPE020000002.1, read as the reverse complement.
GGAACATGATCCGCCGGTTGCTGACGCCCAGCGCCTTGGCGGCACGCACGTATTCCAGATTGCGCGCGCGCAGGAACTCGGCCCGCACGACGCCCACCAATGCCATCCAGCCAAATAGCACCGTGATCGCCACCAGCAGCCAGAACCCCCGTGGCAGGATCGCAAAGAGGATGATGATCACATAAAGCTGCGGTGTGGCCGCCCATATCTCGATAAAGCGTTGAAAAGTCAGATCCAGCCAGCCGCCGAAATAGCCCTGCACCGCCCCCGCAGCGATGCCGACAACGGAGGCCAGCGTCGTGACGATCAGTGTGAAGAGCACCGACAGGCGGAATCCGTAAATCACCCGCGCCAGCACGTCACGCTTGGTGTTATCGGTCCCCAGCAGGTTCTGCGCATTGGGCGGCAGCGGCGCGGCGCCGGGCCGGTCAACGGGCGTGTCATAGCTATAGGGAATGGGCGGCCAGATGGCCCAGCCGCGCTGGATCTCTTCGCCCGCGACCGCTCCATCATCGGCATCCGCAATGATCCCCTCAGGATCGTCGAAACAGGCATCAAGACCGCCCGACGCGATCAGACAGCGCACCTCGGGGTCGCGATAAACGGCTTCGGTCCTGAAATCGCCGCCGAACTCCGTCTCGGGATAAAACTGGAAGATCGGAGTGTAATATTCGCCCCGATACTGCACCAGGATCGGCTTGTCATTGGCTAGGAACTCGGCAAAGAGGCTCAGCCCGAAAACGATGCAGAAGAGGATCAGCGACCAGAACGCGCGCCGGTTACGCCGGAAATTGCGCCACCGGCGCTGATTGAGCGGAGACAGGGCCATTCAGCGCAGACCCCCAAATTCTTCTTGCAAAAAATTTCCTGGGGGGAGCGGCGAAACGCAGTTTCGACGCGGGGGGCAAAGCCCCCCAGCCCAGCCAGATGTCGCAGCGGCCTTGGCCATCACCCCTCCCGCTTCTCAAAGTCGATGCGCGGATCGACCAGCACATACATCAGATCACTGAAGATGTTCACCACCAGCCCGATCAGTCCGAACAGGAACAAGGTGCCGAACATCACCGGATAATCGCGGCCCACAGCGGCCTCGAAACCCAGCCGCCCCAGCCCGTCCAGCGAGAAGATCGTCTCGATCAGGACCGAGCCGCCGAAGAAGATGCCGATAAAGACCGTCGGAAATCCGGCGATCACGATCAGCATTGCGTTGCGGAAGACATGCCCATAAAGCACCTTCTTCTCCGACAACCCCTTGGCGCGGGCGGTGATCACGTATTGCTTCTTGATCTCGTCGAGAAAGCTGTTCTTGGTCAGCAGCGTCAGCGTCGCGAAGGCGGCGATAGTGCTGGCCAGAACGGGCAGCGCGATGTGCCACAGGTAGTCCAGCGCCTTGCCCACCAACGAATAGGTCTCGAACTCGTCCGAGGTAAGGCCGCGCAGCGGGAAGATCTTCCAGTAACTGCCACCCGCGAACAGTACCAACAGCATGATGGCAAAGAGAAACGCGGGGATGGCATAGGCCACGATGATCACGCCGCTGGTCCAAGTGTCAAAACTGCTGCCGTCGCGCACCGCCTTGGCCACGCCCAAGGGGATCGAGATGAGATAGGCGATCAGCGTCGACCAGAGGCCAAGCGAGATCGACACTGGCATCTTCTCCAGCACCAGATCGGTCACGCTGATCTTGCGAAAATAGCTCTCGCCGAAATCGAACTGCATGTAGTTCCACATCATCAGCCCGAACCGCTCAAGCGGCGGCTTGTCGAGGCCGAACTGCTTTTCCAGCTCGGCGATCATCTCGGGCGGCAGGCCGCGCGCGCCGACATACTGGCTCTCGCCGCCCTGCGCGCCCATATCCTGCCCCGCATCGTTGCCGCCGCCGGCAAAGCTGTCAAAGACGTCGCCCTTGCCCTGCATGTTGGCAATCGCCTGCTCCACCGGGCCGCCCGGCACGAATTGCACGAGGGCAAAGTTGATCACCATGATGCCCAGAAGCGTCGGGATGATCAGCAGCAGGCGCCGCAGGATATAGGCCCCCATCGCGGCGCTACCTAAGCTCGCCCGAGGCGTCCAGCGCGGCGGCCTTTTCGGCGTCGACCCACCAGAAATCCAGCACGCCCAGCGCGTAGGGCGGCATGGGATCGGGATGGGCGAACTTGTCCCAATAGGCGACCCAATGCGCATCGTTGTACCAGACGGGGATCATGAAACGCTCGTGGCGCAGCACCCGGTCAAGCGCCATCAGCGCGGCATTCTGCATCTCCAGATCGTCCGTCTCCAGCGCGGCGTTGATGATAGCATCCACCAGCGGGCTGGCGAGGCCGGCGGGGTTGAAGAGGCTGAAGGCCGCCTCGGCCGAGCCAAAGCGCTGCATCAGGCCGGTGCCGGGCTGCAGGAAGGCCATGTAATTGTCAAATATGAGGTCGTAGTCGCGGTCGCGATTGCGCAGCGTGTATTGCGACGAGTCGATCTTGTCCATGCGCGCATCGATGCCCATCGCGTCGAGGTTGTTGATGAAGTTCTGTACAACGGCGCCAATCGTCGCCGAGCCTGCGGACGAGATCGGCAGCTCGATGGTCAGCGGCTCGCCCGCGGCATTGCGGCGCTGGCCGGAGGCGTCGACGGGCCAGCCCGCCTCGTCCAGCAGCTTCATCGCGCGGCGCAGGTTGCGCCGGTCGGTCAGCTGGCTGGCGTCCGAGCTGTGGGCGCGCACCGCAGGCTCGCTCAGCACTTCCGGCGGGACCATATCACCGAGGCTTTGCAGCAGCTCCAGTTCGGCGCCTTCGGGTGGGCCCATCGCTTCCAGCGGGGTGTCCTGAACAAAGCTGTGGCGTTGCTCGAAGAGGCCGTATTGCAGGCTCTCATTCGTCCATTCAAAATTGAAGGCCAGCGCGATCGCCTCACGCACGCGCGGATCCTGCAGCTTTTCGCGGCCAAGATTGAACACGAACCCGGCCGGCGTCGGGGGCGAACCGTCGGGGATCTCCTCCAGCTTGACCCAGCCCTCCTGGACGGCCGGAAAATCATAGCCCGTCGCCCATGTCTTGGATGTGGTTTCCTGGCGGAAGGTGTATTCGCCCGCGGTGAAGGCCTGAAAGGCGACCGCGTCATCAGCGAAATAGGTCACGCTGATGGTATCGAAATTGTGCCGCCCTACATTGATGGGCAGATCGCGGCCCCAGTAATCGGGGTTGCGCTGGTAGGTGATGCTGCGGTCGGCCACGGCGCTTTCCAGCACATAGGGGCCAGAGCCGGGCGCGGGGTCCATGCGCGGCTCGTCAAGGCGTGCGCCGGTTTCCTCGTACCACGCCTTGGGAAAGACCGGTACACTGCCCACCTGGTCCACAAGCGACCGGCGCGAGATGCCCTCCGCGAAGGTGAATTTCACCGTGTGATCGTCCAGCGCCTCGGCGCCCGTCACACGGCGCTTGACCGCCTCGGCGTAGGATTGCAGCCCCTGCTCCAGAAAGAGGTTGTGCGAAAAGACGACATCATGCGCCGTCACCGGCGTGCCATCGGAGAAGCGCGCTTCGGGGCGCATGTGGAAGATGACCCACGTCTTGCCCGCGTCATATTCCAGGCTCTCGGCCAGAAGGCCGTAGGATTCGCCGTAGACATCCGCAGGCAGGCCCTCGCTTGTCGCGGGCATGTCGCCCAGCAGGCTTTCATAAGCCATCCAGGAATAGGCGCCCGCGCGGTCCTTGCGCGAATAAGGGTTCATCGAGCTGAAGGATCCGGTCACCGCCAGGGAAATCTCGCCCCCCTTCGGCGCATCGGGATTGACGTAGTCGAAATGCGGATAGTCGGCAGGATATTTCAGATCCCCAAAATAGCTGTAGCCATGGCTGCGGATGACCTCCTGATCGCCCTGCGCACCGCTGGCCTCCGCGTTGGCGCTACCCTCGGCGGCCAGCGCGCCCTGCGCCATCAGCGCCGCGATGGCCAGCCCGGCCAGAGCGCCGCGCATCCAAAGGGCGGGGCGCGGTGTGTAGGCGCGCGCTGCGGCCGCCTGCGTTGGGCTCTGTGCCAATGTCATGCCATCCCTCCAGAATGATGCATATGCGATAGGTATATACATGCCGCACGCTAAAGGAGGGCGGGCGCGACATTCAAGCGGGTAAAAACTTTGTCAGATGCGCCGCGAGGGCCGGACCTAACGTCATGCGCGCCCCCTCGCTCAGCCTGCGTCATGAAAAAGGCCGCCCTCCCGGCAGGGACGACGGCCTTCACGTGTCCATGGCGCGGCAATCAGCCGCCGATGGTCGCCAGATAGGCGATCAGGTTCGCGCGATCCTCGACCTTGCCAAGACCGGAAAAGCCCATGGTCGTGCCGGGTGCAAAGCCTTGCGGGTTTTCGAGGAAGTGGTTCAGGTTCTCGGGGGTCCAGACGTCCGCGACCTCTTCCAGCGCACCGGAATAGCCATAGCCCTCGGCGGTATCAACTTCGCGCCCGACCACACCATAGAGATAGGGACCTGTCGAATTCTCGCCCTGCTCCAGCTTGTGGCAGGCGCGGCACTGGTTGAACACACGCTCGCCGCGGCCCGCATCAGCCGAGGCAAAGACCTCTTCGAAGGTCGGGCCACCGGCCTCTTCTTCGCCGCCTTCGTCACCGCCGGTGTCGATCATGTAGCCCTGAACGACCTCGCCATCGTGGTGGCCGCCAGCGTCGGCATGATACAGCGTCTCGGCCGCGAACTTGCCCAGCAGGAACACCAGAAAGGCGCCCGCGAAGCCGCCCAGAATTTTGGTCAATGTCATTGTATCGAACATGAGCCCGCTTCCATTTGATATCCGTTGGCCGCGTATCTATCCGCTTCCCCTCCCCTTGCGCAAGGTATAGTTTCCGCGACCAAATGCCTGCCTGCCGCCGCGGCGCGCCGGGGCGGGGGTGCATGAAAGGGATCACAGCAACATGAGCCACACCATAGCCTTTCAGGGCGAGCCGGGCGCCTATTCCCATCAGGCCTGCATCCAGACCTATCCCGATGCCACGCCGCTGCCCTGCCGCACCTTCGAGGATGCGATCGAGGCCGTGCGCAGCGGCGCAGCGGATCTGGCGATGCTGCCGGTCGAGAATTCGACCTTCGGGCGCGTAGCCGACATCCACCATCTGCTGCCGGGCAGCGGGCTGCATATCATTGGCGAGGCGTTCGTGCGGGTGGAAATCGCGCTGCTGGCTGTTCCGGGTACGCCGCTGGACAATGTGAAACAGGCGATGAGCCATCCCATGCTGCTGGGCCAGTGCCGCGCCTTTCTGGCCGAGCATGGCATCACCCGCATCACCGGCGCCGATACGGCAGGATCGGCGCGTGAGGTATCCGAGCTGAACGATCCAGCCACCGCCGCGCTGGCCAGTCCGCTGGCGGGCAGCATCTATGGCCTCGATGTGCTGGCCACCGGGATCGAGGATGAGGGCAACAACACGACGCGCTTTCTGGTCATGTCCGCGACCCCCGATCTGACCCGCCGGGGCAAGGCGGGGATGATGACCAGCTTTGTCTTCGAAGTGCGCAACATTCCGGCCGCGCTCTACAAGGCGATGGGCGGTTTTGCCACGAATGGCGTCAACATGACCAAGCTGGAAAGCTACATGGTCGGCGGCTCCTTCTCGGCCACGCAGTTCTATGCGGATGTCGAGGGGCACCCCGAAGACGCGAATGTTGCACTGGCGCTGGAAGAGTTGGATTACTTCACCAGCCAGATAAATATCCTGGGCGTCTACCCGCGCGATCCGCGCCGCGATTAGTCAATTCCTTGAAGTTTGGTGCTTTCAAGCGCCCGCCGGATCATCCGGCGGGCGCTTTTTCGTGCTGACTACGCATCAATCCCGCATGCGGGACCCTCCCCACGATCACGCAGGCGTGTCTGCCCGAAGGCCCGCGATCACAGGATGGCGAGGTGGGTTTCCATAATGGACCGATAGGTCCATATCCCCGTCATGGCACAGCGAACCACGCCGCGCCGTCATGACAAACGATACACAGCAAAAGGAAGATGATATGACCCGCTATGCTCTTTTCGCCCTGATTGCCGCCACCGCAACCACCGCCCTCTCCGCCCCTCTCTTCGACGGGTCATCCGCCGCCATTGCCGCGCGCGACATCGGCGACCGGACGGATGGATACCAGATCAGCGCCCGTGATATTGGCGACCGTGCAGACGGCTACCAGATCGGCAGCCGCGACATCGCGGACCGCAAGGAGGGATATCAGATCAGCGAACTCAGCCGCAGCGAGCGCGGCGGTCTGGACCTGCCCAAGGCCCGTGATATTGGCGACCGCGCAGACGGCTACAAGATCGGCAGCCGCGACATCGCGGACCGCGAGGACGCATACCAGATCAGCGAACTCAGCCGCGAGGCGCGCGGGGGTCTGGATCTGCCCGCCGCCCGCGATATCGGTGACCGCGCCGAGCGCAAGGCTACCTGAGGCTAAAAGGTCATCGAAGTGGAAAAAGGCGCCGGATCCCGTCCGGCGCCTTTTTACGTGCCAATATCCGCGCAGTCACGCATGGCGCTTGTACTTGTCCTCGAGATCCTTGGCGTAGGACGCGACCCGCATCTCAAACCGCTTGGTCAGGTTGCCGCGCGCCAGTTTCAGCGATTGGAGCATCAGGCGCGCCGACAGGTTCAGCGGGGTCAGTTCGCTTGTCAGGGCAACGCGGGTGCGTCCGCGCGACAGGGCGACCAGTTCGACCGAAAGATCGCAGTTCAGCGACTTTCCCTTGCCTTCAAACCGCATTGCGCCAGGCGGATCATAGGTGACCAAGGTGACCTCCATCTGCCGCCGCTTACCCTTGAGGTCAAATGCCGCGTCCCACGCCATTCCGGCGGCGGGCGGCGCGCGATCGACCTTGCGCTGCACTTCCGCGCCGCGCCGCAGGATCGACCGCTCGAGCGCGGCGAAATCCGACAGTTGGGCAAACACGAAATCAATCGGCGCCTCGATATCCTCGCGGGTTGTGAAAATCATACTCAGTGTCCGCCTGTCTGCTGTCGCCCGCTGCGCGAAGCCCAACGGGCCTGCGGCGGATCTTTGGCCGGTATTGTCGCCTCAATCCAGAGTGTCCGCAAGCCAGTTGCGCAGAAGGAATTGCGCGATTGCGCCTTCGCGTGCAGGCGACAGGAAAGGATGCTGACCGGCAAAAGCCTCCATCAGATCTTCGCGAGTGATCCAGACGGCATCCTCGATCTCGTTCGGATCGATGGTGATCTCGCGGCTCAGCGCCGTGCCGCGCATCCCCATCATCAGCGAGGCGGGAAAGGGCCAGGGCTGACTTGCCAGATAGTCTACTGCGCCCACACGCACCTGCGTTTCTTCCAGAACCTCGCGGCGCACGGCAGCCTCCAGCGTCTCGCCCGGCTCGACAAAGCCTGCGAGCAGCGAATACATCCCCTCGGGCCAGCCCGGCGAGCGTCCGAGCAGCGCGGAATTGCCCATGGTGATCAGCATGATCACCACCGGATCGGTGCGCGGAAAATGATGCGCGCCGCAGGACGGGCAGATGCGCTGCCAGCCCGCCAGCACGATGTCACTGGCCGCACCGCAGCGGGCGCAGAAGCCGTGGATGTCGTGCCAGCCGAAAATCCCGCGCGCGGTCGAGGCCTGCGCCGCATCCTCGGGGCTCAGCAACGCCATGATGCGGCGCAACTCGGCAAAGGCCTGGGTTTGCGGCAGGGCCGGATGGCGCTGCTCGCTGGGGTCCGAGAAGGTGTCGAGCGAGGCGGGCGCGTCCTCCGGCGCCCAATGCGATATGTCATGTGCAAAGATCAGGCGTCCGCCCGCGTCCCGGCCCAGCAGAATACGCCGCGCGCCCTCCAGTACTCGGTGATCCAGCGGCATGCGTACAAGCGCCGAGAGGGTCTCGGCCTCAACCAGCGGCTTGCCGCGCCACATCAGGATCGTCTCGCCCCCGGTAGCCGCCGCCGCTGCATCCAGATCGGTGCCGCGCAGCTCCGCCGCGCGGTCGAGCGTGCTGCCTGCGAAAGTCACGGTCTCTGCCAGTTTCACGGCGCGTCACCCTTGCTGATTTCAACCCATTCGAGGTGCCATGATCGCCGCGCCTGCGCAAGCCGTGCATGACATGCGCGCAACAGTGGGCGATATTCAACACAAATCTCCTTAAGGTTGCATCATAAGTCTTTGAGAAGCTTCATGGCTGCAATATGCCGGATGGGCACCCGGACGCAGCGATGCCGCAAGGAGAAGGTATGACCGAAGGATCGATCAGCGAGGCCCGGCGCGACAGAACCGCCGCCGCGCTGCCGGATGGCACGGTGGCGCAGCTGCGCCTTTTGGGCACGACCGATCTGCACGCGCATCTGATGGCCTATGATTACTACGCCGACGAAGGCGACCGCCCCTACGGTCTTGTGCGGATCGCCACGGCCATTCGCGCGGCCCGCGCCGAGGCCGTCAATACGCTGCTGTTCGACAATGGCGACGCGCTGCAGGGCACCCCGATCGGAGATCTGACCACATGTCCGAACGGGTGCTGGACAGGGCCAAGTCCCGTCATCGCGGCAATGAACCAACTGGGCTATGACGCGGCGGCGCTGGGAAATCACGAATTCAATTTCGGCCTCGACTGGCTGGCAGGCACCCTGCGCCGCGCACAGTTTCCCTTTACCTGCGCGAATGTGGATCCGCCGCGCGCGGGTGACGGCACGAATGCATCATGGCCCGTCGCGCCGCACCTGATCCTCGAGCGTGAGGTATCCTGCGAGGACGGCACGCGCCGTCCGCTGAAGATCGGCGTGCTGGGCCTGGTACCGCCTCAAATCACCATGTGGGATCACATCCATCTGGCCGGCCGGCTCGAAGCGCATGACATGGTTGTGGCCGCGCGCGGAGGGCGCGGATATCGTCATCCTTCTGGCCCATAGCGGCATCGATCCGGACGCGCCTGACGCGATGGCCGAGAATGCCGCCCTGACACTGGCCCGCATCGACGGTGTGGACGCGATCATGACGGGGCATAGCCATGGCCTCTTTCCCTTGCCCTGCGGAACGGAGGCGAGCGACCCGGGTGGCGTGGATCACGCGCGCGGCCTTCTGGCCGGGACGCCCGCGCTGATGGCCGGGGCCTGCGGCGGGCATCTGGGCGTGCTGGACCTGACCCTGACGGCGAAAAACGGGCGGTGGCACAGCCGGGCCCGCCATGCCGAGTTGCGGGGCGTGGCCGCCACGCCGCCCGATGCGCCGCTGGAGGCGGCCCTCGGCCCAGCACATGACATGACCCTTCGCCATATGCGCCGCCCGATCGGTACATCGCAGACACGGCTGCACAGCTATCTGGCGCTGGCGCGGCCCGATCCGTCGGTGGCCGCCCTGAACGCGGTTCAGACGCGGCTGATAGCGCGCGCCCTGGCGGGGACGGCGCATGAGGGCCTGCCGATCCTCTCAGCCACACCGCCGTTCAAGACCGGCGGGCGCGGCGGTCCGCGCAACTTCACCGATCTGCCCAAAGGCACGCTATCCTACCGGCATGCGGCCAACCTCTACCCCTTTCCCAACCGGCTCTGCGGGCTGCTGATCACCGGCGCGGGCCTGCGCGACTGGCTTGAGCGGGCTGCGATCTGCTTTGCCACCATCGCCCGCGGCGCGCCTGACCAGATGCTGCGCGACATGGAGGTTCCAGGCCATGATTTCGACGTCATCTCTGGCCTGACCTATCAGATCGACCTTGCCGCGCCCCCGAGGTTCACGCGCATGGGCACACTCTTGAGGTTCGGGGAGGGCCGCATCCGCGCGCTGGCGTATCAAGGCCGCCCCGTGGCCGACGAGGATCTCTTTGTCCTGGCGACGAACACCTACCGGGCATTTGGCGCCGGTGCGTTCGGCCCGACCCCGCAAGAGCGCATCTTGTATGTCTCGCCCAGTCTGCTGCGGCAGGACCTGGTCGAGGATATCGCCCGAACGCCTCTGGCCGCGCCGCCCGATTACCACCTCAACTGGCGATTTGTGCCGATGCCCGGCACGACGGTCTTGCTGGATACCGGCCTGCCTTTGCGCAATGACCGCGCCGCGTTGAAAAGTGCCGGCGCCGAGGACATGGGCGAGACGCAGGGCGGGTTCCTGCGGCTGCGGCTGCCACTCTAGCAAGGCCGCGCCGGCGCTCACAAAAACGTGAGCGTGCGGCATGGGGCCGCGCGCTACCTTTTGCCGGAGCCATTGCATCCACAAAGGAGACACCGCATGACCCAATTCAACATGACCCGCCGCAGCCTGCTGGGCGCCGCCGCCGCATTGCCGCTGGCGCATGTCGCGAATGCTGCCGCCCCGATGATGGGCGCCTCCGCCGCCGTCCACCGCCGCGTCGCCCTTGGCGGGTTCGAGGTGACGACGCTGCTGGCCGCGACGGCCCCGCGCGAGGATCCGCATTCGATCTTTGGCCTTAATGTCGACGATGCCGCATTCGAGAAGGTGGCGCGCGATGCCTATCTGCCGGTGGAAGCGGCGCAATTCTTCTTCACGCCGACACTGGTCAATACCGGCGAGTCGGTGGTCCTTTTCGACACCGGCATGAACCCCGAGGGGATCACCGCCGCACTGGAGGCGGCTGGCTATACGCCCGATCAGGTCGATATCGTGGTGGTGACCCATATGCATGGCGACCATATCGGCGGCCTGCGCGGCGAGGATGCCGCGACCTTCCCCAATGCCCGCTACATCACCGGATCCACCGAGTATGACCATTGGGCCGCCGCCGGAAATGACACGTTCGACGCCAAGATGCGCCCGCTGGCCGAGCAGACCACGATGATCGCCCCCGGCGATGAGGCGGCGCCGGGCATCACCGCGGTCGAGGCGTTCGGCCACACCCCCGGCCACATGGCCTACCGGCTGGAGAGCGAGGGCAAGTCCCTGCTGATCGCCGCAGATTTCGCCAATCATCCGGTCTTTTCGCTGGAGCAGCCCGATTGGGAGGTCAAGTTCGACATGGACAAATCCGCCGCAGCCGCCACGCGCCGTAAGCTACTGGATATGCTCGTGGCCGAGCGGATGCCGTTCATCGGCTATCACATGCCTTTCCCCGCCATGGGCTTTGTCGAAAAGCGCGGCGATGGCTACGGTTATGTCCCCGAAAGCTACCAGCTGCGCCTCTGACCAGCCCAGCCGAACAGGACCAGCGCCGCGCAGCTTTCCTTTGCGCGGCGCACGCCCCATATGGGGCAGATGACACATGCAGCCGACATTGCCGCCAGCCTTGCCCGGATCGAGGAAATCGCCATCGCCACCGTCGAGGCGCTGCCCGCGCCCTTTGCTGCTGCCGCGCGCGAGGTCGCGCTGCAAATCGAGGATCTGCCTGATGCCCGGATGCTGGCTGATCTGGATATCGACGATCCGCTGATGCTAACCGGCCTCTATGATGGCGTGCCGATGACCCAGAAGTCAGCGGCGTATCCCGAGCCGTGGGCCGATACCGTCTGGCTCTTCCGCCAGCCCATCCTGGCCGAGCTGTCGACCCGCGACGGCGTCACGCTGGAAGAATTGGTCGCCCATGTCACGATCCACGAATTCGCGCATCATTTCGGCTGGTCCGATGACGATATCGCCAGCATCGACCGATGGTGGGAGTGACGCGGTGACGCGCTCGCACGGTCAGGGGCTATCGCCCCTCAAGATGGCGTTCAGTATAGCGTCCTCATCATCCTGAGCCTTTGCCGGTTTAAGGCGCTGCACCCGCGCGAAGATCGACCGCGCGTCAGACATGATAAGGGCCAGCATGGATTGGGCGAGCGGTGCGATAACGGGGTCCGACTCTGACAACGCCCAAAGCCGCGCAAGCATGGTGCGATCCAGATCGCCTCTTTTCAGCGAATACGGATCCAGCCCGAAGGCCAGCGGGTATCGCGGCGCCCCGCGCTCCGGCTTGAAAGGGCGGCGGCCCGGCTGACCTGAAAGGCGCCTTTCACTGTCATGCAGCTTGATCATGTCAAAGAGTATAGACAGGCCCATGCCCAGCGACCGCTGCTCGAATGTCGTGCCGTGGTCGGCAAAGGTCGTGGCGGCCGAGATTTTCCACCGCACTGTCAGATCCTCTGCCAGACGCGGGCCGCATTCCGTCCAGAGGCGCTGAAACAGGGCTATCGCCGCTTTGGGCGGGTTCGCCTTGCGCTGGATCGCGATCAGCAGCGCATGGAGGAGCAAGAGGCGGCTTTGGCCCGCGAACTCGGCTTGCAGCAGCGTGTGTCTGGCCTGTATATCGCCCCGCTCGAACGCCTCGGGCTGCTGCGTGGGCGCGATGACGATTTCCTCGGCAAAGGCCGTCAGATCGACATCCGCAGGCGGCAAGACCTGCTCGACATTCAAGAAGGGCAATGTCTTCTTCTCATGTGTCTTGAGAAGGCCGTAATAGCCGCCCGGATAGATTTCCTTGGATATGTCCATGCCGATACTGTTCCCGGAGCGGTTTGCACGATGCCCTTGGCAGTCGACAGGCGCGCCGACATCAAGGCCACACAAGACACTGCCGCAGGCAGATTTTCAACACGGGCTTTGAGGATACGCGCGGGCCATTCGCCCGGCCACTACTCCGCCAGCTTATCCGCCATGCCGATCATGCGGCGGGTCTGGTGCCGGATCGCGCCGCGCACGGTGTCGTTCACCTCGCCTGCGATCGCCGTCGCGCCGTAGGGGTTGCCCAGCTCGAACATGACATCATCGGTGTATCCCGGCGCGGCGATGACGCAGCCCCAGTGAATAAACGTGGCGTAGAGATGCATCAGCGTCGTCTCCTGTCCGCCATGCGCACTTTGCGTCGAGGTCATGCCGCCGGCCACCTTGTCCGCCATCACGCCGTTCTGCCAGAGCGGGCCGAGCGTGTCGAAAAAGGCCTGCATCTGGCTGGGCATTGCGGAAAAGCGCGTTGGCGCGGAGATCAGATAGGCGCTGGCCCATTCCATATCTTCGGGCGCGGCCTCAGGGATGTCCTGCATGCGCTCGATCTGCGCTTTCCAGGCGTCCTGCCCGTCGATGACGTCCTGCGGTGCCGTCTCGCGGACGCGGCGCAGGCGCACATCGGCTCCGGCCTCGCGGGCGGCATCGGCAGCGCATTCGGCCATTTGATGGTTGGTGCCATAAGTCGTGTAGAACAGGATCAAGAGGCGTGTATCGGACATGGAATCTCCTTTGAAGGCTTCCACAGTCAATGCCTGCCCGCCCTGATCCGTTCCCGCGACATTTTGCGCGGGGCCGCCCGGCCTTGGCCAGCGCCGCGTCACCGCATGACGAAGGGGTCCGGGATCGGCGCGTCGCTGGTGCGCAACCAGACGGCCTTGGTCTTGGTGTAGTCCAGCGCCGCCTGCACGCCGCCTTCGCGCCCATGACCGCTGAGGCCGTGGCCGCCGAAGGGAACAATGGGGCTGACCGCGCGGTAGGTGTTGACCCAGACGATGCCCGCCCGCAGGCCCCGGATCATCCGGTGGGCGCGGGTCAGATCCTTGGTAAAGACACCGGAGGCAAGGCCATACTCGGTATCATTGGCGATGCTCAACGCCTCCTCTTCGGTGTCGAAGCCAAGGACCGACAGGACCGGGCCGAAGAATTCGCTGCTCAGGCAAGGCGCATCGGGCGCTTTTGAGCAGTCGATGATCGTGGGCGTAAAGTAGTTGCCCTCCCGCTGCGCGCGCGTCCCGCCCGTGATGACGGTTGCTCCTGCCGCCTGCGACCGCTTGATCAGGTCAATGGCTGTCTCGACCTGCGCCGGGGTGCAGAGCGGGCCAACCTCGGTCTCCATGTCGTCCGGCGGGCCGATGATCACCGCGTCGGCCTTGGCCTTGAGCCGGCTCAGGAACTCATCCTTGATCGCGTTCGAGATCACCAGCCGCGAGCCTGCGACGCAGCTTTGCCCCGAGGCGGCAAAGATGCCCGAGACCTGGGCATTCAACGCGCTTTCGATATCGGCATCCTCGAACACGATGAAGGGCGATTTCCCGCCCAGCTCCAGCGAGGTCGAGGCGAGATTCTCGGCCGAGTTGCGCACGATATGCCGCGCGGTGTCCGGCCCGCCGGTGAAGGCAACATGGTCCACCTTGGGATGGCGCGTCAGGACCGCGCCGCAGCGCGGGCCAAAACCGGTGATCACATTCAGCACACCTGGCGGGAAGCCCGCGCGGTCAAAGAGGCGCGCGAACTCCAGCATTGGCGCCGGGGCCTCTTCCGAGGCTTTCAGAACCACCGTGCACCCGGCGGCCAGCGCCGGCCCGATCTTGACCGCCGAGAGGAAGAGTTGCGAGTTCCAAGGCACGATAGCCGCGACCACACCGATGGGCTCGCGGCGCAGCCAGACCTCCATGTCGGGCTTGTCGATGGGCAGATGCGCGCCCTCGATCTTGTCGGCCAGCCCTGCGTAATAGCGGTAATACTCGGCCACATAGGCGATCTGCGCCGAGGTTTCGCGGATGATCTTGCCGGTGTCGCGCGTCTCGATCTCGGCCAGCGATTGCGCGTTCTCGGCCACTAGGTCAGCCAGCCGCAGCAGCAGCTTGCCGCGCGCCGAGGCGCTCATACCGGCCCATTCGGGAGAGACAAAGGCCGTCTGCGCTGCATCCACGGCAGCCTCCACATCGGCCTCGCGCGCCTCGGGCATCATCGCCCAGACCTGTCCCGTTGCGGGATCGCGGCTCTCAAACCGGACGGCGGCGTCCGAAAAGGCCCCGCCGATATACTGCTGAAACTCTCGCATGGCCTTCCCCTTGTGCAAACGCGGGCATCACGTCCTTGATGAACCGCTCGAGCGACGCTTTCTTGCGCTCGAAGCTCATGCCGCTGTCGATCCAGAACGAATACTCGTCATAGCCCAGATCGGCATAGGCCTGAATCCGGCCAATCGCTTCGGGCGCGGTCGCGATGACATTGTCGCGCAGCATCGCCTCGGGCGAATAGAAGGGATGGCTGGCGATCTCGTCCTCGCTCAGCGCCTCGATCAGCCCCTGGGACACGGCGCGCTCGTTTTTGAACCATGCGCCAAAATAGCAGTAGAAGCGGTTGATCTCTTCTGCCGCCTGCCGGGCATCCTCGGCGTCAGCGGCGATATAGGTATGGTTCAGCAGCATGATCTCGGGCCGGGGCATGTCGGGGAATTTGGCGCAGGCGGCGTTGAACGTCTCGATCAGGCGGATGATTTCGCCATCGCCCTGCCAGAGCGGCGTCACCTGCACGTTGCAGCCCTGCGCCACGGCGAATTCGTGGCTGTTGGGATCGCGGGCGGCGATCCAGATGGGCGGGCCGCCTTCTTGCACCGGTTTGGGCGACGAGGTGGTCGCCGGAAAGGAGTGATAGACGCCTTCCTGCGCATAATCGCCCGTCCAGAGGCCCTTTACCGCCGGGACCAGCTCGCGCAGGCGCAGGCCCGCATCCCAGGCATCCATGCCCGGCATCATGCGCTCATACTCATAGCTGTAGGCGCCGCGCGCGATCCCAAGGTCCAGCCGGCCATCGACGATCATGTCGGTCATCGCCGCCTCACCCGCCAGGCGGATCGGATGCCAGAAGGGCGCAATGACCGTGCCGGTACCCAAACGCACGTTCTTGGTCTGCCGCGCAAGGTCGATCAGGTTCAGGAACGGGTTGGGGGCGATTGTGAAATCCATGCCGTGGTGCTCACCGGTCCAGACCGCATGCATCCCGCCGGCATCGGCGATTTTTGAAAGCGCGATGAAGTTGTCATAGAGCTGCCTTTGATCCTCATCGGGTGACAGCCGCTCCATGTGGACGAAAAGGGAAAACCGCATGGGACGCCTCCTCTCAAGCCACCGGGCGGACTTCGCCGCTGGTCTGATCGCCGTAATAGATGCCATAATGGCCCAGCGCGGTCTCGGCGGCGAAGCGCGTCAGCATTGTCCGCATGGCCGGGTCGGACACCGATGCCAGCACCGCAGCATCAAGGGCGGTGAACGTCCCCGCGACCGGCACGCCGCCCAGCGCCTGGCAGAGGAACGAGATATGCTGGCGACGATGGTCCACATCCTCGAAGACCGAGTAGACAAAGCCGGGCTGCGCCTCGAGGCCGGTGGCCACGATCAGCTTTTTCACCGCGGTCGAGGCGCCTTCGTCCTGCACGGCGCGCTCAGGCAGGGTAAGGCCGCCCGCGCCATCCTCGACCAGCAGGACACGGCCCTCCCTCTCGATCAGCGCCGAGACGATCAGGTTGGCCCCATGCGCCAGTGCGTGGGTGGCCGTGGAGGGCGTGACATAGGCGCCGCGTGCATAGCCAAGACCGGGCTCTTCGGTGCTGCCAAAGGCCTCGACCCGGCCGATGAGGATGATGTGATCTCCGGCCTCGACGGTCTGGTGCATGCTGCAGTCGAACCACCCGCAGGCTCCGCCCAAGATGGGCGATCCGTACGGCCCCGCCTGCCAGTCGACGACCGCGAAGCGATCCTCGACCGGCTGGGCGAAGGTGTTGGAGACCTCGATCTGCATCTCGGACAGGATATTGACCGCAAAGCCCCTGGCGCGGGCCAGCGCATCGTAATTACGCGACGATGTTGCGAGGCAGACCAAGACCAGCGGCGGGTCCAGCGATACCGAGGTGAAGGAGTTCGCCGTAAAGCCCAGCGGCGCGTCCTCGCCGTCATGGGCCGTGACCACGGTCACCCCCGTCATGAATGTGCCAAAAGCGTTCCGCAGCTTGCGCGAATCGAGCGGTGTCATTGCAGTTCCTTTTGTGTCGCGGGTTGGGTGAGCCAGGTGCGAAGATGCGCCCCCACCTCTGCCGGGGCCGTGAGGTTGATCATGTGCCGATGGCCGGCGATGGTGACGGCCCTGCCCTGCGGCGCAACGCGCGCCATCGCGGCCGACATCTCGGGCGTCGAGTTGGGATCGCCGTCGCCTGTCATGGCCAGAAGCGGACAGGTGATCTGCGCCAGCCGGTCTGCATAGACCGCATCGCCGGTGGCAAACGCGGTATAGGCGGCGGCATAGCCCGCAGCATCCACCGCGCCCAGCCAGCCGGCGACCTGCGCCTTGGCCGCATGCTCGGGCGGGGTGTCGCCGAACCAGCGCGCCAGCGGCGTCTCCACGTCAATCTCGCCGCTGCGGATCTGGTCGGCCCGCGCCTCCACCGCGCGGCGCGCGGCCGCGTCCCGACGATAGACACCGTTCAGTAGGGCCACACGGCGGGTCAGCTGCGGATAGCTGGCGGCAAATCCTGCTGCGATCAGCGCGCCCATCGAATGGCCCGCGATGTTGACCGGCCCCAAACCCAGCGCCTGAACCGCCGCGTGGCACCAGGCGACGAAGTCGGGCAACTCGCTTCCCTCGGGCAAGGGGTCGCTGCCCCCGTGCCCCGGCAGATCCAGCGCGATGACCCGGTAGTCGTCCGAAAGCTCGGCGATTTGCGGCCCCCATGCCGCCGATTGCATCCCGACGCCATGCAAGAGGACCAAAGGCTCGCCCGTGCCGCTGTCGCGATAAGAAACAGTCAGGCCGGTCTCAGACAGCCGCAGGGTTGTCAACGTCATGACCCAGCTCCTTGAGGTCCTGGTAGCGGTCCCCAATCCGGTGATGCGGACGCCCGCCAATCGAGGCGCCAAGGGCGACGACGATCTCATCCGCGCCGGGGGCATCCGCCACCGAGGTCTGGATCGTCAGGTAATGCGAGCGTTTGCCCGCATCATCCTTGTCCATCAGCGGGATCATCAGCGGCGCATTGGCCGGGCCGCGCGTGTTGCAGAAGGACAGGTAGGATTTGGCCCCAACGGCGTTGCGGTAGTGATTGCCGAAGCGCAGCGTATGGATCAGCGCCGAGGCATGCTCGACCTCGCCATTGAGGCCGACGATGGCTGACTTTCCATAGCCTTCTACCTTGTCGCCGCCGCCTGCCGCCTCCAGCACCATCTCGGTCAGCAGCTTGCCCAGTCCCGACGCGCAATCCTGAATGGCGGGCGACAGATCTTCGACAAAGCCCTGGCCGGCCCAGGGATTGCGGATCACGGCCATCGCCGCGATCAGAGTCAGAGGGGTCGGCGCGGCCTTGCCCCCCTCGATCAAGGTCGTCTCGATATGCAGCAGGGTCTTTCTGATTTCGGCGGGCATTGGCGTCATCCTGAAATGGGTAGCTCTTGCCTAATCTTATGGTATACCATCATACCATAAGTCAATAATCCTTGTTGCCAATTTTGGCACCTGATAGGAAATCCCGCATGGATCCTGAAAAAATCGCCCTCCAGAAAATCGACAAGGCCCCGCAAACATTGCGCGATATCGTGCAGGAGCGGATGCGCAGCGCGATCATAGAGGGGCATTTCGCCCCCGGCGAGCGTCTGGTCGAGCGGCCCCTCTGCGATCAGCTGGGCGTCAGCCGCACCGTCATCCGCGAGACGATCCGCTTTCTCGAAGCGGAGGGACTGGTCGAGATCGTACCCAATCGCGGCCCCATCGTGGCGACCTTCGACTGGGATCAGGTCAGGCAGATCTACGATATCCGGCGGCAGCTGGAGGGCTCAGCCGCCGCCGCCTGCGCCGAGGCGCGGGACAATGGATTTGCCAAGCGGCTCAGCGCGGCGCTGCGCACCCTTGCCGACACCATGGATGACGACACATGGACCGAGCTCTTGCAGGCCAGCACACATTTCTACGAGCTGATTTTCACCCAGGCGGGCCATAGCGTGGCGTGGGAAATCGTGCAGCGGCTCAACGGCCGGATCAGCAGGCTACGCGCGCTGACCCTTGCCGAGCGGGACCGCGCGCGCCCTGGCATCGCCCATATGACGGCTATCCATGACGCGATCCTTGCCCATGACCCCGAGGCGGCCCGCGCCGCGGTGCACGCCCATATCGACGATGCCTCTCGCACGGCCCGGCGCGTCCTCAGCGCGGAAAAGGCGGATGCCGCCAGCGCGTGACTAATCCTTGCGCCCGTCGCGCCAGCGGTTGACGATAGGATAGCGCCGATCCAGCCAGAAGGCATGTTTGCTGAGGCGCGTGCCGGGGGCCGACTGAAAGCGCTTGTATTCGCTGATGTAGATCAGATGCTCGACCTTGGCGGCATCTTCGGGGGAATAGCCCGCCAGAACGCAATCCTCGATACTGCCATCGCCATCGACAAGGATCTGCAGGATGCCGTCCAGCACCGGGTAATCGGGCAGCGAGTCGCTGTCCTTCTGATCCTCGCGCAGCTCGGCCGAGGGGGGCTTGTCGATGATGCGCTTTGCTATCACCTCACCCTTCGGGCCCATCATCCAGTCGCGGTGGTTCGCGTTGCGCCAGCGGCACATGTCGAAGACGCGCGTCTTGTAGAGATCCTTGATCGGGTTGTAGCCGCCGTTCATGTCGCCGTAGATCGTGGCATAGCCCACCGCCACCTCGGACTTATTGCCCGTGGTCAGCAGCATTTCCCCGAACTTGTTGGATATCGCCATCAGCAGCAGCCCGCGCAGGCGCGACTGGATGTTCTCCTCGGTGATGCCGGGCTCGGTCCCCTCGAAAAGCGGCGCGAGCGTTTCGGTGATTGCCGCACGCCCCTTGTCGATGGGCACGAAGTCATAGGCGCAGCCCAGTGCCTCGGCCACCGCCTGCGCATCGTCCAGCGACGCCTGGCTGGTGTATTCCGAGGGCAGCATGACGCAGCGCACATTTTCCGGCCCCAGCGCATCGGCGGCGATCACCGCCACGATGGCCGAATCGATGCCGCCCGAAAGGCCCAGAAGCACCTTCTTGAAACCGGTCTTGCGCATGTAATCGCGCAGGGCCAGCACCATCGCGTTGTAATCCTGCTCCATCAGGTCCGGCATATGCGCCAGATCGCCCTTTTCGGCGGTCCAGCCGCCCTGGCCACGCGTGAAATCCACATGCGCAAGGCCCGCCTCGAAAACCGGCATCTGCACGGCCAGCGCGCCGCCGGGGTTCAGCACGAAACTGCCCCCGTCGAACACCTGATCGTCCTGCCCGCCCACGAGGTTGAGGTAGATCAGCGGCAAACCCGTCTCGACCACGCGGCTGACCATGATGGTCTGGCGCGTCTCCATCTTGCCCCGGTAATAGGGCGAGCCGTTGGGCACCAAGAGGATTTCGGCCCCCGTTTCGGCCAGCGTCTCGGTCACGTCATCGTGCCAGGCATCCTCGCAGATCGGGCTGCCGATGCGCAAAGCGCCCACCGTATAAGGCCCCGCGACGGGGGCCGAGCCATAAAGCCGCACCTCGTCGAACACCGTCTCGTTGGGCAGGTGATGTTTGAGCACGCAAGCCGTCACCTTGCCATTCTGCAGGATGTAATAAGCGTTGCAGAGCTTGGCCCCCTCCAGAGCGGGGCCGCCGATGGCGATGGCCGGGCCGTCCGCGCAGTCGCGCGCCAGCGCTTCGATCGTCTCGATCGCCGTCTGGTGAAAGACCGGTTTCAATACCAGATCCTGAGTATTGTAGCCGGTGATGAACATCTCGGGCAGGGCCAGCATGTCGGCGCCCGCCGCCTTGGCCTGCCCCCACGCATCCCGCGCCATGGCGGCATTCGCCTCCAGATCACCGACGGTTGGATTGAGCTGGGCGAGGGTCAGGCGAAACCTGTCGGGCATGGACGCTTCCTATCTTTGCGCCCCAACATCTAGCAGACACGCACGCGGAGGAAAGCCGATTTGACCGAATCGCGTTGCCCCGATGGGGCCTGTCCATTAACTTCTGCAAAAGCCGCGCGGGTGCGCGGGCAAGGGCATCCGGGGCAGAGCATGGTATCCATCACGGCAAGACGAACGGTATTCGCCATATCGCTGGCGCTTGGCACAGGCGCGCTGGCTTCTGGGGCACTGGCGCAGGACGACGCGATCCAGACCAAGCAATATGACGATGGCGGCGTCTATGAAGGCACGTTCAAGGACGGGCTGCAGCACGGCACCGGCACTTACACCCTGCCCAATGGCTATGAATATACCGGCGACTGGCAAGAGGGTGAGATCAAGGGCACCGGCACGGCCCGCTTTCCCAACGGGTCCGTCTACGAGGGTGAGTTCGCCCTGGGCAAGCCCAACGGCCTTGGCAAGATCGTCTTTACCGATGGCGGCACCTATGAGGGCCAGTGGGTAAATGGCAAGATCACCGGGCGCGGCGTTGCCGTCTACGCCAATGGCGTGCGCTACGAGGGCGAGTTCCTGAACGCCATGCATCACGGGCGCGGCACGATGACCTCGCCAGGCGGCTATGTCTATGAGGGCGACTGGGTCGAGGGGATCAAGGAGGGCCGCGCCTCAATCACCTATCCCGATGGCGCCACCTATGAGGGCGAAGTGAAGCGTGGCGCGCGCGACGGCACCGGCACCCTGACCATGCCTGACGGTCTGGTCTATTCGGGCCTCTGGAAAGACGGGCAGATCGACGGCAAGGGCACGCTGACCCAGCCCAATGGCGATGTCTACGAGGGCGATCTGGTGGCGGGTCGGCGCGAGGGCGAGGGCCGCGTCGTCTATGAGGGCGGCGACGTCTATGAGGGTGAATTCGCCGATGACAAGCGCGACGGCCAGGGCACCTTCACGGGCACCGATGGCTACGTCTATACCGGCACCTGGGTGGCGGGTAAAATCTCGGGCACCGGACGCGTGACCTATCCTGACGGGTCGGTCTACGAGGGCGAGTTCCGCGATGATCTGGCCAATGGCGAGGGCAAGATCACTTACCCCGACGGCGCCACCTACGAGGGCCAGTGGGTCGATGGCGTGATCGAAGGCCAGGGCCGTGCGACCTATCCCAGCGGGCTGGTTTATGACGGGATGTTCAAGAACGCCCGCAACCACGGGCGCGGCGTGATGACCTATGCCGATGGCTACCGCTACGAGGGCGACTGGATCGAGGGCGAACGCGAGGGCACAGGTACCGCGACCTATCCCGACGGCACCGTCTACACAGGCGGCTTTACCGCCGGGCAGCGCGACGGTGAGGGCCGGATCGAGATGCCCGACGGCTTTATCTATGAAGGCGAATGGAAGGACGGCGAGATCAACGGCAAGGGTGTGGCCACCTATGCCAATGGCGACATCTATGAGGGGCTCTTCGTCGATGGCAAGCGGCAGGGCACCGGCACGATGCGCTACGCCACGGGCCAGGAGGAAACCGGCCAGTGGCAGAACGGCGCGCTGGCCGCCGAGCCTGGCGAGACCGGCACGGCGGCCCCTGCCCCTGCCGAGACCGCGCCCGCACCTGCGGAAGAGCCCGCTGCGGACCCCGCGCCTGAGCCTGAGACGGAGCCCGCCACGACCGAATAGCAACGCGCCGCGTGCGGCGCATCCTTGGCAAGGAGTGCCCCATGTCCCATACCGGATCCTGCCTCTGCGGCGCCGCAACCTTCACCGTCACAGCTCCGATTTCGCAGGCCGGTGCTTGTCACTGCGGCATGTGCCGAAAATGGTCGGGCGGAATTCTGACTTCAGTCGAAGTGCCGGAGGACGGTCTGACCGTCACCTCGGGCGATACGATCAGCGTCTTTACCTCATCGGACTGGGGCGAGCGTGCCTTTTGCACGCGCTGCGGCAGTGGCCTGTGGTTTCGCCTGACCATGCCGGGGCCGCAGAACGGAACCCATTACGTCAACATGGGCGCGCTTGATGACACGGACGGAATCGCGCTGTCCGAAGAGCTCTTCATCGATGCCAAACCCGAGGGCTACGCGCTGGCCGGCGACCACCACCGCATGACCGGCGCCGAGTTCTTTGCCATGATCGAGGCAGCAACCAAGAGCTGACGCCTCAGCGTCGCACCATCATCGCCAGCCGGATCAGGGCCCGCTCGACCAGCGCCATCTGCGGCGCGGTCTGCCCGGCCGAGCGCAGGGCAAGGTCGACCTCTACCAGCACACCCAGCGCGGATTGCAGATTGCCCGCGCCCCAGGCCTGCGCCTGCCGCTGCATCCTGTCGCGACGCGGGCCGAATACTGGCGGGCGCATGCGAGCCATACCCTGGCTCACGCCGCCCGGATCCGACGCCGCCGTATAGAGTGCGCGGAAATGCCGCGAGGCCGCGATGACAAGGCCGACAGGCTGGACGCCCTGCGCACGGAGCTGCTTCATCATCGGGCCAATCTCGCCCGAGCGCGCCTCGGCGACGATATGCAGCACGTCATCCAGATCGGCCTCGACCGAGGCAGGCGCGCAGGCGGCGACATCCTCGGGCGTGACCGGGCCGTTGTCGTTCAACTTGTAGAGCGCCAGCTTGTCCATCGTCTGCCGAAAATCGCCGGGGTCCAGCGCGCGGGCCAGATCGTTGAGGTCGCGCATCGCCTCCTGCCCAATATTCTTCAGCCCCGATTTCTGCAACATCGCCTCGATCTCGGCGCGGCTGGGCGGCTCATCATAGATCGCGGCAGCATAGGCATTCTTGTGCGCCTCGAAGGTTTTGCGCAGCTTCGATGTCGGCTTCAGCTGGCCCGCCGTCACGATGATCTGCGCGTCGCCGTCGCGCCAATCCTCCAGCGCGGCAAGGATGGGCGCGGCCAGCGCCTCGGTCGCGTCCTCGACAAACGCCACGCGCGGGCCGGGGAAGAAGCTGGCGGCCTTGACGGCATCATTGAGGCGCGCCGGATCCTTGCGCAGCTCGCCCGCAGGCATACGGGTGACGCGCATTTCTTCTTCGCCGGTGGGGCCGACAAGGGCGGCGATGACCTCGGCCCGGCGCAGCGCGATGCGCATGGCATCCGCGCCATAGATCAGAAGGCCCGAACGCGCCGCCTCGGGGCGCGCGAAATAGCCGGGGGCGTCGCGCGGGCTTAGCTTCATGGGTTCGAGGCGGGCACGGAGACAACGAGGCGCGCCACGATCTGGTCAGCAAGGATCGTCATCAGGCGCTCGCGCGCGTCGCGCTCGGCGGCCTGCGTTGCCACGGTGGTGCCCGAGGCGGAATAGCCGGTGAAGTTGCTGGTCTTGCCCGAAGTTATGACCGCCTGCGTTTCCAGATCGCGCAGCGCATAGGTCGCCGCGCCCAGAAGGTTGTAGCGCGTGGTCACGTCTTCGCTGGAGATCGCGACCGCCGCGCTGGTGACGGTGATCGAATAGCTCAGCCCGTAACGCCCCGGATTGGCCCGACCCAGCCGCGTCTCAAGCTCGCGGACCAACAAGTAATCCTCGCGCGTGACGGGGGTATCGGGCAGGACCTCACCCTGCAGCGCGGTCGCCGCGCCGCCGGGGCCATAAACCGGCGCAAAGCCGCAGGCGGGCAGCACGCCCAAGAGGCCAAGGACAAACGTGCGGCGCGTAAGGCTGGTACGGGTCACTTGGCTACTCTCCTGACAGGCGGGGCTCAGACGACGACGTTGACGATCCGGCCCGGCACGACGATCACCTTTTTCGGCTGGCCGCCCTCCAGCGCCCTTTGCACAGCATCGGTCGCCAGCGCGATATTTTCAACCTCGTCCTTCGGCATGTCCTGTGGCACCTCGATTTCCGTGCGCCGCTTGCCGTTGATCTGGACGGGCAGCGTGATCGTATCGTCGATCAGCATGGCCTCATCGGCCACCGGCCAGGGCGCCATCGTGATCAGCCCCTCGCCGCCCAGCATGCGCCACAGCTCTTCCGAGAGGTGCGGCGTCATCGGCGACATCAGCTGCGCCAGCGTGCGGGCCGCCTTGCGCTTGGCACTCGCGCCGGCCTCGCTCTTGGCCAATGCGGCGGTAAAGGCATAAAGCCGCGCGATCGCCGCGTTGAAACCGAAGGATTCGACGCCCGTGCTGACATCGTGAATGGCCTTGTGCATCTCGCGCAAAAGGGCCTCGTCTGCCTCGGGCGCGTCCGCCGCGTCGCTGGCCGCGATCTCGGACGCGATGCGCCAGACGCGGGCCAGATGCTTGTGCGCGGCCTCGGCGCCTGCCGCCGTCCATTCCACATCCCGCTCGGGGGGGCTGTCGCTGAGGACGAACCAGCGCGCGGTATCGGCGCCGTAGGCGTCGATGATGCCCACCGGGTCGACCACATTCTTCTTGGATTTCGACATCTTGGCCGAGGGGACGATCTCGACCGGCGTGCCGTCTGCCAGTTTTCCATCCGTCACATCTTCGGGCAGGTGATAAACCGGGCGGCCGCGGTCATCCTCCGTCTGGTAGATCTCATGCGTCACCATCCCTTGGGTGAAAAGCGCGTTGAACGGCTCGATCGCCTTCTTGGGCAAATGCCCGGTGATCTGCATCGCGCGTGCAAAGAACCGACTGTAGAGCAGATGCAGGATCGCATGCTCGATGCCGCCGATATACTGGTCCACGTTCATCCAGTATTCCGCCGCCGCCAGATCGGTGGGCGTATCCGCATGGGGCGCGGTGAAGCGCGCGAAATACCACGAGCTGTCGACGAAGGTGTCCATCGTATCCGTCTCGCGCCGGGCGGCGTTGCCGCATTTGGGGCAGGTGGTATCACGCCATGTCGGGTGCCGGTCCAGCGGATTGCCGGGCACGTCAAAGCTGACATCATCCGGCAGGCGGATGGGCAGGTTTTCCTTCTTCTCGGGCACAACGCCGCAGGACGGGCAATGCACGACAGGGATCGGGCAGCCCCAATAACGCTGACGCGACAGGCCCCAGTCGCGCAGGCGAAACCTGGTCACGCCGTGACCCACGCCATTCTGCTCGCAAAATTCGATGGCGGCGTCGATGGCGGCGTGGGCGGTCTGATGCGCCTCCCCTGCAAAGCCGCGATTGTAATAGACGGATTCGGTCTTGGGCGGCACATAGGCCTGCGTCAGTTCCTCATCCGCCTCTTCGGAGGGCAGGAACGTAGCGATGATCGGCAATTCGTATTTCACCGCAAAGTCAAAATCGCGCTGGTCATGCGCGGGGCAGCCAAAGACGGCGCCGGTGCCGTAGTCCATCAGCACGAAGTTGGCGACGTAAACGGGCAACTCCCAAGCGGTATCGAACGGATGGCGCACGGTCAGGCCGGTGTCATAGCCGCGCTTTTCGGCCTTCTCGAGCGCCTCTTCGGTCGTGCCTCCCTTGCGGCACTCGGCGCTGAAGGCGGCAAGCGCTGCGTCCTTCTGCTCCAGCTTCTTGGCCAGAGGGTGATCCGGTGAGATGGCCAGAAAGCTCGCCCCGAGCATCGTGTCGGGGCGGGTGGTATAGACATCGATCCGGTCAAATCCTTCGGGCGCGTCATTGAGGCCAAAGGCGAACTGAAGCCCGCGCGATTTGCCGATCCAGTTCTCCTGCATCAGCCGCACCTTGGCGGGCCAGTCATCGAGTCCATCCAAGGCTTCTAGCAATTCTTCGGCCATGTCCGAGATGGCAAAGAACCACTGCGTCAGCTCGCGCCGCTCGACCTCGGCGCCACTGCGCCAGCCGCGCCCGTTCTCGACCTGCTCATTCGCCAGCACGGTCATGTCGACCGGGTCCCAGTTGACGACAGCGTTCTTGCGGTAAACCAGCCCGGCCTCCAGCATGTCGAGGAACAGCGCCTGCTGCTGGCCGTAATATTCGGGATCGCAGGTGGCGAATTCGCGGGACCAGTCGATCGAGAGGCCCAGCGGCTTCATCTGGGCGCGCATGTCGGCGATGTTGCCGTAGGTCCATTCCTTGGGGTGGCCGCCGATGGCCATCGCCGCGTTTTCGGCGGGCATGCCGAAAGCGTCCCAGCCCATCGGATGCAGCACGTTATGTCCCGTCGCCAGCTTGTGCCGCGCGATCACGTCGCCCATCGTGTAGTTGCGCACATGGCCCATATGGATGCGCCCCGAGGGGTAGGGGAACATCTCCAGCACGTAGTACTTTGGCTTGTCGCCGCCTTGCTGCGCGCGGAAAATCCCGGCCTCGTCCCAGGCTTTTTGCCAGTTGGCTTCGATCTCGGCGGCGGAATAGCGGGACATGGCAGGCTCTTTCACGGGCATGGGTTTTGCCAGCGGTGATAGGCCGCGCGCGGGCCAGCGTCCAGTGGGATGGCGCAAAAATGCAAGGCTTTGCAGGGGCGCGGCGCCTGCCTATAAGCGCTGGGGGCAGGGCAATGCGGGCAGGCGCGATGAAAATCCTCTTTATCCACCAGAATTTTCCGGGCCAGTACAAGCATCTGGCCCCCGCCCTTGCCGCACAGGGACACGAGTGCACCGCGTTGACGCTGAAGGTGACCGAGCCGACGACATGGAAGGGCGTGCGCGTTCTGCCCTATGCCCTGCCCAAGCGCACGGGCCAGCAGACCCATCCCTGGTTGATCGACCTCGACACCAAAGTGACGCGCGGCGAGGCATGCTGGCGCGCGGCGCGGGCGCTGGCGGATGAGGGCTATGCACCCGATCTGATCCTTGCGCATCCCGGCTGGGGCGAATCGATGTTTCTGCGCGATATTTGGCCGGGCGCGCACATGGCGCTGTACTGCGAGCTTTATCATCAGCCCGGCTATCCGCATCTGGACTTCGACCCCGAGTTCAAATCATCCAAGCCAGAGAACCATGTCCCGCGCATCCGGCTGAAGAACCTCGGCAATCACCTGCATTTCCCGCGGGCCGAGGCCGGAATCAGCCCCACCGCGTTTCAGGCCGATACCTTTCCGCCCGAGTTCCGCGACCGCATCACCGTGTGCCATGACGGCATCGACACCGACTGGTCCGCGCCCGATCCTTCCGTCACGCTGCGGCTCAAGGGACATCCCGAGTATTCGCGCGACACCGAGATCGTAACTTTCATCAATCGCAATCTCGAGCCCTATCGCGGCTATCACATCTTCATGCGCGCCCTGCCCGAACTGCTGCGCGCGCGGCCCAACGCGCGCGTCATCATCATCGGCGGCGACGAGGTCAGCTATGGCAGCGCGCCGCCAAAGGGCAAAACGTGGAAGCAGATTTTTCGCGACGAAGTCCAAGACCAGATCAGCGCCGAGGACTGGCGCCGGGTGCATTTTCTAGGCCGTATCCCGCATGACCAGTTCACCCGCGTGCTGCAGATCAGCCGCGTGCATGTCTACCTGACCTACCCGTTCGTGCTGAGCTGGTCACTGATGGAAGCGATGTCCTGCGGCGCGGCCATTGTCGCCAGCGATACCGCCCCCGTGCGCGAAGTGATCGCGCATGACACAACCGGGCGGCTGGTGGACTTCTTTGATCGCGAGGCGCTGATGCGGGAGGTCTGCAGCCTTCTGGATGACGCGGAGGCGCGCGCCCGTCTCGGCGCGGCGGCCCGGGCACTGATGGTCGGAAAATACGATCTCAAGACGGTCTGCCTGCCCCGGCAACTTGCCTGGGTGGATGAGGTCATGCAGCTGCCGCTGGTTGTCTGATCAGCAGCGACCGGGCGGAGTTCAGTAATTCTCGGCCTGAATGCGCAACTGGCGGGCGCGCGACAGGATCGCATCCTCGACCGCGCGGCGCGTATCCGCATCAACGGGCCCACTTTGCGAAGACAGCGACACGTTCAGCGACCGGGCGTCCAGCGCCGGATCGCTGATCAGGATCGTTGCGCGATAAGCGCGACCGCCACCGGGGGGTACGCCGTACCCGGTTGAAATCACACCGGTAAAGGGATCGGCAGATTGAATGGGAAGGAAATCCAGCACCTGCAGCGAGGCGGTCCAGAGGTAACGGTTGACCTTGACGCTGGATTCGCCACCCCGGAACATGTCCAGCAAGCTTGTGCCGGATGTCACGCGGGCGGGGCCTTTGGCCTCCTTGCCGCTTTCGACGGCGACGGCATCGGGATCGAATTTTGGCGGCTCGTTGCCGCAGGCCCCGAGGAATACCAGTGCCGCGCAGGCGCAGACAGCGCGTTTAACCGAAAGAAGCATAATGTTACCGTCCGACGTTATCTGATCCTCTAGTAACCAACGCGCGGCGGTGGGGCAAGGTGTTTGGTCCAGCAAGACTGCAGCACCGCCCGGCCATCGCCCCAAGCCCGCCACTGGGCGCGCGCGATCCGCCTTTGCATCCCCGCGCCGGGGTGATTTACTGACCCATGAAATTGCAGAGCCGGGGGACCGCCATGAGCCTTGAAGACATCACCGCGCGCATCGACGCTGCGCTGGCCGCCGCCGGGCGCAGCCCTGGCGACGTGCAGCTCATCGCCGTGTCCAAGATGCAGCCGAACGAGCGTGTCGAGGCCGTTCTGCGCGAAGGCCACCGGGTCTTTGGCGAAAACCGCGTGCAGGAGGCCGCCGGAAAATGGCCGGGTTTTCGAGAGAATTACGAAGGGATTGATCTGCACCTGATCGGGCCGCTCCAGTCCAACAAGGTGCGCCAGACGTTTGAGCTGTTCCAGACGATCCATTCGGTCGACCGCCCCAAACTGGCCAAGACAATCGCCCGTATTGCAGATGAGGAGGGCCACTGCCCTGATGTGTTCTTGCAGGTCAATACCGGTGAGGAAGACCAGAAGGCCGGCGTGGCCCCGGCCGAGGCGGATAAATTCATCGCCGAGTGCCGTGCACTGGACTTGCCAGTCAAAGGTCTGATGTGCATCCCGCCCGCGGATGAGGAGCCGAGCCTGCATTTCGCGCTGTTGGCCAAGATTGCAAAGCGCAATGATCTGACCGGATTGTCGATGGGAATGAGCGGCGATTTCGAATCTGCCATTGCCCAGGGGGCGACCCATATTCGCGTCGGCAGCGCGATTTTCGGCGAACGGGATTACGGCTGAAACCCCGCCGCGCCCGGAATTGAAAACACGGCACATAGGTGCCGTGTTCATTTTTTATGTTGCTGCGCGCGTCAGTCCTTGATGCGCATCGTTTCGATATCCACGCCTTTGTCGCGCGCTTCCTTGATCCAGGCCGGCGGACGGCCGCGGCCGCTCCATGTCAGGCTGGGATCGTCTTTGCTGCGATACTTGGGCGCGGCGGGCGCGCGGGATTTCGGCTTGGGGCTAGTCCCGCTGGGCGTCACCGCACCGCCATCGGCCACCAGGTCATCCAGCGAATAGCCCATCTGCTTGGCTTTTTCGCGAATGGCGGTCAGCGCCTCTTTGCGTTGGCGTTTATCCCGGCCCGCCAATTCGCGGTCGACTTTTTTCTTGAGCGACTTGAGTTCCTGGATACTGAGTGATTTCAGATCGAAGTTTGCCATGTGCATCCCATGCTTTTTGTTTTTTCAGCCATTATGCGCAATTTAAATGTTTAGCAAAAGAAAACAGGTAAATATGCGATGAAATAGCCCGAAAAACCGTTAACTGCGCGCAATAATCCGCGCATTCGGCGAAATTTCGCGCGCAAGGCGATTTAAATTCGCGCGACTCAACGCAATGCAGCCTTCGGTTGGATAGCCGGGCCGGCGCCATTGGTGAATAAAGATGCAAGAGCCCGCGCCCGGCACCGCGTCGGGCCAGTTCCAGTCCGTGACCAGCACCAGATCATAGAGCGGATCGGCACGCCGCAGTGCCTCGTGACTGGGCGCATAGGGCGCGCGCACATGCGTATTATAAGCGGCATCATCGCTGGCATCGGACCACAGATCGCCCGGCAGGATCGGCTGCGCCCACCGCGCGGGCCGCGGTATACGATCGGGGCGATAGAGCATTTGAACGATGCGGTGGACCCCCACGGGCGTTGCACCATCGCCCTCGCGCTTGGCCGCGCTCAGACCGCCGCGCCCGATACTGCACGGATAACGCCGCCCGCGATGAAGCAGGCCGGTGGGGGTGAGTGTCAGATCGTCAAAGCGCATGGGCGTGCCTTTCTAGAGGGAGGCTTCGGGCCGAAAGCCCAACGGGATGTCGTCGCGGTCCTCCAGCATCAGCGCCGCCATGACCGCGCCTACCTTGGGCGCCATGCCGAAACCGATCTTGAAGCCGCCATTGGCGATGAATTGACCTAGGTGAAGCGGATGCGCGCCCAGCATCGGTGCGCGACTGCGGCTGCGGGGGCGCAGCCCCGCCCAGCGGGCGATGACGGGCGCATCCGCCAGCGCGGGCAGTGCCTGGCGAGCTGCGGCGATCACGTCCTCCAGCTGCGCGTCCGTGCCAACGCCGCCGAAATCGCGCTCGGTGGTCGAGCCTATGGCCGTGGTGCCATCCTGATGCGGCACGATATGAACGCCGCCCGCAAAAAGCTGCGGTGCGTCTGGCATGACAAACCTCAGCAGTGCAGCCTGTCCCTTGATCGGACTGCCGACCTGACGCGTGTGAGCCGCGTTCAGCGCCGCAAGGTCCGCCACGCCGGTCGCCCAGACAACTCTGCCCTCATCCGCGCCCTCGGCCGCTATGCGCCCGCCCTTTGCCGTGATGGCCGCAGCCAGCGCCGCGCAGCCCTGCGCCGGATGAACCCGTGCGCTCAGCGTATCGTGGATAACAAGGCCGCTGGGCGTCACCGGCGCATGGGCAAACTCGGCGGCTTTGGCAACGCGCCACACCGCCCTGCCCTGCCAGAGCGCCTCTGCCCCCTGCCCGCGCGTCTCGGCCAGCGCCACGCCATCCTCGGCCAACGGTTGCAGTCGTCCGCTGCGCGCATATCCGGGCGCGCGCCCCGAGGCTTCGGCGACACCGCGCCAGAACGCTTCGGCCATCAGCAGGCTATCCAGCTGAAACGCCTTCTTGTCGTTCCAATTCTCGGGCACATGCGGCGCCAGCGCGCCCACAAGGCCGCCGGATGCCCCCGCGCCTGGCCCGCCCGGGTCGATCACCTGAACTGACGCGCCGCGCAGCAGGCAGGACCACGCTATAGCCAGGCCAAATACCCCTGCCCCGCGTACCGTTATATCGGCCATTGCCATCCCCGTGCTCCCGCTTCATGGTCGCGTCATTCCGCGCCATCTCATAAAGGACCGCGCCATGCAGGACCAGCGCGCAGAGCTGGACTGGCGTCCGGGCGACGTGCCCGTCTCGCGCCGTTTCGACGATCCGTATTTCAGCCTGTCGGGTGGCCTTGCCGAAACGCGGCACGTGTTTCTGGACGGCAATGGCCTGGCCGCGCGCCTGTCGGACGGCTTTGCCGTCGCCGAGTTGGGCTTTGGCACGGGCCTCAACATGCTGGCCTGCGCCGAGCTGTGGACGTCGCTGGGCGCGCCCGGCACCCTGCATCTGACCTCGTTCGAGGCCTACCCGATGAGGGCGAATGACATGGTCCGCGCGCTGGCCGTCTTTCCGTTACTTGCGGCGCGGGCGGAGCGTCTGATCGAGGGCTGGCGCACCGAAGCCGCGCAGATCGACCTTGGCGATGGAGTCTGCCTTGAGGTCATTATCGGCGACGCGCGCGAGACACTGCCGCGCTGGCAGGGGCGCGCCGATGCGTGGTTCCTCGACGGCTTTTCCCCCGCCCGCAACCCCGAGCTGTGGGAGCCAAGCTTGATCGCCGCGGTCGCCGCGCATACCGCGCCAGGCGGCACCGCTGCGACCTATAGCGCCGCCGGCCATGTGCGCCGTGCGCTGGCCGAAGCCGGATTCGAGGTGGAGCGCGCGCCGGGCCACGCCCGCAAGAGACATATGACACGCGCAAGGATGCCCCGATGATCGAACAGAATGCGCGCCTCGGCGTCTGGCTTATGGTGGCCACGACGCTGGTCTTTGCGGTGCAGGACGGC
Source organism: Roseovarius roseus (assembly GCF_043355935.2). Lineage (NCBI taxonomy): Bacteria > Pseudomonadati > Pseudomonadota > Alphaproteobacteria > Rhodobacterales > Roseobacteraceae > Roseovarius > Roseovarius roseus. The sequence goes on along the minus strand of NZ_JBHFPE020000002.1, from coordinate 348,900 downwards.
CTCTCGCGCTATCTGGCCGGGGAATACAACGTCTACATGGTCATCATGGTGCGGTTCTGGTTCTTCGCCGCCTTCGTCATCGCGATATCGGCGCGTCGCCGGGGCGGGCTGGCGGCTGCGGTGCGCACGCGCCAGCCGATCCTGCAGACCCTGCGCGCGGTGCTGCTGATTTCGCAGATCTGCGTGATGGTGACCGCCTTCACCCTGCTGGGCCTTGTCGAGAGCCATGCCATCTTTGCGGCCTACCCGCTGCTGATCGCCGCGCTGTCAGGGCCGGTTCTGGGGGAGCGCGTGGGCTGGCGCCGCTGGACCGCGATCGGCATCGGCTTTGTCGGTGTGCTGATCATCCTCAAGCCGGGGATCGCGGTGTTCGAGCCTGTCGCCATCGTGCCCGTCATCTCGGCGCTGATGTTCGCCCTTTACGGCCTGCTGACACGCTATGCCGCGCGGAAGGACACGGCGGCGACCAGTTTCTTCTGGACCGGCACGGTCGGCATGGTCGGGATGACGGCGGTCGGCGTCTGGTTCTGGCAGCCGATGGTGGGCGCAGACTGGGCCTTGATGGCGCTTCTGTGCGTGACCGGCGTGCTGGGCCATTTCACGCTGATCAAATGCTATGAGGTGGCGGAGGCCAGCGCGGTCCAGCCCTTCGCCTATCTCCAGCTGGTCTTCATCACCATCATCGGCATCTTCGTCTTTGGCGAGACGATCCGCACGAATGTCGCCATCGGCGTGGCGATCGTGGTGGGGGCCGGGCTCTTTACCCTCTGGCGGCAGCGGAAGGCAGCATAGCCCGCGCGTCAGTTCAGCGTGGACGGGATGGTCGCGCCCGTCAGCTCCTCGCTAAACGGCACGGGATGCGGATCCTTGCCCAGACGGGCGCGGTAGATCGGCAGGCTTTCGGCGACGCGCTGGACGTAGTTGCGCGTCTCGTCGAAGGGAATAAACTCGATCCAATCAACGATATCGAGGCCGTTCATGCCGGTGCCATCGCGCGGATCGCCGCGTTCCTCCATCCAGCGGGGCGGGCGCGCGGGGCCGGCATTATAGGCCGCCGAGATCATCGCCACATTGCCGCCGAAGCGCTGCGACATCTGCGCGAGGTATGTCGACCCGAGGCGCGCGTTGTAGCGCCAATCGCTGAGCACGCGGCCGCGATCATATCCGATGCCGATATCGCGCGCGACGTCGCTGGCCGTGCCGGGCAGCACCTGCATCAGGCCCAAGGCGCCCGCGCCACTGGCGACGCGGTGGTCGAATTCGGACTCGCGCCGGGCGATGGCAAGAGCCATCTCCATCGGCACGGGCAGGTCCATCTCCTGCATCGGGTGCAGCGCGTAATAGGCGGCGGGCAGGATAATGCCGCGCGACGCCGCCGCCTTGCCCAGCATCACCTGCAGATGCGGCTGACCCATATCCTCCAGCGCCGCGCCAAGGCTGCCGAGATCGGGTCGGCTGAGCGTATCCGCCAGCGCGGTCACGAACCATTCCGCGTAGGTCAACTGATTTGCCGCCGCAAGCAACGTGATCGCGCGAAAGATGTCGCTGCCTGCAAAGGCCGCCTCGCGCCAGGGAGGGAAGACCTCATCGCCTGCAAGCGCGGGATCGAAGGGCAGGCCCGCCTTTTCGGCGGCCAGAAGCCCGTAGAAACTGGTCTGCTCGCCTGCGCCCTGAACATAGGCGATCCGCGCGGCCTCGGGATCGTCCAGCGCCTCCTGCGCGCGGCCGATCCAGTAATGCGCCCGGCCGAGTGAAATCGGCGTGCCGACAGCGGCGCGCAGCCGCTGGAAATGGTCCATCGCCAGCGCCGCATCGTCCATGAAGCGCAGCGCAAGGTAGCCCGACAGCCATTCGAGGTCGGCATAGCTGCCGCCCTCCTCCAACTGATGATGCGCCGCCAGATCATAGGCGCGCGCATAGTCCCCGTCGCGCATCATCCGGCGGGCAAAGCTGCGCCGCCATCCGGCCCAGCGCGCGGCCTCGCCCATACCGTTCTCGATCCGGCTCTGACGCAGCATCAGCTCCATCGCCTTCTCGGGCTGGTCGGTGGCGATGTAGCGCTCGAAAAGGACATGGGCGATGCCCGGATCGCGCTGCATGTCCTCGGGCAGGCCTGTGATTTTGGCCTCGATGCCGCGCGCATCGTTATCTGCGCTCATCCGGATTTCAGCGCGTTTGCGCGTGCCCTCATCGACCAGGGGCAGCATGAGCGCCGCATCGCGCAGGCCGTGCCACAGCGCCATTTCCATGCGCGCGGCGTGATGCGGCACGAGGATGGTGCCATAGGCGTTCAGGAACGCGGTATGCTCCTCGGTGCTGAGATCGAAGCTGCGCCAGGCGGCGATCACGTTTTTCTGCGCCTGCTCCTGCCGGCCCAGCGCCGTCAGTGCGGCGGCATGGCGCAGGATGCCCTCGCCGGTCTCGGGCATGGCCCCTTCATAGAAGGCGACGACATCGCCGTCGCTTGTGCCCTCGAGTACGTCCAAGGACTGTGCGCGCAGCCGGTCCAGCCCCGGCCAGCCGGGATGCGTGTTCAGAAAGGCCAGCACTTCGGCCAGCGTGCCCCTCCCGGCGCGCAGCCGCGCCCACTCGATCAACTGCTGCGCCACCGCGCCTTCGCGTGCCGCCAGCTGCGCCGCGCGGTCCCATCGTCCGGCCAATCCGGCATCCAGCGCGCTGGCCAGCGCATGGGGCGGGCGCATCGCGGATGGCTTCCCCGTAGGCTGGGAAAAGGCCGGCAAGGCACTGCTCAGCAGGATCAGGGCGGCGAAAAGAGGGCGCGACATGTCTTGCATTTCCTATCAAGGCAAAGGATAGACAGGCCCAGCCTAAGCGTGCAGGGCTGCGCCGTCCACTCGCCCATATAGGGCCCGGGGCGGCACCGTTCCATGCCCGCGCCCACCTTTTCGGGCCGATGCGCCCGGTATGACGAGAGGAGTCCACGATGATCAAAGGATCGCTTCCAGCCCTGGTCACGCCCCTGAAAGACGGTGCAGTGGATTTCGACACGCTGGCCAAACTGGTCGAGTGGCATATCGAAGAGGGCAGCAATGGCCTTGTCCCCGTCGGCACCACCGGCGAGAGCCCGACCCTGACCCATGACGAGCACATGAAGGTCGTCGAAGAGGTCGTGCGCGCCGCGGATCGCCGCATCCCAATCGTCGCGGGCGCCGGCAGCAACAACACCGCCGAGACGGTTCAGTTCATGCGCCACGCGCACAAGGTGGGCGCCGATGCCGCGCTGGTCGTCACGCCCTATTACAACAAGCCGACGCAGGCGGGCCTCATCGCGCATTTCACGGCGGCGCATGACAGCTGCGATCTGCCGATCATCATCTACAACATCCCCGGTCGGTCCTCGGTCGACATGTTGCCCGCCACGATGGGCGAGCTGGCCAAGCTGCCGCGTATCATCGGCGTGAAGGATGCCACCGGCGATCTGGCCCGCGTCTGCGCGCAGCGCATCACCTGCGGTACGGATTTCGTCCAGATCTCGGGCGAGGATGCGACGGCGCACGGCTTCAACGCGCAAGGCGGCGTCGGCTGCATTTCGGTCACGGCCAATGCCGCGCCCAAGCTTTGCGCGCAGTTGCAGGCAGCCTGCCTTGCCGGGGATTACGCCGAGGCGCTGAAGATTCAGGATCGGCTGATGCCGCTCCACCATGCGATCTTTACCGAGCCGGGCCTTGTCGGCGCGAAATACGCGATGTCGCTTCTGGGCAAGTGCAGCGAAGAGGTCCGCTCGCCCCTCGTGCCGCTGACGGACGGGACCAAGGCCCTGGTCGAGCGCGGAATGCGCCACGCCGGCCTGCTGAACTAGGCCTCGCGATAGCGCGAAGGCGCTTGCCCGAACTGCGCCGAATAAGCTCGGCTGAAATGCGATGAATTGGCAAAGCCCGTCGCCAGCGCAATCTGCGTGAGCGGCATGGCCGAGTTGCGCAGAAGGCTCTGTGCGCGCGCCAGCCTCAGCGCGCGGTAATAGCGCATCGCGGGCGTGCCCAGCTGATCGGCGAAAAGGCGGTTGAGCTGGCGTGGTGACACGCCCGCAATGCTCGCCAGCTGGCCCAGGTCCAGCGGATCGGCAAAGTGGCTTTCCATCACTTCGACGGCGTCCAGGATGGCGGGCGTATGGCTGCCTACCCTCTCGGCCAGTCCCGCGCGCTGCGGGCCGACCGAGGGGCGGATTTCCGTATGCATGAACCAGTCGCTGACACGGCGCGCGAAGGCCGCGCCATGCTGCCGGGCGATCAGCGCATGCATCATGTCCAGCGGCGCAGTGCCGCCCGCGCAGGTCATGCGGTCACGGTCGATGACATAGAGCGTGCGCTCCAGCGCCAATTCAGGTGACGCCTCGGCCAATGCCTCGGCATATTCCCAATGCAGCGTCATGCGCCGCCCCGCCATCAGCCCCGCGCGCGCCAAAATCACCGGCCCGCCCGACACACCGCCCAGATGCACCCCCTCGCGCGCCAGCCGCGCCAGCCAGCGATAAAGCGCCGGATCGCTATGAGCGCCCACATCGCCCCCCGCGATGACGAAGAGCATGTCGAGCCTCAGCGCCTCGCCCACCCGCGCTTCCGCCGGGATCACCGCAGCGCCGGAACTGCGCACGGGGTGCGCCCGCTGCCCCACATGGATCACCTCATAAAGGGGTCGCTCGGCCAGCAGATTGGCTGCGCGCAAGGGCTCGACCGTGGCCGCGTAGGACATGACGGCGAAATCCGCGATCGGCAGGATGCCGATTCGCACGGGTAGCAGAGGCTGGTCCGGGTTCTTGTCCATTCCAGACATCTATCCGACCTTTTCAGGAAAGTGCAAATGCCGTGACTTCACCATGATGGGCGTAACCTGGAAAATCGGAACATCCCCATGCGCTACTCCGCACTCCGCATCCTCAAGGAAGGCCTGACCGGCAACAAGGGCTGGAAGCCCGCCTGGCGCGATCCCGAGCCGAAGGCCGAATACGATGTCATCATTATTGGCGGCGGCGGCCACGGCCTCGCCACGGCCTATTACCTTGCCAAGGAGCACGGCATCACCAATGTCGCGGTTCTGGAAAAGGGCTGGATCGGCGGCGGCAATGTGGGCCGCAACACGACCATCATCCGCTCGAACTATCTGCTTCCGGGAAACGAGCCCTTCTACGAATTGTCGCTGAAACTCTGGGAGGGGCTGGAGCAGGATTTCAACTACAACGCGATGGTCAGTCAACGCTCGATACTGAACCTGCTGCACTCCGACGCCCAGCGCGACGCGTTCATCCGGCGCGGCAACGCGATGTTCCTCGCCGGCGCCGACGCCGAATACGCCACCGCCGATCAGCTGCGCGCCGAACTCCCGTTCCTCGATTTCGACAATGCGCGCTTCCCGATCAAGGGCGGCCTTTTCCAGCGGCGCGGCGGCACAGTGCGCCATGACGCGGTCGCCTGGGGCTTTGCCCGCGGCGCGGATAGCCGGGGAGTCGACATCATCCAGAATTGCGAAGTCACCGGCTTCGATATCGAAAACGGGGTTTGCCGGGGCGTCCAGACTTCGCGCGGCCCGATCAAGGCGAAAAAGAGCGCCATGTGCGTCGCCGGCTCCTCGGGCCGCGTCGCCGCGCAGGCGGGCATGCGCCTGCCGATCGAGAGCCATGTGCTCCAAGCCTTCGTCTCCGAAGGGCTCAAACCCGTCATCCCCGGCGTCATCACCTTCGGCGCGGGGCATTTCTATGTCAGCCAGTCCGACAAGGGCGGTCTGGTCTTCGGCGGCGATATCGACGGCTACAATTCCTATGCCCAGCGCGGCAACCTGCCCGTGGTCGAGGACGTGGCCGAGGGCGGCATGGCGATCATGCCCATCATCGGCCGCGCGCGCCTCCTACGCAGCTGGGGCGGCATCATGGACATGTCGATGGACGGCTCGCCCTTCATCGACCGCACCCACATAAGCGGGCTCTATTTCAACGGCGGCTGGTGCTATGGCGGCTTCAAGGCGACGCCCGGCTCGGGGTGGTGCTATGCGCATCTGATCGCCACCGGCAACAGCCACCCCGTCGCGCAGGAAATGCGCCTCGACCGGTTCAAGCGCGGCCACATGATCGATGAGAAGGGGCAGGGAAACCAGCCCAACCTGCATTGAGCCGCTGCATGCTTCATCTTGGCAAAAATACTCAAATTCCGACTTCAGCACCGAGGTGCCCCGCATGATCATCGACCACCCCCTTCTCGGCCCGCGCGATGCTGCTGAATTCATCTATCTGGGCGACGCCGCCCTGATCGACCGCCCCGATTGGCAGGCCGAGGATGCCGAGGGCGCGTTCTACGAGTACGGCTACCTGCGCGACAATACCGCGGGCCAGATGCAGGAGCTTTGGTATCACGAGCAGGGCGACCGCAGCTGGCTGGTGGTCACGCGCGACACGCTCACGCATGAAATTTCCAAGGTGGAACTGGCCCGCGATGTGGCGCGGCAAAGGGGGCGCGGCAAATGAGCCAGATCAACCGTATCAAGGGCGGCCTTGTCGACCGCTCGAAACCGCTCGATTTCACCTTCAACGGCAAGCAGATGCAGGGCCATGCAGGCGACACGCTCGCCTCCGCCTTGCTGGCCAACGGCCAGATCCTCGTCGGCCGCTCATTCAAGTATCACCGCCCGCGCGGCATCCTGACCGCCGGCTCCGAAGAGCCGAACGCGCTGGTGCACCTGCGCACCGGCGCCGCGCAGGAGCCGAACACCCGCGCCACCGTGGCCGAGCTTTTTGACGGGCTGACCGCGACCAGCCAGAACCATCGCGGCCCGCTCGAATTCGATCTGATGGCCGTGACCGACCTCATGTCGCCGTTCCTCAGCGCGGGCTTTTACTACAAGACCTTCATGTGGCCCGCTGCCCTTTGGGAAAAGCTCTACGAGCCGGCGATCCGCAACTCGGCGGGCCTCGGGCGCCTCTCGATGGAGGAGGATCCCGACACCTACGACAAGGGCTTCCTGCACTGCGATCTGCTGGTCATCGGCGCCGGTCCCTCGGGCCTCGCCGCCGCGCTGGCCGGCGCGCGCTCCGGTGCACGCGTCATCCTCGCGGACGAGGATTTCGCCCCCGGTGGCCGCCTCAACGCAGAAACGCTGGAAGTGGACGGCATGGCGGGCGCTGACTGGGCTGCCGCAACGGTGGCCGAGCTGGCCTCGATGGACAATGTCCGCCTGATGACGCGCACCACGATCTACGGCGCCTATGATCATGGCGTCTATGGAGCACTCGAGCGCTGCACGGACCATCTGGCGACATCAAGCGGCAGGCCGCGTCAGGTGCTCTGGCGCATCTATTCCAAACGCGCCGTTCTGGCTGCCGGCGCGACCGAGCGGCCCATCGCCTTTGGCAACAACGACCGGCCGGGCATCATGCTGGCCGGGGCCGTCCGCACATACGTGAACCGCTATGGCGTGGCGCCGGGCCAGAAGGTGGCCGTGCTGACCAACAACGATGACGGCTGGCGCACCGCCGCCGATCTGGCCGCCAAAGGTGTCGAGGTCCGCGCGATCATAGACACGCGCGATGCGCCCGCTGTTTGCGATGTGCCCGGCGCGCGCCATATCCGCGGCGCAGGCGTGGTTGATACCGCTGGCCGCAAAGCGCTCAAGCGCATCACGCTTACCGACGGCCAGATGATCGACGTCGATTGCCTCGCCGTCTCGGGCGGCTGGAATCCGAACGTGCATCTCACATGCCACCAGCGGGGCCGCCCGACGTGGAACGAAGGTATCCACGCCTTCGTGCCGGGCCGCGATCTGCCGCAGGGCATGGTCGTCGCGGGCGCCGCTAACGGTCAGCTCACCCTCGCCGCCGCGCTGGGTGAGGGCCGCAAGGCCGCGAATGCGCAAGTGAAGGATCTGGGCTTCACCCCCTCGCGCAAGGCCGCGCCCAAGGCCGAGGACGAGGCGCATGAAGGCGCGCCGAAATGGCATATCCCAAGCGGCAAGGCCCGCGCCTGGGTCGATTTCCAGAACGATGTGACCGTCAAGGATATAAAGCAATCGCACCGCGAGGGCTTTGTCTCGGTCGAGCATCTCAAGCGCTACACGACCACCGGCATGGCCACGGATCAGGGCAAGACGTCGAACATCTCGGCGCTGGCGATCATGGCCGAATGCACCGGAAAGTCAATTCAGGACACCGGCACCACCATCTTCCGCCCGCCCTACACGCCCATTCCGATCGGCGCGCTGGCGGGCCGGGCGCGGGGCGCCGATTTCCGCCCCTACCGCCTGACACCGTCGCACGAATGGGCCAAGGCGAATGGCGCCAGCTTCGTCGAGGTCGGCAACTGGCTGCGCGCGCAATGGTTCGTCAAGGGCAACGAAAAAGGCTGGCGTGATAGCGTCGACCGCGAGGCGCTGAACACGCGCCAGAATGTCGGCATCTGCGACGTGACCACGCTGGGCAAGATCGATGTGCAGGGCCGCGACGCCGCCGAGTTCCTCAACCGCGTCTATGCCAATGGCTTCGCCAAGCTGGCTCTGGGCCGCGTGCGCTATGGCATCATGCTGCGCGAGGATGGCATCTGCTATGACGACGGCACGACCGCGCGCATGGGCGAGAACCATTACGTGATGACCACGACCACCGCCAACGCGGTGCTGGTCTTCCGCCGCCTCGAATTCGCGCGGCAGTGCCTTTTCCCCGATCTCGACGTGCACCTGATCTCGACCACGGACGCCTGGGCACAATTTGCCGTCGCTGGCCCCAAGGCGCGCGATCTCTTGCGCAAGATCGTGGATGCGGATCACGACATCTCGAACGAGGCCTTTCCCTTCATGGCCTGCGGCGAGGTCAGCGTTTGCGGTGGCACGCCCGCGCGGCTCTTCCGCATCTCCTTCTCGGGCGAATTGGCCTATGAGGTCGCCGTCCCTGCGCGTTATGGCAATTCCATGATGGAAGCGCTGATTGAGGCGGGCGAGGAATTCGGCGCCTGCCCCTATGGCACCGAAGCCTTGGGCGTCATGCGGATCGAAAAGGGCCACGCGGCCGGCAACGAGCTGGACGGGCGCACTACGGCGCATAACCTCGGCATGGCGCGGATGGTCAGCGACAAGAAGGATTGCATCGGCAACGTCCTGTCCCGGCGTCCCGAGATGATGCGCGACGACGCGGTAAAACTGGTCGGGTTCCGGCCCGTCGATCGCAGCTTGAAACTGATCGCAGGCTCGCATTTCATCGCCAAGGGCGACGAGGCCACCATGGCGAACGATCAGGGCTGGATGACCTCCGTCGCCTTCTCGCCCAGCCTCGGCCATTCCATCGGCCTTGGCTTCATCAAGTCAGGGGATGCGCGCATGGGCGAGATCGTCCGCGCCGTCAGCCCCGTCCACGATACCGAGATGGAGGTTGAGATCGTCCCCTCGCACTTCATCGACCCCGAAGGAGAGCGCCTGCGTGCCTGATTTCACCCTCACCGCCGCCCCGCCCCTGGCCGGGTACGAGCGCAGCTTCGGCGACGATATCCGCTTGGCCGCGCCCAAGGGTCTCGCCATCGTCTCGATCGCCCTGCCCCTCGGCGGCGAGGACGCGGCCAAGAAGGCGATCAAATCCGCCTTCGGTGCGGCCCTTCCGGATGTCGGCATGTCTGCCACGGCCAAGGACACGCGCCTGATGCGGCTCGGCCTCGATCAGGCCTTTGCCGTCTTCACCTGCGCCACGCCCGATGCCGAGCCGCAGATCGCGGCCAAGCTCAAGGGCGCGGCCTATACGACGGATCAGACCGATGCCTGGTGCGCGCTCGAGATCAGCGGGCCCGGCGCGCGCCGCGCGCTCGCGCGGATCTGTCCGATCGACCTGCACCCGGATGGGTTCAAGGTGAATGCCATCGCGCGCACGATCATGGAGCATATGGGCACAATCATCGCCCGGACCGGGGACGAGACCTATCTGCTGCTCTCGGCCAGTTCCTCGGCCAATTCCTTCCTGCATGCGGTCGAAGTGTCGGCGAAGAACGTAACCTGAGCCAGACGCTCGTCCGGCACCTTCGGCTTGATTCCGGGCGAGATAACGCGCAGCGTCGATGCAAAGCATCGAGGCACAGCATGACCCTATGGACCCAAGACGCAGAGCCCGGCCGCCCCTATTGGTGGGACGGCCTCGACTGGGCCGAACCCCAGGGCGAATTGCCCGCCACCTGCGACCTGCTGATCATCGGCGCGGGTTATACCGGCCTCTCTGCCGCCCTCGCCGCGCATGAGTGCGGCGCGAAAGTGGCCGTCGTCGACGCTTTGGACCCCGGCAAGGGCGCATCGACGCGCAATGGCGGCATGTTCGGCGCGCATCCGCGCCTTGGCTGGGGAACTCTGCAAAAGCAATTCGGCGCCGATGTGGCGGATGCGCTCTTTGACGAAGCCTCGACCGCGCTGGACTGGGCCAAGGATCTGATCGCGCATGAGGGCATCGACTGCGATCTGCAGCAGACGGGCCGCATCCAACTCGCCTGGACCGCCAAACATTTCGAAAACCAGAAGACGCTGGCGCAGACCCTCGCCGACAAGAGCCGTGTGCGCGCCCATATCGTGCCCCGCGATGGCCTCGCCCAGGAAATCGCGACCGAGCGCTATTTCGGCGGCATCGTCTTTGAGGAGCATTGTGGCATCCAGCCCGCGAAATTCCATCAGGGCCTGATGCGAGCCGTTCAGGCGCGCGGCATCCCGGTGATCGCGCATTGCCCGGTGACGGCGCTGGAGCGCACCGGCGCCACCTTCGCTGCGACCACGCCGAAGGGGCGCATCGCCGCCGAGAAGGTGCTACTGGCGACGAATGGCTACACGGCCAAACCGTTCAAATGGCACGCCTCCCGCGTCTTTGCCCTGCCCAGCTACATCATCGCGACCGAACCGCTGGCGGCCAACCTCATCGGCCATCTGGCCCCGGGCCGCCGGATGATGGTCGAAACCCGCGCGCGCCACAGCTATTTTCGTATCTCACCGGATGGCACCCGCATCCTCTATGGCGGACGGGCATCAATGGTGAATGTGGCGCCGGACGTGGCCGCGCGCCGCCTGCGCGCCACGATGTGCGAGATCTGGCCCGAACTGAAAGGCACCAAAGTCAGCCATTCCTGGAGCGGGAATACGGGCTACAGCTTTACGCATATGCCGCATGTGGGCGCGGATCGCGGCCTACATTACGCGATGGGCTATTCCGGCTCGGGCACCGTCATGGCCCCCTGGCTAGGCGCCAAGGCGGCGTATCAGGCGATGGGCGATGCGCGCGGCGAGACGGGCTATAGCCGCACCGCCCTGAAGCGGCACTGGATGCATCCGGGAACACGGCCGCATTTCCTGCAGGCGGCGAACCTGTGGTACCGCACGGCCGTCGACTGGTCCGACAATCTGAAATCACGTTGAGTGGAATATGGAGCGGGCGACGGGAATCGAACCCGTATCATCAGCTTGGAAGGCTGAGGTCTTACCATTACACAACGCCCGCTCGGGCCCGGTCTGGACGGTGCCTGATTACCGCGCTCCGCGCGCCGAGGCAAGCAGGCCGCGCCCCGGCAGGCAGAAAAATTCCACCGGAATTTTCCAGCGCCCCGTCAGTAGCGGCGGTGCAGATCGTGGGGGTCTGCCCCGGCAAGGTAGCGCAGCAGCAGCGCGAGATTGCGCGCGCCGCGCCTGAGCCACCCATCGCGGCGATAGCGTGCCGCGCTGGTGCATATCGTGGCAGGCATCATGCTGAGGCGACGGCCCAGCACACGGGCGATGGCGACATCCTCCATCAACGGGATGTCGGGATATCCGCCAGCCACGTCATAGTCATCTTTCGCAATCAGTAGCCCCTGATCGCCGTAAGGCAGGCTGAAAAGCCGCGCCCGCAGATTGGCCCACCCCGCGACGATCCGCCCGGCAAGTCCGCCATCTGCAAAGGCCAGCCGGAAATGGCCCGGACGCCCATCCTCCATCTGCGCCAGAACCGCCTGCGTCCATCCCTGTGGCAGCATGCTGTCGGCATGCAGGAACAGCAGCCAGTCACCCCCGGCCAGCGCCGCGCCCCGGCGCAGCTGCCCGCCCCGCGACGGCGGCCCGGCACACCAGAGCGCGCCGACCTCCTCGGCAATGGTGGCGGTGGCATCGGACGATCCGCCGTCCGAGACGATCAGCTCGCGGATGAGGCCCGCCTCGACCCCCTCCATCAGGCCGGCCAGCAAGGCGGGCAAGCCCGGCTCGGCATTGAGGGTGGGCACAATGACCGATAACCTTGCGCGCATGTCCGCCCCCTTTTGCCCGCCCGCCGCCCTCCTATATGAGGGGGCATGATGACCAGAGAGGTAGCAGCGATGAGATCCATTCACCAGATCACCGGCGCCGATGCGCAGAGCTTCCTTCAGGGGCTTGTCACGAATGACGTGGCCAAAGCCTCGCAAGGCTTGGTCTATACCGCGATGCTCACGCCGCAGGGCAAGTATCTGGCCGATTTCTTCGTGTTCGAGCGGGACGGCATCCTGCATCTGGACGTGGCCGAGGATATCGCCCCCGGCCTGATCCAGCGGCTGAACATGTACCGCCTGCGCGCGGATGTCGCCATTACCCAGACCGACCTTCAGATGCGGCGCGGCATCGGCCCTGTCCCCGAGGGCGCGCTGGCCGATCCCCGTCACCCGGCGCTGGGCTGGCGTCTTTATGGCACGGAAGGCGGCGATGACGGCACCGATTGGGAGGCGATCCGGGTCGCGCATTGCATTCCCGAGACGGGCATTGAGCTGACGCCCGATACCTTCATTCTCGAGGCCGGCTTCGAGCGTCTGAACGGCGTCGATTTCCGCAAGGGCTGCTATGTCGGGCAGGAGGTCACGGCCCGGATGAAGCATAAGACCGAGTTGCGCAAGGGACTGGCCATCGTCGCCATTGAGGGCGCCGCGCCCGATGGCACGCCTATCACCTCCGAGGGCAAGCCGGTTGGCACGCTCCATACCCGCTCCGGGGACCGCGCCATCGCCTATCTGAGGTTCGACCGCGCCTCCGGCCCGATGGAGGCGGGCGGAGCCACGGTGACGTATTCGGCGTAGCGCGCCGCCGGTGGTCGCTCCGGCAGAGGCGCCATAGGCGCCTGCCTACCCGCCGGGCGCCCAGGCGCGCTGGTCCGGCACGAAAAGGCGGAGGCTCTCGCCCACTGCCATGCGCCCCTCGCGCTCGACCCAGGCGGTGACGCCGCGGCGGCCCTTGGCAGCGGTCTTGAACTTCGGGCCGCGTCCCGGGTGATCCTTATCGATCTCGCGGGCCGGATAGAGACAGGGGCGGTTTTGCATGTCGATCACCAGGGAGGCGCCATTGGGCCCCTGCAGCCGCGCCGAGGGCGGCACATGGCTGAAATTGGGGATGCCCTCGACCACCATCGACGCGCCCAGCCACGCCGGATCAATGACGTCGAGCTCCATGCGCGCGGCAATCTCGACCAGTTCCTCGGCTGAGACGATGCTGAGCTGGCGGGTATTGGCGATCTCGGTGCCTTGGGCAAACTGCTCTTTCACGCGGACGCAGGAGGGGCGGGTGAGGCCTGAATGCATCTCGCCCACCACACCAGCATAGCTCAGCTCGACCGCGTCCAGCGGGCGCGAGCGGATGTCGGGACGCGGCTCGGGCACGAGACCCAGCCATGTGATGCGGGCGGTGTAGGAGGTCAGTTTGAGGGCAGGCATGCGCAGGCTCCGGTGGGATCAGAGGACCCGCGCATCTTGCCGCGCGCCGCAGGTCTGTCAAACGCCGAAATGTGATGCGGCCGATCAGGCCCCGGCATCAGACCGTGAGCGTGAAAAAGAGTCGGCGAAAGGGAAAAAGGACGCTGCCATCGGCGCGCACGGGATAGGCGCTCTGCATCACCTCTTCGTAACGGGCGATCAGCGCCGCGCGCTCATCCTCGTCCAGCGCGTCCAGAATTGGGCGCGCATAGGTGCTCTCGGTATAGCGGCGCACGGGGTGGCTTCCAGCCTCGGCGGTGAGACGTTGGTAGTACTCGGTCTCCCACATGCGAAAGCGGCCCTTGGGGGCCAGCAGCGCATCGTATTCGACCGGGGGCAGAACGCCCGGCCCCGCGCCGGTATCAACCCGGCCCGGAAAGAGATCCTCGACCAGCGTCAACCAGACGCGATGCGACGGCGCATTGTTCTGATGGGGCAATTGCACGGCCAGCGTGCCGCCCTTGCCCAACATCGCGGCCAGCCGCGGCATAAGCGTTTCGTGGTCGTCCAGCCAGTGCAGCACCGCGTTGGAGTAGATCAGGCCCGGTGCGCGGCGCGGATGCCACTCGCGGATATCGGCCTGCCCGAGGCTGCTATAGCCGCGCGACTGGCGCGCCTTTTCTAGCATTGCCGGGGAGGCATCGACGCCAATCACGTCGCGGCCCATCGAGCGTTCTGCCAGTGCCGCGCCCATCTGGCCCGCACCGCAGCCAAGGTCGATCACATCGCCCGCCCCCATCTGGCCCACCGCGTTCAGCAGGTCCATCGCGGGGCGCAGGCGTAAATCCTGGAACCGCGCATAGGCGCGCGGATTCCAATCCGTCTTGGGAGAGGCGGTCGGCATGCTCGTCACGCTGTCGGCTCGGGCTCCATTCCGCCGCCGTCGCCGCCGCGCGGCGCCTTGGGCTTGGTCTTGGGGATGGCCGTGACCGACGGCGCGCTGCCGGTGTCCGAGCCGTCGTCATCGTCGCTCGACTGGGGCGGCTCGCCCCGGGCGACGCGCTGGATTTCCTCGCCGGTCAACGTCTCGTATTCCAGAAGGCCTTCGGCCAGACGTTCCCACTCATCCTTTTTCTCCATGAGGATGCGGTGAGCGGTGGCATAGGCCTCGTCGATCATGCGCTTCACCTCTGCCTCGATCAGCTCCTTGGTATGAGCCGAGATCGAGAAGCTGCCCGCGCCATTGCCCATGTAGCCCTCATGCGCCTGCTGGTAGTCGATATTGCCGACCTTGTCGGACATGCCCCAGCGCAGAACCATTGCACGAGCCAGACCGCTGGCCTGCTGGATATCGCCTGCGGGGCCGTTCGAGACGTCATCCTCGCCATACTTGATGATCTCGGCGGCCTTCCCGGCCATCGTCATCGCCAGCTTCTGCTCGCATTCGGACTTGTGCCAATTCAGGCGGTCAATCTCGGGCAGGCTGACCACCATGCCCAGCGCGCCGCCACGCGGGATGATCGTGGCCTTGTAGACCGGATCGCATTTGGGCAGCGCGAGGCCAACGATGGCGTGTCCGGCCTCGTGATAGGCGGTCTTTTCCTTCTGGTCCTGCGTCAGAACCATCGAGCGGCGCTCGGCGCCCATCATCACCTTGTCCTTGGCCATCTCGAAATCTTCCATCGCGACAAAGCGGCGACCGATCCGAGCGGCCATCAACGCGGCCTCGTTCACGAGGTTGGCCAGATCCGCACCCGAAAAGCCCGGCGTGCCGCGCGCGATGATGCGCAGGTCCACATCGGGCCCCAGCGGCGTCTTGCGCGCGTGAACGCCCAGGATCTTCTCGCGGCCCTTGATGTCGGGGTTCGGGACAGTCACCTGACGGTCGAAACGGCCCGGACGCAGCAGCGCGGGGTCCAGAACGTCTTTGCGGTTGGTCGCCGCGACGATGATGACGCCCTCATTGGCCTCAAAGCCGTCCATCTCGACCAGAAGCTGGTTCAGCGTCTGCTCGCGCTCGTCATTGCCGCCGCCATAGCCGGCACCGCGGTGACGACCCACGGCGTCGATCTCGTCGATGAAGACGATGCAGGGCGCGTTCTTCTTGGCCTGCTCGAACATGTCACGGACGCGGCTTGCGCCAACACCCACGAACATCTCGACAAAGTCGGAGCCCGAGATAGTGAAGAAGGGCACGCCCGCCTCGCCGGCGATCGCGCGCGCCAGCAGCGTCTTACCAGTGCCCGGAGGGCCCACCAGCAAGGCGCCCTTGGGGATCTGCCCTCCAAGGCGGCTGAACTTCTGCGGGTTGCGCAGGAATTCGACGATCTCCTCCAGTTCTTCCTTGGCCTCGTCGATGCCGGCCACGTCATCGAATGTCACGCGTCCCGATTTCTCGGTCAGCATCTTGGCCTTGGACTTGCCAAAGCCCATCGCGCCACCTTTGCCGCCGCCCTGCATCCGGTTCATGAAATAGATCCAGACGCCGATCAGCAGAAGGAAGGGCAAGAGCGACAGAAGGAAGGTCTGGAACCCCGATTCTTCCTGAGCCTTGGCCGTAACGGGGATGCCCTCGTCGATGAGAAGCTGCGTGACTTCTGCATCCGCCGGCTTGATCGCCACGTAATCCTTGCCATCCGTCTTGCGGAACTGGACGGTTTCGCCGTCCAGCGTGACATTGGTCACGGCGTCGTCATTCACGGCCGCCACGAACTCGGAATATTTCACCGATTGGCTCTGAAGCGTGCCGCCGCCGCCGCTGAAGAGGTTGAACAGCGCCAGAACCAACAGGAACAGAACCAGCCAGAAGGCTATATTACGTGCGTTGCCCAAGGAAACTCTCCTAAACTTTCGGTCGCCCGCGGGCATATCACGCGGGCCGTGTATCTTAAATAGAGATCATGCCCTCTTGTTCAATGCGATAATAGCGCCGCGTGGAAATCACTCAGGGCGCGGCAAGGCGCGGCGCGGTACTCAGAACTGTAGCGTGCAAGCGGTGCAGCCAGCAAGGCGGCGCCGCGCCAGAGGGCGGGCGAGGCGTCGATGGAATGCGCAGGCAGGCCGGATTCGCGCCATTCCGGGCAAAGGGTGCGGCCCTCGGGGCCGAGCGCGGCGATATGCGCGCCGGGCGCTGGTGGACCGATCAGGCGCCAGCGGCCATCCCACGGCTCGCCAAGATCGGCGCGCAGACCTGCCACCGCGGCAAATTCGCGCGCCAAGCGGATCTGTCCCCTGCATTGCGTGATCCGGCAGCCCGCCAGCGTGCCGCCCTGCCCGGCGGCGATGGCGGCCATCAGCCGCGTGACGTCCGGCCCGCGCAGGCGCACCCCCGGCCCGGCGATCCAGCCGATGGCCGCGCCAAGGATCCGGCGCGCGATGTCAGGGCGCAGCGCGGCGAAGCCCGCGGCGTCCAACAGAAGATCGCCTTGATCGGCCCTCACGATGTGCTCCGCCTCCAAGGCCGCATAGTGGCCCAGCGTCGCGCTTGCCTCGGCCAGATGCGCGGCGACATCCGCCAGCGCAGGAGCGTCGATGCCGACCGGGGCGAATGCCGCCAGCGCGCGGCGCGCCAGCGTGCGGCGATAGCGCGGATCATCATTGCTGGGGTCCTCGGCCCACTGAATGCCGCGCTGCGCAAGATAGGCGCGCAGATCGCCGCGTCCGGCGGCCAGCAAGGGCCGGTGCAGCACGGTGCCATGCGCCGCGCGGCGCGCCTGCATCGCGGCAAGGCCCTCCACCCCGGCGCGGCGGGCAAGCCGCATCAGCAATGTCTCGGCGACGTCGTCGCGGGTATGGCCCAGCACAAGGCCCGCCAGACCATGCCGTGCGGCCCAACCCGCCATCAGCGCATAGCGCGCCTCACGCGCGGCGGCGGGCAGGTTGCCCTGCCCGTCCCAGCCGTCCCAGACCAGCGTGTCATGCGCGATGCCCAGACCGGCGCAGACCTGCGCGACCTGCGCGGCCTCATCCCCCGCCTCGGGGCGCAGGCGGTGATCGACCGTGACGCAGCGCAGCGGGGCGCGGCCCCATTCCACCATCAGGTGCAGAAGGGCCATGGAATCGCTACCGCCCGACACGGCAATGCCGAGCGGGCGGGCGTCATCCTGAAAATGGGCCGGGATCAGAGCGCGCAGATCGGCGCCCGCGCCTTCGGTCACTGGCAGGCGAGCGTCTGCATTTCGCTGCGCGCATCAGCCGCCGACGGGCTGCCGGCAAAGCGGGCCTCGACTTCGCGCAGGGTCTGGCAGGCGGCATCGTCCTGCCCCAGCTGGCCCAGTGCCCGGCCAAGACGATAGAGCGATTCCGCAGCCTGCGGGCCTTCCTTGTTGGCGGAAAATCCGTCCAGATAGGATTTCGCGGCGTCCTTCACGTTGCCCCCCTGCTCCAACGCCTTGCCGCGGGCCAGATAGGCGCGCGGCGCCAGCGGGCTGCCGGGATAGGTCTGCAGGAAATTGGCATATTTCTCGGCAGCGCCGGCGGTATCGCCCGAAGCCATCGCCGCCTCGGCTGCGTCGAAATCGGCCTGCTCGCCCACGGCCAGCGATCCGGTCGGCTCTGTCGCGCCTTCAGGCTGGGCAGGCTCGATTGCGGGCGCACCGCCCGAGACACCGCCGCCGGTGGCGGGCATATCACCGCCGCCCAGCGTCGTCGTTTCGCTCAGTTGCGAGGTGTCGCCGCCCTCAAGCTCGACCAGGCGAAACTCCAGATCGCCGATGCGGTTGGTGCCGTCGCTGACCACCCGGTCGATGCGCAGCTGCATCTCTTCGGTGCGGGCCGTCAGGCGCTGAAGCTCGCTCTCGATCGCGCCGACCCGGTCAAGGACCGAGCCGGACGTGCTGAGCTGGCCCGCCGCGCCTGTCGTACTCAGCTCGCGCCGCAGCTTTTGCACCTCGACGTAAAGGACCGTCAGCTCCTGCCGGATATCGGCCAAAGTAGCGGCTTTGTCCTGCGCATGGACAGGAAGGGCAAAAGTGGCAACGGCGATCAGGACAAAAATGCGGCGCATGGGCGGGCTCCGATAGAGGGGCGATTGAGGGGCTTAGCTGCTTGCGCCGCCGACCGAGATGACCGTGACGGCGCGGCGGTTCTGCGCGTAGCAGGCCTCGTTGCTGCAGATCTCGATCGGGCGCTCCTTGCCGTAGCTGACGGTTTTCAGACGGCTTGCGGGCACGCCCTGGCTCAGCAGATATTCCTGCACCGAGTTGGCGCGGCGCGCGCCCAGCGCGAGGTTGTATTCGCGCGTGCCCTGCTCGTCCGCGTGGCCTTCGATCACGGCGTTGTAGTCGCGGTTGGTCAGCAGCCATTGCGCCTGCCCGTCAAGGGTGCGCTGCGCCTCCGGGGTCAGGTTGTAGGTGTCGATTACGAAGAGGACGCGGTCACCGACCGTCTGCTGGAAATACGCGGGCGATGCAGGATCGCTGGCCGAGCCTGCGATCATGCCGCCATTCGCGCCCATGCCGCCGCTGAGGCCGCCCGCGGCGTCATCGCCAAAGCGGCCCGGATCGGTGCAGGCGGCCAGTGAGAGGCCAGCGCCAAGAAGGATCATCGTCTTGAGAAAGGTCATGTGGGGAGCCTCATGAATGGTGTGGATGCGCGGACAATGCACGGTGTTTCCAAGGTTTGTAGCACAGCGCGCGGCGCAATGGAATCGCCGCGCGCAGGTTTTGGGCGGCCGCTTATTGCAGCGGCGACCATGACGGATCGCTGGCCCCCGAGGCGGTCGGCACGCGGCGCAGGTTGCGCCCGGTGATATCGACCGAATAAAGCGACGCCTGGCCGGATTCGCCCTGCGTCTCGCGGGTGAACATGATGACGCGGCCATTCGGCGCCCATGTCGGGCCCTCATCGAGGAAAGAGGCGGTCAAAAGGCGCTCTTCGCTGCCATCGGTGCGCATGACGCCGATGTGGAACCGTCCCGCCGCCTGCTTGGTAAAGGCGATGAGGTCACCGCGCGGTGACCAGACGGGCGTGCCGTAGTTGCCGTCCCCGCTCGAGATGCGCCGCGCCTCGCCGCCGCTTGCAGGCATCACGTAGAGATGATTGCGGCCCGAGCGATCGCTTTCGAACACGAT
Source organism: Roseovarius roseus (assembly GCF_043355935.2). NCBI lineage: Bacteria > Pseudomonadati > Pseudomonadota > Alphaproteobacteria > Rhodobacterales > Roseobacteraceae > Roseovarius > Roseovarius roseus. The sequence goes on along the minus strand of NZ_JBHFPE020000002.1, from coordinate 329,195 downwards.
CTGGCGGCCATCGGGGCTGAAGCTGGGCGCGGTCTCGATCGAGGGCGCGCTGGTCAGCCGCGTGCTGGCGCCCGAATTGATGTTCATTGTGTAGAGGTCGGTATTGCCGCCCGCTTCCAGCGAATAGACCACCGTCTGACCGTCAGGGGCAAAGCGGGGAGCAAAGCTCATCGTGGCGTCCTGCGTGGGCAGTTGGCGGCGGTTCACGCTGGCGACGTCCAGCACGTAGATCTTGGGGAATCCGCTCTCATAGCTGGTATAGAGGATGCGGTCGCCATTGGGCGAAAAGCGCGGCGCCAGCACCAGCGACGAGCTGTCGGTGAGGTAGGTCACATTGGCGCCGTCGTAATCCATGATAGCAAGGCGCTTGGCGCGCTGGTCCTTGGGGCCGGTTTCCGACACGAAGACGACGCGGCTGTCGAAATACCCGCCCTCGCCGGTGATGCGGCTATAGACCTGATCGGCGATCTTGTGCGCGATGCGGCGCCAGCCGCTTTCGGTGCCGACGAATTGCTGCCCGCTGCCCAATTCCTGCCCGGCGAAGACGTCCCAGACCCGGAACTGCACGGTCAGCCGCCCCGAGGCATCCACATCGACCGAGCCGGTGACGAGGGCCTGCGCATTGATCGCCTTCCAGTCGGCGAACTGGACCGGGCTGGAAAAGCTGGTGATCGTGCTGATATGCGCGCTGGCCGGGATCTCGCGAAAAAGGCCGGTGCCGCTGAGATCGGCGGAGACGAGGTTCGATATGTCCTGCGCCACCTGCGCGCCGCCGCCGGTGGAGACGAAGCCGGGCACGGCAAAGGGCAAGGGCTCGATCACGCCTTCGGTGATTTCCAGCCTCAGCGGCCCCTGCTGCGCGGCGGCAGGCAGGGCGGTGAGCGTCGTCAGAAGAAGCGCCAGAAGGGCCGTGACTCGTGCCATCATTTGATCCTCATGTTTTCCGGGTTGAATACCAGTTCCACGTTCCGCCAGCTTGCATATTTTTCCGCCGGAAGGCCAAAGCCGCGTGCGCCGCAGCGCAGGATTGCGCGGCGGGCCGCCTCATAGGCCTGCTGGGCCGAGCCTGCGGTGCCGCCGGAACTGTCCAGCATCCGCAGCGTCGATTCGATTGGCCTTGCGTCCTCGGACATCTCGAATCCGACGGTCACGGTAGTGTTCAGCGCATCGCTGCTGAGCGAGCCGGTGTTCCAGCAATTCTGGACCGCGACGCGCAGCCCGTCCTTTTCGCCCGCCGTCAGGGGCGGCCCGGCGTTGATCGACGGCGCGGGTGCCTCGGCCGCGCCGCCAAGGGCTGCGGCCAGCGCATCCTCGACGCTGGAGCTGTCTGTAGCGGGCGCAGGCTCCGGCTCGGCGGCAGGTTCGGGGGCGGGTTCTGCCGCAGGCTCGGGCGCGGGTTCGGGATCGGCCGCGGCAGTCTGCGTTTCCGGCTCGGGCTCAGGTTCGGGTGCGGGGCGCAGATCCTGCGGGCGGGTGCGCGGGCGCACCGAATTGAGCGGCGCGGCCTCGACCGTTTCTTCCTCGGCCTCGGTCACAATCTCGGTTGCCGCCGCCTCGGGGGCGGTCGCCTCGGACTCCTCGCGCGGCATCTCGGCGGCCTCGTCGGGCACGGCCTCTTCGCGCACCACGTCGTCGATGGCGGTATCGGGGGCGGGCGGCTCGACCTGCTGGGGCGCGACACGCTCGGCCGGGCGCTGCTGCGGGCGCGGCGCTGTGTCAGGCACGAGAGCGGCCATGTCCTCGGCAGGCGGCTCGATGGCAGGCGCCTCATCCGCCACCTCGGCCTGCGGGGTCTCGGCGGGCGGCTCGGGCGCGGGATCGGGGGCGATCTCGGGCGCAGGTTCGGGTGCGGGCGCCGCCGGGGGCGTATCCGCCTCACTGGTCATGTCGGGCGCGTCCTGCGGCACGTCAGGCGCGGCGGGCGGCGCGATCTCGGTCGTCTGCTCGGGCGAGTTGCTGCGCGCGACGATATCGGCATATTCCTCGGAACTGACGGCAGTTACCTGCACGGCGTCGAACTCAAACTCCCGGTCCGGCAGCATGCCGCCGAACAGGATCCAGCCGATCAGGCCGATATGACCTGCCCCCGATATGATCTGACCTGTATTCACGCGGGCCGCCGCCTCAGTTTTCCGGCGCGTCCAGCGCCGGACCGCCGATATCCGTCACCAGACCGATATTCTCGAACCCGGCACGATTGAGCGCACCCATGACCTGCACCACGTCGGCATAGGGCACCGCCCCATCCGCGCGCAGGAAAATGCGGTTGCTGTCGCGCTCGGAGGCGATGGCGCGCAAACGCCCGATCAACTCGTCGCGGTTCACCTCGGTCGTCTGGATCGAGATCGCACCTTCGGCAGTGATGGTGATGGTCAACGGCTCTTCCTGCTCGCCCGGTAGAGAATTGGCCGCGGTTTTCGGCAACTCCACCGGCACGCCCACGGTCATCAGCGGGGCCGCGACCATAAAGATGATAAGCAGCACCAGCATCACGTCCACGAATGGCGTGACGTTGATCTCGGACATGGGGCGCGCGCGGCTGCGCCCGCGCCTGCGGCGCTTGCCCCCGCCGCCGCCTGAACTCTGGATCGCTGCGCCCATGGCCTAGCTGTCCAACTGGCGGCTGAGGATGGTGGCGAACTCATCGGCGAAGGCCTCGTAGCCCGCGACGATACGGTCGCTATCCGCGCTCAGCTTGTTGTAGAAAATCACCGCCGGGATGGCCGCCAGCAGGCCCAGAGCGGTGGCCAGAAGCGCCTCGGCGATACCGGGCGCCACGACGGCAAGGCTGGTATTTTGCGACGCGGCAATGCCGACAAAGGCCTGCATGATGCCCCAGACGGTGCCGAAAAGGCCGACGAAGGGCGCGGTCGAGCCGACGGTGGCCAGCACCGGCAGCCCCGATTGCAGCGCCTCGGATTCCTTGGCGATGGCCACGTCCATGCTGCGGTCGATGCGCGCGGTGGCGCCTGCGATCATTCCGCCATCAGTGCGATGACTGCGCCGCCATTCCATCATGCCGGACGCAAAGATGCGCTGTGACTGACCCTCAGGTTCGGTCCCGATCTGCTCGAACAGCTCGTCCAGCGGCTCGCCCGACCAGAATTGCCGGTCGAACGCCTCGGCCTCGGCACGGGCCTTGCGATAAAGAATAAGTTTCTGGATGATGATCGCCCACGCCCAGAAGGACGCGAAGATCAGCATCAGCATCACCAGCTTCACGATGAAGGTGGCTTGCGCGAACATGCCCCAGATCGAAAAGTCGATCTGATGCGCGACTGCGAGTGTTTCTGCTTCCATTCTGCCTGCTCTTTTTTTGCGCCTGCCCCTCTGGGCCGGCGATATTTGCGGCGAAACTAGCCGATGATCGGCGCAAAAGCCAATGACATCGCCGTCAGCTGCGCAAATTCAGGCCGTCAGTGCAATATCAGGCGGATATTCGCCGGAAGGCGCGCGGGATGACCGGTATCCGTCAGACAGACGATGGTCACGGTGGCGGCAAAGATCGGCTCGCCCGCGCGCATCACCTGCTGGCGCAGGGTCAGGCGCGCGCCGCTGACAGATTGCACCTCGGTCTGCACTTCCAGCCGGTCGTCAAAGCGCGCGGCCATGAGGTAGTCACACTCGATTCGCCGCACGGCGAAGGCCAGCCCGTCCTTTTCCTTCATGCTGCGCTGATCGATGCCCATCCCGGCCACCCAGTCGCTGCGCGCGCGCTCGATGAACTTTAGGAAATTGGCGTGATAGACGATGCCGCCCATATCCGTGTCCTCGTAATAGACGCGGATATCAAAGCGATGCGCCTGATCGGGGCGCGTCACCGCACCGGGATTTGTCGTGGCCTGAGCCATGGCGGTGGACCTTTCCTCGCTGCCTCTTGCCCGGCTTAAAACATGTTTGCGCGCCCTGTCCACCGCGGGCGGCCTTTACCAACGCCCGGAGCTGTGCTGTTATCCAACTTACCGACAGGCCTGTCTGCAAATATCATCGCCCTGCCCCGCACCGGCGGGCAAACTCCGCAAGAGGAACTCACCATGACGTCACTGCTGATCAAGAATGCGCGTATCGTGGACGGCACCGCCGACCGCCCGGCGGATCCGGTGGACATCGCCATCGAGGATGGACGCTTTGTCGAGGTGGGCGCGAATGCCAGGTTCGACGCGGATGAAGTGCTGGACCTCAAGGGCCAGATCGTGATGCCGGGCCTCATCGACTGCCACGTCCATGTCATCGCCACCACGGCCAATCTGGGCCTCAATGCCGAGTTGCCGAATTCCTGGATCGCGCTAAAGTCTGCGCAGATGATGAAGGCGATGCTGATGCGCGGCTTTACCACCGTGCGCGATCTGGGCGGTGCCGACCGGGGCCTGCAACAGGCGCAGGAGGACGGGCTGATGGATGCGCCGCGCCTCGTGATCTGCGGCAAGGCGCTGTCGCAGACGGGCGGTCATACCGATTATCGCGGCCCCAATCACAGCCGCGACGTCAGCTATTACGAGGGCAAGCTGGGCTCGATGGGCCGCGTTCTGGACGGGGTCAGCGCCATGCAGCGCGCCGTGCGCGAAGAGCTGAAGGGCAGCGCGCAATTCATCAAGATCATGGCGGATGGCGGTGTGTCCTCGCCTTCCGATCCGGTGGGCTACCTGGTTTTCTCGGTAGAGGAACTGAAGGCGGCGGTCGAGATCGCCAAGGGCTTTGGCACCTATGTTTCGGGGCATCTCTATGATGACCGCGCCATCAACCGCGCGCTGGATTGCGGCATCGAATGCGTCGAGCATGGCAACCTGATGGCTGACGAGACCATCCAGCGCATCGCGCGCGAGGGTCAATGCGTCGTGCCGACCAACATCACCTATGACCGCCTCGCCAAGACCGGCGCGGAATACGGCCTGCCGCCCGAGTCGGTCGCCAAGATCGCGGATGTCCGCGAGGCGGGGCTGGAGCGGCTGGCCAAAATGCACAAGGCGGGCGTCACCGTCGGCTACGGCTCGGACCTTCTGGGCGGGATGCAGCCCCACCAGTCGGGCGAATTCCCCCTGCGCGGGCAACACATCCCCGCCGACGCGGTCATCCGCTCGGCCACCAGCGACGCGGCCAAGGTACTGCGCATGGAGGGCGAATTGGGCGTGATCGCGCCGGGTGCCCATGCCGACCTGATCGTGGTGGACGGCAATCCGCTGGACGATCTGAACCTTCTGACCGAGCAGGGCGCGCACATGCCGCTGATCCTGCAGGGCGGGGTGGCGAAGAAGAAGGCGGCGGGACTCTAAGACGACCCGCGCGCGAGGTGTATCGGCAGAAGTTTCAAGGCGGACCACCTCGCGTTCGGCGCACCGCCATCCAATGACTTTCGTCAATTCGCTGCTGCGCGGCTTCGGTACTATGCTTTTGGGTTCGGGCGATCCATCGTCCGTGCCCGGTGTGTAGACCGGCAACAGCGTGAAGGTAGTGGATTCGATGGATCGCACCAGATTCGAGCAGGCCCTGCTCGACCCCGCGGATATCTATGATGCGCCTGCCGATGTGCTGGCGGATGATACCTTCTCGACCGCCGAAAAGATCGAGATCCTGCGCCGATGGGAATACGACGCCGCAGAAATCGGTGTTGCCGACGAGGAAGGCATGGCGGGCCCGAAAGGGGCGCTGGTGCATGATATCCTCGTCGCGCTCAGGTCACTCGGCGGGGATCTGGACCTTGGCCACACGCCCCCGACCAAGCAGGGCGGCCTTGATCGACGCGCGATCAAACCGTTGGGCAAGCTCTAGATGCGCGGCCTTCTTCGGATGCTCGGCCTGATCACAGGTCTCGCGACTTTTGCCCTGCCTGCGCTCGCGCAGGTGCAGCAAAGCGATACCACCGCGGATCATTCCAAGTTCGAAGAGCTGAAAGGCCCCTTTGCCTCTGGCCCCGACGTCACGCGGGCCTGCCTTTCGTGCCATACCGAGGCTGCCACGCAGTTTCAGGACTCCATCCATTGGACCTGGCAATTCGAGCATCCGAAAACCGGCCAGCTTCTGGGCAAGCGCAATGTTATCAACTCCTTTTGCGGCAATGTCGCCTCGAACGAGCCGCGCTGCACCTCCTGCCATGCGGGCTATGGGTGGGACGGTACCGAAACCTTCGATTTCGCGGCGCAGGACAAGGTGGATTGCCTTGTCTGCCACGATACCACCGGCGAATACGTCAAGTGGGAGGATCGGGCCGGTCACCCCATCTATGAGCCGACGACGATCGGCAAGAAGCACGTGCCCTATGCCAGCGGGCTGATCACCGACCTGGGTGATGGATCCTTCCGGCACGCGCCGCCCGATCTGGCGAAGGTCGCCCAGCATGTCGGCCCCCCGGGCCGGGAAAGTTGCGGCAACTGCCATTTCTACGGGGGCGGCGGCGATAACGTGAAGCACGGCGATCTGTCCTCGGCGCTGATCTCACCCGACCCGCATGTGGATGTGCACATGTCGCCCGAGGGCGCCAACATGGTCTGCACCGACTGCCACATGTCGCAGGGGCATAAGTGGCCCGGCTCGCGCTATCTGGGCACGGTCAAGGATGGGACCGTCCAGATGCCGGGCTTTAGGCGGCCCGATGTGCTGAGCTGTCAGGGTTGCCACAGCGATGCGCCGCATCCCACCGCCTCGATCAAGGGGCTGAAACTGAACGATCATACCGACAGGGTGGCCTGCCAGACCTGCCATATCCCCACATTCGCCAAGGGCGGCGTTGCCACGAAAACGTGGTGGGACTGGTCCACCGCCGGTCAGCTCAAGGACGGCAAGCCGTTCTCACTGGAGGACGGGAAGAGCGGGCGCCATTCGTATTTGTCCACCAAGGGCGATTTCGAGTGGGGCACGGATGTAATCCCGACCTATGAGTTCTGGAACGGCGTGATCGAATACACGCTGCTGGGCGAAAAGATCGACCCGGAGGGCGTTGTCGGCATCAACAAGATCCACGGCGGCGCCGACGATCGCGCCTCGGTCATTTACCCGTTCAAGCGGATGCTGGGCCGGCAGGCCTATGACGAGATCAACGAGTATCTCCTGCTGAACAACGTCTATGGCCCCGAGGGCGACTCCGCGCTTTGGACAAATTTCGACTGGGAGAAGGCCTTGGCGGCGGGCATGGCGGCAACCGATGTGCCCTATTCCGGCAAATTCGCCTTCACCGATACCGAGATGTGGTGGCCCACAACGCATATGGTGCCCCCCGCCTCCGAGGCGCTGGACTGTCAAAGCTGCCATGCCAAGGACGGGCGGCTGGCCAATCTGGCCGGTCTTTATATTCCTGGCCGTGACATGTTCGGCGTGACCGACCGGATCGGTCTGATCCTTCTGGCGCTGGCGCTGGCCGGAGTTCTGGGGCACGCCGCGATCCGCATCATTGCAGCGATGCGGCGCAAGTAGGGAGGGCACCCAATGGCCGAAAAGCGCTACGTCAAGATTTTCACCCGGTTCGAACGCTTCTGGCACTGGTCGCAGGCGGCACTGGTTCTGGGGCTGCTGGTGACAGGCGCAAGGCTGCATGGCCTGATCGGCGGCATCGACTGGCAGGCGGCCTTCGGGCTGCATCTGATCATGGCCGGGCTGATCATCGTGCTTTGGGTCTTCGCCATCTTCTGGCATTTCACCACCGGCCAGTGGCAGCACTACATCCCCACCTTCCGCAATCTTCTAGCGGTCATCCGTTATTACGGTTGGGGCATCTTTTGGGGCGAGGCGCACCCGGCCAAGCCGACGATCCACCGCAAGCACAACCCGCTGCAACGGCTCAGCTATCTGTTCCTCAAGCTGGTCATCAATCCGGCGATCTGGCTGACGGGCATCCTCTACCTGACGATCAGCGCCACCGGGCTGGACCTGTCGACCATCGCCTGGGCGCATGTGGTCGCGGCCTACGCGATGGCCATTTTCGTGGTGATCCATGTCTATATGGCGACCACGGGCGAGACGGTGGGGGCCTACCTAAGGGCGATGATCACCGGGAATGAATGGGTCGTGGTCGACGAGGACAAACCGGCCTGAGCGGCGGCCATCTCAACCTGTGCCAGCCGGACTTGGCGACGCCCTACGAATTCAGCCTGCCCACCTCTTCAATATATCCGATCATCTCATCGCAGGTCGAAATATCGGCATAGCGCCGGCCCAGGTCACGCAGGTTGTCCTTGTGCGGCTGCTCGTCATGGTCGCCCACGCAATCCTCGGGAACGATGGTGCGGTAGCCCCATTGAAAGCTGTCGATGGACGACGCCCGGATGCAGCCGCTTGTGATGCAGCCGGTGACGATGACCGTATCGACGCTGTGCTTGGTAAAGAACGGCACGACCGGCGTCTGAAAGAAGATCGAGGGGCCGGTCTTGCAGATCTTCACGTCATAATCCGGCTCAAAGATGCGCGGGTCAAGCTCGGTGCTGGGATGGCCGTGGATGAACTCGCGGCGCACCACGTCGATCTTCCAGTGAGGCATGTCATCCTCGTCCTTGTAGGCGGTGTAGCAATTGGCGACGGGGATATTATGCGCCCGTGCGACCTTCAGCAGACGCGCGGTATTCTCGAGACCCCGCATCACCATGGGGGCACCGCCGAGGGCATATTGCTCCTCGGTAAAGGCCTTTTGATAGTCGATCACGACGATGCCGGGGCGGCGCCCGCGCCCGACGGAAATCGTGCCATAGCTGCGCGTCTCGTAATCGGCATTGGTGAAATCGGTCATGGTGTGTCTCCTTTGCTCAGTTGAAGGCCAGCGACGGCAGCCATAGCGACATGGCGGGGATCATGATGATCAGGAACAGCGTCACGATATCCATCGCGATGAACCACGCAACGCCCCTGAACACCTGCGGCAAGGTCACGAGGTTCCCCAGCGCGCCCTTGATGACATAGACGTTGAGGCCGATGGGCGGCGTGACGAGGCCGACCTCCAGCAGCTTGATCACTATGATGCCGAACCACACCAGATCGAGCCCCGCGCCCTGCACCAGAGGCAGGACCAGCGGCAGCGTCAGGAGCAGGAGGCCGATGGAATCGATCAGCATCCCCAGCACGATATAGAGCAGCGCCACGGCGAAGAGGATCCACCAGACATTGTCGCTAACGCTGAGGATCACGTCGGCGAAGGCTTGGGGCAGTCCCGACAGCGCCAGGAAGCGGGTGAAGAACACCGAGCCGATCAGGATAATAAAGATGCCCGTCGTACTGATGGCCGTCTGAACCAGCGCATCGCGCAAGGCGGCCCAGCTGAACGAGCCGCGGATGACCGCGATCAGTGTTGCGACGGCAGCGCCGATGGCCCCTGCCTCGGTCGGGGAAAAGACCCCCGCGAAGATGCCGCCCAGCACCGAGAAGATCAGCAGCGGCAGGGGCCAGATATCCTTGACCGCCGCGATCTTTTCCTCGCGGCTGATATCCTCGATCACGGTGCCTGCCAGCGACGGCTTCAGCTTTACCCGCGTGACGATCATGGCCATGTAGATCAGCGCCGAAACGACGCCTGGAATGAACCCCGCAAGGAAAAGCTGGCCGACGGAGACCTGCGCATAGACCCCGTAAAGGATCAAAAGGACCGAGGGCGGAATGAGCGATCCGAGCGTACCGGATGCCGCGATCGTGCCCGTCGCCAGCCCCTTTTCATACTTGGCCTTCAGCATCTCGGGCACCGCGATGCGCGACATCGCCGCCGCCGTCGCCACGCTGGAGCCGGAGGCGGCAGCGAAGAAGGCGCAGGCTGCAACGCTTGCCACGGCAAGCCCGCCGGGCAGCCGCGCCAGCACGATCTTGAGCGAGACAAAAAGGCTCTTGGTCATGTCGGTGGTGGTGCAGATATAACCCATCAGCAGGAACATCGGCGCGGCCGTCAGCTCCCACTGGCCGACGAAATCGAAGGGCGTGGCGCTGATCATCCCCCAGGCCACGTTCATCGACAGCATCGCACCGATGCCGAAGATCGACACAAGGCCCAGAGTCAGGCCGATGGGCACGCGCAAGGCGATCATGGCCAGCGCGGTCAGCGTGCCGATGATGCCGATATCGAGATTGCTCATAAAGGGGCGTCCTTCAAAGGGCCTGGCGGCGCTGGATCGCGCGCAAAAGGTTCGACAGGATGGCAAGGCACATGCCGACAAAACCGACAGGCAGCGCCCATCGGCTGGGCCAGATATAGAAAAGGAAGTTCGACATGATCGTCTCGGCGCGCTGCGTCGAGCGGATGGCGTCAATCCCGCTTTGCCAGGCCAGCATGCCGAAGAAGACGAGGCCCGCCACGCAGGCAAGGATGTAGAGCGCCAGTTGCGCCCAGTTCGGCATCATCTGCGCGAACAGATCCACGCGGATATGCTCGGATTTCAGCTCCACATAGCCCAGCGGGAGAAACACGGCGAGGACCACATAGTAAAACGACACCGTCTCGAGCGTGCCGACCATCGAGCCGTTGAAGACATAGCGCACGAAGACATCCACCGTGATATGCGCCATCATGAGCAGCAGGAAGAGGCAGCCCAGCGCCAGCAGCGCGAGGTTGACGTAGCGGATCGCGCTGTAGATCAGACCGGTCTCCTCCGGGGCATCGGTTTCTGCGGTCATTGGGCCGTCTCCTCATCAGGTCCGGGCAGCATGTTGCCCAGCGAGGTTTTCCAGAACGCCAGCATGTCCAGAAACAGCTGCGGATCGTCGCGCCAGATCGATTGGGTTGCCATCCCGCGCAGCAGGCAAAGCGTCGCATTCAGCGCGATCCGCCGCGTGCCTCCCATGCCCGGCATGTCGGGAAAGAGGTTTTCCCAAATCTCATCGAGTTGCCGGTTGTAGTCCAGCGCCACGGGCACCAGCGCCTCGCGCATGGCAGGATCGGTGCGCGCCGCGGTCAGGAACTCGATCGTGACCATGAAGAGCGGGCCGGAAAACCGCCGCCACATCTCGGCAAGGAAGCCGTCGATGTCCATGGCGCCTGCACGGATCGCGCTGGCGATATCGGTGATTTCGTCAATCTCGCGGTTCAAGAGGTGGCGCAGCGCCTCCTGCATCAGGACCTGCCGGCTGGCATAGTGATGCAAAAGCGCCCCGCGCGACACGCCTGCAGCCTCGGCCACATCGACGGTCGATGTATCGCGCAAGCCCTTGGCCAGGATCAGCTCGGTCGTGACGGTCAGGATCTTCTGCTGCGTGGCATGCGAGCGTTCGGCCTGCGTCCGGCGACGCGGCGCGGCGGGTGCCGTCTCTTCAGAGGGGTGTCCGGCGCCGCGCGGGGCGGCGCCGTCCATTTCGCTCACTGGACGCCGTAGGTCGCCGGATCGAGATCGGCGTAGATCTCTTTCTTGGCGATCTCGGCCAGCGCGTCGGGATCGGTGCGGTCGACGCCCTCCAGCAGTTTTTCCCACTTGTCCCATGTCGCACGGAAGTCGTCGATAACCTCCTGGCCGTTAGTCAGACCATACTTCTCTTCGGCGGTCTTGTAGACATCGGCCAGCGCCTTTTCGCGGTAGTCTAGGATCGACTGCATCAGATCCTCCTCGGGCTCATAGACGGTATGACCCTTCTCCTGCGCCTCGGTCAGCGCATCCTCGGCCCGCTGAATATAGTTGACGTTCATCCGCGCCATGCCGATGGCGGAGGCGTCCATCATCACCTTGCGCTGCTCGGGCGTGAGCGATGCCCAGAAGCCGGGATTGACGCCCCATTGCGGTCCGGACCAATACATGCCGGTGGGCAGCAGCGTCGTATGCTCGGCTACCTCCCAAAGCGAGCGGTCGATCAGATCATTGCCCGCGTTCGACGCGCAATCGAGCGTGCCGCGCTCGAGGCCGGTATACATCTCGGAGGACGGCACGTTGACGGGGATGCCCCCCGCGGCCTCGACCCAGAGTGACACGGTGGATCCGGCGGTGCGGATGCGCTTGCCCTTCAGCTCTGCGAGGTTGCGGATCGGCTCGCGGCAGAACAGCAGATAGGGCGGCGTGGCATAAGCGCCCAGATAGACCACGCCCTTATCCTTCCACTCGGCCAGCTGAGTCTCGTTATGCATGCTGAAATCCGCGACGGCAAAAATCGCGATCAGCGGATCGGAATAGTTGAAACCCAGCTCCTGCACGGCGTTGGCCACGGGCAGCTCGGACGGCGTGTAAACGGCGGCGTGATGCGCGACTTGCACCACATTGTCACGGATCCCCTGAAGGTTCGCGCGCGGCGCCAGAAGCACGGAGCCGGTAAACACTTCGGGCACCAGATCGCCGCCCGACATTTCCTTGACGTTCTCGGCCCAGTCCACATAGCCCCATTTGGTAAAGGGCGTCTCGGCGCCGTAGAACGAGTTGGCGATGAAGTTGGTCTCGGCGCTGGCGAGCTGCGGGGCAAGCGCGATGGCACCGGCAACACCGGCGCCCTTGATGATCTTGCGAAGGTTCTGCATTTCAATCTCCCTGTTGGAGGATGGGCCATCGGCGGAGTAGGCCCGCGCGCCACCCTCAGCCGCAAGACTGCGCTTTGATTCAACAAACCGTCAAGACTGTTTGTAAGTAGCGCTCAGGTCAAAGCGGCGGTCGCCACCATTTCGATCAAGGTGCCGTCGGCGCGCACGCGGGCCTCGCATGTGGCGCGCGCGGGAGGGTTCTCGCGGTCGATCCACGCCTCGTAAACCCGGTTCATCGCGTCGAAATCGGCCAGATCGGCCAGCCAGATTTCCATCTTGATGATATGAGATTTGGCCGAGCCGGCGGCCTCCAGCAGCGCCTCGACCTTGGCGAGACAGTCCCGCGTCTGCGTCTCCAGATCGTCCTGCGGCGCCCCGATCTGGCCTGAGAGCCAAACCAGATCGCCATGCACGACCGCTTGGCTCATGCGCGCGCCCGGCGCGATTCGGGTGGGTTTCATGGCGGATCTCCAGATGCGAGGGACTGCCGAAAAGGGTAGCTGCGCGGCCATGGCGCGGCAACTGCGCAGGAATGGCTCAGCCTGTCTGCACCGCAAGACGCGCCGAGAGCCGCAGCGCATGGGCGGCATCCTGCGCCGCATTGGGAAGGACGGGATCATAGATTGCGCGGATCAACTGGCCGATCTCGGGCCGCAACATCGCCGCCTCCTGCCCCGGCAGCAGCGCCAGCGGCGAGCGGTCCTGAAACGCGGTGTCCGACCACAGAAGGATCGTCTGCACCGCCTGGCTCAGCGCCAGTGTCTCGGCGGGCACATCGCTCAGATGCGCGTCCATGCGCAGAAAGACGAAGGCCACCTTGATCGCGCCATCCGTCTCGAAGCGGAAAATGCGATACTGGTTCGCATCCGCTGCAACCAGCCGCGCCACCAAAGGCTCGAGGTCAGGGATCATCCGGCCCAGATCCGGCAGCTCCAGCAGCTCCTCCCACTCGCGAAAGAAGAAGACCATCAGGTTCGCGCCCAACTCGGGATCAGTTTCGACCATGTCATGCCCGGCCAGTTGAGCCACCGCTTCGACCGCGCCTTTGACGATCGACAGTGTCGCATCGTCAACGCCAAAGACCACCGGTGCGATGGGCCGGCTCCAGCGCGCGCAAAGATAGCTGCCATCCGACCGGGTGAAATGCGCTTCGATCTCTTCGGGTGTCATCGCCGCCTCCTGCCTCAGACCGGCGCCCTTTTAGCCCGCCGGCCCACGGCCCGTAACCCTTGACACGTGGCGGGCTGGGTATTTTTACCAAGAAAAAGCACGCCCCCGCACCCTTTCACTGTTCCAAAAGTACTTATTCGGAATCCGGCATCCGCGCGCCGCCCTTTAGAACAGATCGCCCTGTCCGGCAGGCTTGGGCGGCGCAAGGCCCAGATGGGTCCACGCCCCTTGGGTCAGCATCCGCCCGCGTGGCGTGCGCTGGATGAGGCCGCGTTGCAGCAGGTAAGGCTCGATCACCTCTTCCAGCGCATCGCGCGATTCCGACAGGGCCGCGCTCAGCGTCTCGATGCCGACGGGGCCGCCTTGATAGGCCTCGGCGATCAGGGTCAGATAGCGCCTGTCGGCGGAATCAAGGCCGAGGTGATCAACGCCTAGGCGCGTCAGCGCGCTGTCGGCAAGATCGCGGGTGATGGTGCCGTCACCTTCGATCAGCGCAAAATCCACCACCCGGCGCAAAAGCCGCCCGGCAATGCGCGGCGTGCCCCGTGCACGGCGCGCGATTTCATGCGCGCCGTCGGGCACGCAAGGAATGTTCAGCAGCTTGGCATTGCGCGCGACGATCTCGTGCAGCTCATCCACGGTATAGAATTGCAGCCGTGTCGGAATGCCAAAGCGGTCGCGCAGGGGCGTGGTCAGAAGGCCAAGCCGCGTCGTCGCGCCGACGAGCGTGAAGGGCTGAAGCTCGATCCGGACGGTGCGCGCGGCGGGCCCTTCGCCGATGACGAGGTCCAGCTCGAAATCCTCGAGCGCGGGGTAGAGCACCTCCTCGACCGCCGGGTTCAGGCGGTGGATCTCGTCGATGAAAAGGACATCGCGCGCCTCGAGATTGGTCAGGATCGCCGCCAGATCGCCCGCCTTGGCCAGCACCGGCCCCGAAGTCATGCGAAAACCGACGCCCAGCTCGCGCGCCATGATCTGCGCCAGCGTCGTCTTGCCGAGGCCGGGCGGGCCATGAAACAGCGTGTGATCCATTGCCTCTTCGCGCTGCCGAGCAGAGGCGATGAAGACACGCAGGTTTGCGCGCGCCTCGGCCTGGCCGATGAACGCATCCAGTGCCTGCGGGCGCAGGCTGCGCCCCTCGTCCTCGGCCAGCTTTTCGGGGCGCAGGGTGGGATCGGGGGCCTCGCTCATCGCGTCACCCCTTCGGCGCCAGCAGCTTCAGCGCCGCGCGGATGAGATCAGCCGTGCCTGCATCCTCGGCCTCGCCCGCCGCCTGCGCTACGGCGCCCGCCGCCTCGCCCGGCGCGTAACCCAGATTGGTCAACGCCGACAGCGCCTCGGCTTGCGGACCGGGCCCGGCAGGGGCCTGGCGCGGCGCGGCGGGGGCCGCGGCCTCGATTACGCTGTCATCCGGTTCAGGCGGGGTGGGCGCAGGGCCTGCGCCCATGGCCATCACTTCGGGCGCCTTGTCCTTCAACTCGTTCACGACGCGCTGCGCGGTTTTAGGGCCAATGCCCTTGGCCGCCTTGACCGAATTCCAATCTCCCAGAGCAATCGCGCGTCCGATACCGTCCGGGCCCAACGCACCGAGAATTGCCAGCGACGCCTTGGCGCCCACACCCTGCACGCTCATCAGCAGGCGATGCCATTCCTTCTCGACCAGCGTCAAAAAGCCGTAAAGCTGCAGGATATCCTCGCGCACCAGCAGATCCGTATAAAGCGCCGCGTGTTCGCCCGCGCGGGGCAGTGACTGCATTGTGCGGTCCGAGCAATAGACAAGGTAGCCGACGCCGCGCACGTCGATCAGCACATGATCGGCGGCGCGATAATCAATGCGGCCCGCGATGCGCCCGATCATGCCAGCGCCTTCGCGATGCGGGCGCGGCTGGCGAAATGATGCGCGTGGCAGATCGCGATGGCCAGCGCATCGGCAGCATCGGGGCCGGTCAGGACCGCGCCCGGCAGCTGCATCTTTACCATGTGGGCGATCTGATCCTTGGTGGCGTGCCCAACGCCGACGACCGTCTTCTTCACCTTGTTGGGGGCGTATTCCCCCACCTCGATCCCGTATTGCGCCGGGGCCAGCACTGCGATGCCGCGCGCCTGGCCCAGCTTCAGCGTGCCGGCACCGTCCTTGTTGACAAAGGTCTGCTCGACCGCCGCGGTGTGTGGCGCGTATTGGATCAGGATGGCGCCCAGTTGCTGAAAAAGCGACAGGAGGCGCGCGGGCATCTCATCGCCGACCGAGTGGAGCGTGCCGTTGGCGACATGGCAAAGACGGCTGCCATCGACGTCGATCACGCCCCAGCCGAGATTTCGCAATCCCGGATCAATCCCAAGAACACGCATGATCTGTCGCCCCTGCCTGCCGGATCTGCCCGGCGCCTCGTCTCCGCTTTTGCGCGGCTTGGGAAAGGCTTTAGCACGAAACGGGAACGCGGGCCAAGAGCTTTGCGCGGTGGCCGGAAAGGCGACCGTGCAGATGCGGCAATCGAGGCGAATTGTGCCGCACCGCAGCATTCGGCGTGTGATTTATTCGCTGTTGTTACTGGTAAGTCACAAAAGCGTTAATAAAAAGGGCTATGACACCCGTATCGACCTATGCGTCCGGCGCATGATGACTATGCAACAAGCGGTATTGCCAGATGCCTGCGCCGCATCTATCTGCACCGCAGCACACAGGCTATCGACTTTGATCAAATCGCCATGACACCCCGTCATGCAAACCCAAGGAAGACTGAAATGTCCGTTATCGACACCACCCGCTCCACCCAGTTTCAGACCGCGCCCCTCGGCCTCGGCTTCGCGCGTTTCGCCGCTGCCTTCACCGCATGGAAAGACGCCCGCGCCACACGCAAGGCCCTGTCGGTCCTGTCGGATCGCGAACTGGATGATATCGGCCTGACCCGCGCCGACATCGCCAACTTCAGCATCCGCTGATGGGCTGCCGCGGCACGGCCGCAACATACGATCAAAACTAAAACGCGCGCCTTTCTGCCAGAGGCGCGCGTTTTGCGTACCGCCTCCCGAAAATGAATAAATCCCCATGCCACGAGCGGGCACGAGGGCTCTCCCTGAAAGGGATCAAAAAAATTCCGGTTGAAACAACTGTGGCTTCAAGAACTGTGGGAATATTCGAGGCATGCTGCCCGAAACACCGAGCCGCGCGGGACCAGGTTCAGATCAGCGGCGCGACTTGGGCCACGATGACACGCGTCACAGGATCGATCTGCATGATCCATGCGCCGGCCTTTTCGGCGACGCCGCCAGCGGCCAGCGCGTCAACGCGGTCCTGATACGCGATATCGCCTAGCTGCATCAAAACCAGCGCCTTGAACCCGAAAAAGGCAACAACGCCCAACAGGATGCCGCGCACCGGAATACCCGGACGGCGGCGCTTGGGCCGAAACACGATCAGCCCGTCACGCCCGACCTTGGCGCTATACCCGCGTGCGAGATGACTATGCGCTTTCTGCACCCGCTTGATGCGCGCATCAAACCCCTCGGGCGTGTTTGTATGTGTCGTAGACATCAGCAGATTCCAGTTTTCCGGCCCCCCGCCAGATCCCTTGGAAAAACTAGGGTCGAATTGTGGCAATTCTGGGGCAACCGCCTCAATTCAGCTGCTTTTCAGCGCTGTTTCAGACAATTTTCCGCAAGGTCAACGTAGTCCAGTCACCAATCTGCTCGGCATGGACCAGACTGTTTCCAGCTTGCGTATAAACGTCGATCACCTCCTGGGCCTGCTCGTTCAGTATGCCCGAGAGAATCGCGTGACCTCCCGTGCTCATGGCCGCTGTCATATCCGGCGCAAGGTCTATCAGCGGGCCTTTCAGGATATTGGCAAAGACCAGATCGAAAGGCGCGGCTGCCGCCAGATCGGGATGGTCCAGCCCCGTGGCGACGAGGCAGCGCACGCGCCCTTCCAGATCGTTGGCGGTGACATTCACCTTGGCCACATCCACCGCCACCGGATCGATATCGCTGGCAAGCATCACGCCCGGCCAGATCCGCGCGGCGCCCATGGCGAGCACTGCGGTGCCGCAGCCGATGTCCACGACGGAGGCATGCGGCGCACCGGCACTGGCCAGCCGGTCAAGCGCGCGGAGGCAGCCCTGCGTCGTGCCGTGGTGGCCGGTGCCGAAGGCCATCGCCGCCTCGATCAACAGCGGCTGGCATCCTTCGGGCACCTTGTCCGCGTCATGGCTGCCATAGACAAAGAAGCGGCCCGCGGCGACGGGCGTCAACTCGCGCTTCACATGGGCGACCCAATCGGTCTCGGGAACTTCGGAGACGGCAAAGGGACGCGCGCCATGCACCTGCGCCAGCAGTGCGAGGCCCGCGATATCGGGCGCCTCCTCGAAATAGCCGCCGACCTCCCAGGTGCCGCTGCCATCCTCGATCTCGAACGTGCCGATGCCCATCGGCGCGGGCTCGAGCTCGTCCAGCGCATCAGCCAGTGCCTCGGCGCTGGTCTGGCCGGTCAGGGTGGTGAGGGCGGTATATGTGGGCATGGATAGGGTCTTTCGCGGTGATTATTCCGCCGGGGCGGGAATAAGGCGGGTCAGGATTGTCTCGTGCCCCGGCGCGGGGTGTCGCGGGATCAGCAGCGCCAATAACAGCGACATCCCCGCCATGCCAGCGGCCAGCACGAACACCGCGCCTGGTGAGACCAGCCACAGATAGCCCAGCAGCGCGGGCAGAAACACGGCGGCTATGTGGTTAATGGTAAAGGCGACGGCGGCGGTGGGGGCGATATCGCCGGGGTCGGCGATCTTCTGGAAATAAGTCTTGAGCGCCAGCGCCAGCGCAAAGAGCATGTGGTCGATCACATAGAGCGCCGCCGCGAGCAGCACGCCCCAACCGAACATGTAGATCCCTCCATAGGCGAGGAATACCGCCATCAGCCCGGCATATTCGAAGATCAGCGTGCGCCGCTCGCCAAAGCGGGCGACGGCGCCGCCCATGAGCGGGGCAAAGACCATGTTGGCAACAAGGTTGATCAGGAAGAGCGCGGTGATCTCGTGCACCTGAAATCCGAACTTCTCGACCATCATGAAGCCCGCAAAGACGACAAAGATCTGCCGGCGCGCGCCCGCCATGAATTGGAGCAGATAATAGAGCCAATAGCGACGGCGCAGCACCATCTGTTTCAGCTGCGGATTAGGCGCCTCGAATTGCGGGTAGGCGATCAGGGCAAAGACGGCGATGGCCGCCGTGATCCCGCCCGAGAGCATGTAGACGATGTTGTAGGTCAGGCCCAAAGGCTCCCACAGCAGGACGATACCGCCGTAGCAGATCAGTGTCGCGCCAGACCCGGCGGCCAAGAGCCAGCCCAGCATCTGGGGCGCGCGGGCGCGGTCGATCCATTGCAGTTGCAGCGACTGGTTCACCGTCTCGTAATAGTGAAAGCCGATCGAGCTGAGCATGGTGATGGTCAGGATGCCGCCCATCGTCGGGAATTGCGCGGTGATGGCCGTCGCGGCCCCCAGAAGGATCAGCGACACGAGGCCCAGTACCTGCTCGCGCATGAAGACGATGATGGCAATGACCCCAATGGCGAAAAAGCCGGGGATCTCGCGCACGGTATGCAGCCAGCCGATATCGTGCCCGTCGAACTGCGCCACCTCGATCACGAAATTGTTGAGCAGCGCCGACCATGTGGCAAAGGCGATGGGCATCGCGGCGGCCATGAGGAACAGCAGCGTGATGGGCCTGCGCCAGAACGGCAGGTGGCGGGCCTCGCCAAGGGGGACAAGCTGGGTCATCAATCCGCTTTACGCCGCGTCCAGCATTTTGGCGAGGGGAATATGCTCTTGGCGCCTAGCTTGCGGCACCCGCGCGACTGCGCCAGAGGATGAAAATGCCCGACGCGACGATAAGGCCCGATCCGATCGCCATCGGCGCGGTGATCTCCTCGCCGAAAAGCGCAACGCCCAGCGCGATGCCGAAAAGGATGCGCGTGTAGCGAAACGGCGTGACCGCCGAGACGTCGCCCACCCGCATCGCCTTCATCAGGCAGGAATAGGCGATGGTGCCCGAGGCGATGGCCCCCGCCAACATCATGGCCGCACGCGGGCCCGGCAGGGCAAAGGCCTCACCGCTCCAGACTGAATAGAGTGCGCCGGCCAAAGCCATCGCGAGAAAGCCGTAGAGGCCCAGCATCGCCGTTCCGATGGCCGCAGGCGCGGCGCGGCTGGCCAGATCGCGCCCGGCAAAGCCGATCATGCCGATCAGCGCCAGCACCGATAGCGGGGAAAAGCTGTCCGCGCCGGGGCGGATGATGACAACAACGCCCAGCAGGCCGATGACGATGGCGGTCCATCGCCGCCAGCCCACCTTCTCGCCAAAGACGAAGGCCGCGCCCGCGACCACCACCAGCGGCGTCGCCTGCAGGATCACCGCGGCCGAAGAGAGCGGCGTCAGCGCCAGCGCCAGCACCCAGAAAAGACGGCCCGTCACCTCAAAGCAGACACGTATGCGCATCGGGCGCGAGACGACCTCGCGCCGAAAGAGGGGCAGCCCGTTCCTGCGCAGGACGCCCGCAAAGACAGCCGCGCCGCCAAGGCCGAAGATCATCAGGATCTCGCCCACAGGCAGGCTGGTCGCGGCGGCCTTGATGAACCCGTCCTCGACCGCAAAGAGCGCCATGGCCGTGATCATCCAGAGGCTGCCGATCAGGTTGGCCGACCGGCGAGGCAACACCTGCGGTCTCATCTGCCCTGCTCCGCCGCGCGCATCAGTAAAAACTCTGCGGGTCGATATCGACGCTGAGACGCAGCGAATTCGGCAGGCGCAGCGCGCCGGTCCAGCGCGCCAGCGCAGGCTGCAGCGCCGCGCCCTTGGGCGCCTTGACCAAGAGGCGCACGCGGTGGCGTCCCCTCACCCGCGCGATGGGCGCGGGCGCGGGGCCGAAGACCTGCGCGCCGATCTCGCGCAGGGGGCCATCGGTGCGGGCCAGATGCGTGCCCACGTCGAACGCCTCCTGCATGTCGGGCGAGCTGAGGATGATCCCCGCCATGCGCCCGAAGGGCGGCACGCCCGCATGGCGGCGCTCCTCGGCCTCGGCGCGCCAGAAGCCTTCCTCGTCGCCCGAGAGGATCGCGCGGATCACCGGATGCTCGGGCTGGAAGGTTTGCAGCATTGCCGTGCCCGGCTTTTCCGCGCGACCCGCCCGGCCCGCGACCTGCCGCATCAGCTGGAACGTGCGTTCCGCCGCACGCAGGTCCGACCCTTGAAGGCCTAGATCGGCATCGATCACGCCGACCAGCGTTAGCAAGGGGAAATTGTGCCCCTTGGCCACCAGCTGCGTCCCGATGACGATGTCGGCCTCGCCCGCCGCAATGGCGCGGATCTGCTCCTTGAGCGCGCGGGAACTGGCGAACATGTCGCTGCTCAGCGTCGCGACCCGCGCCTCGGGGAACAGCGCGGCCGCTTCCTCGCCCAGACGCTCGACGCCCGGGCCCACGGGGGCCATCTTGCCCTCCACCTCGCAGGCGGGGCATTTTTCGGGCATCGGCTTCGTCTCGCCGCATTGGTGGCACATCAGGCGCTTCTGGAACCGATGCTCGACCATGCGCGCGTCGCAATGATCGCAGCCCACCTGATGCCCGCAGGCGCGGCAGATGGTGACGGGCGCATAGCCGCGCCGGTTGATGAAGAGCAGCGATTGCTCGCCCCTCTCAATGCGGCTTTGCACCGCCGCCTGCATCGTGGGCGAGATCCAGCGATTGCCGGGCAGGTCTTCGCTGCGCATGTCGATCGCCCGCAGTTCGGGCATCACGGCTGCGCCGAACCGCGCCTTGAGGTCGAGGCGCGTGTATTTGCCAGCTTCGGCATTGACCCATGTTTCCAGACTGGGCGTGGCTGAGGCCAGCACCACCTGCGCCCCGCAGATGGACGCGCGCAGAACGGCCATATCGCGGGCATTATAGAGCACGCCATCCTCCTGCTTGTAGGAGGTGTCGTGTTCCTCATCGACGACGATCAGGCCCAGATCGCGGAACGGCAGGAAAAGCGCCGAACGCGCGCCGACGACCAGTTGCGCGCCACCCTCGCCCACCATGCGCCAGCAGCGGCGCCGCTCGGTCATCGTGACGCCTGAATGCCACTCGGCGGGCTTGGCGCCGAAACGTTCCTCCACCCGGGTGAGGAATTCGGCGGTCAGCGCGATTTCCGGCAGCAGCACCAGCGCCTGCCGTCCTGCGCGCAGGGTTGCCGCGACCGCCTCAAGGTAAACCTCGGTCTTGCCTGATCCGGTGACGCCGCGCAGGAGAGTTGTGCCATAGGAGCCCATCTGGATGGCAGCGTCCAAGGTGGCGGCGCAGGCGCGCTGATCCTCGGTCAATTCTTTCGAGGCATGGGCCGGATCGAGGCGGCGATAGGGCGTGTCGCGGGGCGTGTCCACCTCATCGACCGCGCCCAGCTTGACCAGCCCCTTGATGACCGAGGAAGTCACGCCCGCCTCGTCCGACAGCTCCTTCAGGGTAAAGGCCTGATCCCCCTGCCCCTCCAGCACCTCCAGCACGCGGCTCCGCGCCTCGGTCACGCGCGGCGGCTCGGAATAGCCCAACCGGTACACCTTGCGCATCGAGGGCGGATCGCCCAGCCCCGGCGCGCGGGTGGCAAGGCGCAGCATCGCAGACATCGGCGTGAGGGTGTAATCAGCCGACTTTTGCAGGAAAGTCTGCATCTCGGGCGCCATCGGTGCCACGTCTAGCACGCGGATCACAGAGCGCACCTTCGCAAGGTCATAGCCGCCCTCGCCCGGCCCCATGACCACGCCCAGCACCTTGCGCGGCCCCAGCGGCACCTCGACGAACGCGCCCACATGGCAGCCGCCCTCTGGCGCGCGGTAATCGAGCACGCGGTCCAGAGGCTGCGCCGTCAGCACGCCGATCAGCGCGCCTGCGTCAAAGAAATCCGGTCCGGCGGTCACGCGCGCATCTTCCTTTCCGGGCCTTTCAGGGTTTCACGGGGATCGCCCATGGGATAAACGTTCCGGCAACAAACTCCAATCCATCCAAGAGGGCTGCCGCCATGAAATTTTTCGTAGACACCGCCGAAGTCGATCAAATCGCAGAACTCAACGATCTGGGGATGGTCGACGGGGTCACGACCAATCCGTCCCTGATCCTGAAATCGGGCCGCGACATTCTGGACGTGACCAAGGAAATCGCTGGGATGGTCGATGGCCCCGTCAGCGCAGAAGTGGTGGCCCTCGAGGCGGACGAAATGATCGCCGAGGGCCGCAAGCTGGCGCAGATCGCGGGCAATATCGCGGTCAAGGTGCCGCTGACCTGGGCGGGGCTCAAGGCGTGCAAGGTGCTCTCGGACGAGGGCAACATGGTCAATGTCACGCTCTGCTTCTCGGCCAACCAGGCGCTGCTGGCCGCCAAGGCGGGCGCGACCTTCATTAGCCCCTTCATCGGGCGGCTGGATGACATCAACCTCGACGGGATGGAGCTGATCTCGGACATCCGGCAGGTTTATGACAATTACGGCTACGAGACCCAGATCCTCGCCGCCTCCATCCGCACCGTGAACCACGCCTACCAGTCCGCCATGATAGGCGCCGACGTGATGACCGCGCCCCCCGCAGTGATCAAGAAGATGGCCGACCATCCGCTGACCGATGCCGGCCTCGACCAGTTCATGAAGGATTGGGCCAAGACGGGCCAGAAGATCGTCTGACCCCGCCTTCAGGCCGCAACGCATCGCCCGGCGGTCCGTTCCGCCGGGCGATGCATGTCCGGCTGGCATGGCGTTTTTTCGCCATTCCATCGCAGACCGCATGGCTTTGTTTGAAATTCGAAAATGAATGTCTACTTTAAGATGTAATACCTTTGAACGTAGCGCCTTGCGTGTGCTCTCCCCCAGAATGGTATCCCGATCCCATGCCCACATTCATTATTGTCGACAAGGACAAGGATCCTCTTGGTCCCAATGAGATCAACGCGGGAGGGACGGTTCAGGTCAATGACGGCGATACGTTCATTTTTGACAGCACTGCGAATGAAAATACCCAATTCGCTGCCGCGAACGGGACCGAGACGGATTTCTCGGTTGAATTCAATGACAGCAACTCGAACGATTTTGATGTCAAATTCCAGGAATTCCTGAATCCGTCCATCGCGGTTGCCGACGATGTCGACTTGTCGAAGGTCAAACTTGACGCGGGCGAGGCTTCTTCGGCGACCGTGAATATCGGCGACAACGTCACGCTGGAGGAATACAAGGGATCGAAGGACGGCGCCGATACTTTGACGGTTGCCGACAATTTCACGACGACCAAGGATATCGACACCGAAGGGGGCGACGATTCGATCATAATCGGGTCGGGCGCGACGCTCAAGGATATCGACACGGGCGACGGGGATGACAGCGTCACGATCGCCGACGATTTGACCGCCGACAACATCACGACCGAGAAGGGTGATGACAGGGTCCAGATCGGCGACCGCGCCGATTTGGAGGATATCGAGTCCGGAGAGGGCGATGACAGCCTGACCATCGGCGACGACCTGTCCGCCGGCAATATCCGAACCGAAGAAGGTCAGGACATGGTCGAGATCGGTGATGGTGCCGATTTCGAGGAAATCGACACGGGCAAGGACGACGATTCGATCACCGTTGGTGACGATGCGACCGGCAAAAAAATCAAGGCTGGCGACGGCGACGATAGCATCAAGGTCGGTGCGGATGCCGATCTGGATGAGATTGACGGCGGCAAGGGTGAGGATACTCTGTCAACGCAATCTCCCGGCGTCAAAGACAAGAACATTGAAGAAGAAAACGTCGTGTGTTTTGCCCGTGGCACACGGATCACGACGGATCGCGGCGAGGTCTTGATCGAAGACCTTCGCGCGGGCGATATGGTCGCCACCGCAGACGGGGCGCTCAAGCCCATTCGCTGGATAGGGTCGATGGTGGTGGCCGGCTCGGGCAAGCTGGCCCCCGTGAAAATCCGCCGCGGCGCATTGGCCAACGCGCGAGATCTGCTGGTGTCGCCGCAGCACCGGATGCTGTTGCGAGGCTGGCAGGCCCAACTGTATTTTGGGCGGGACGAGGTGCTGGTCCCCGCGAAACACCTGATCAATGACCACTCGATTCGTCAGGTGGAATGCGGCGAGGTCGAATATTTCCACCTGCTGTTCGACACGCATGAAATCGTTATGGCCGAAGGCGCGGAAAGCGAGAGCTTTCATCCCGGAGATGTCGGGATCAGCGCCATGAACGAAGACATCCGGGAAGAAATATACGAGATTTTCCCGCAGCTGCGCGGCGACCCGTCCATTTACGGGCCAGCCGCGCGAACCAGCGTGAACAAGCAAGAAGCGAGGCTGCTGAAACGAAAATCATGATCCAGGCGCGAATGCTGCGCAGATTGACTTTTGGCCTGTTCCGGCCTATTATTCGTGACCTTTTAAAAAGGACATCCCATGAAAAAAATCGACGTTGAAGACGACCTGAAGCGGTCGAAATTCCTGATCAAGGCGATGGTCGCCCAAGTGGTGATCGTACTTGTCATCATGTTTTGCTATTGGGCCTATCTGAAGGCCTGACGGAGGACCGCAAGGGCGTGAAATACCCTTGAACCGCTGAGCGGGCCGGGAATTTCATGTCCTCTGCCAAATCAGATGAAGATTTCCCCGCAACCCCATGCTACAACTTCTCAAAACCAAGAAACGAGCGTGAGCATGAGCAGCAATCCCAAGATGGACGATCACCTGCGCGAGCGGATCATCAGCCAACCCGATGTCATCCTCGAGGACAAGGACCTGATGCATGCGCTTATCGCCGCGAACGAGCGGGCAATGGGCGGCAATATCGTCGATCTGCGGGGTATCGCGATGGACCGGCTGGAGGCACGGCTGGACCGGCTGGAGGACACGCATCGTAGCGTGATCGCAGCGGCCTATGACAATCTGGCAGGCACCAACCAGGTGCACCGCGCCATCCTGCGCATGCTGGACCCGACCGAATTCGAGGCGTTCCTGCACAATCTGGGCGGCGAAGTGGCCGACATCCTGCGCGTCTCCTCGGTGCGTCTGATCCTCGAATCGGTGCAGGACGACAATGATCCCGCCGTGCAGCGGCTGGGCGATGTCCTGTCGGTGGCCGAGCCGGGATTCGTCTCGCGCTATATCGAGAACGGCCGCAGCGGCGAGCGCCCGGTGACCTTGCGCCAGCTCAGCGGCGGCGAGGGCGCGCTGCATGGCACGGCGGCGGCGCATATCCGCTCCGAAGCGTGCCTGAGGCTGGATTTCGGATCCGGCCGCCTGCCCGGCATGCTGGTACTGGGCGCCGAGGATCCACATCAGTTCACCCCGCAGCAGGGCACCGATTTGCTGGCCTTCTTTGCGGGCGTGTTCGAGCGGGCCATGCGGCGCTGGCTGTCATGATCTCGCCCGCCGCGCGGGACGCCTTGGCGCTGTGGCTGGACCATCAGCGCGCTTTGCGCGGCGCGGCGGACAACACGGTCACGGCCTATCAGGGCGACGTGACCGAATTTCTGACCTTCATCACCCAGCACAAGGGCGCGCCGCAGGGCCTGGGCGCGCTGGCAGTCATCAGCACCTCGGATATGCGGGCCTGGATGGCGCATGCGCGGGGGCACGACATCGGCGCGCGCAGCCTCGCGCGCAAGCTCTCAGCGGTGAAGTCCTTTTATCGCTGGCTGGCTGAGCGTGAGGGGTTCGAGCCGACCGCCGTCCTCGCCACGCGCAGTCCCAAGTTTCAGCGTAAGCTGCCCCGCCCGCTCAGCGTCGAGGCCGCGAAAAGTGTGATCGAGACGGCCGAGTTTCAATCCCTGACCCCGTGGATCGCCGCGCGCGATCAGGCGGTGATCACGCTGCTCTATGGCTGCGGTCTTCGCATATCCGAGGCGCTGTCGCTGACCGGCGCGGACGCACCCCTGCCCGCCACCCTGCGCATCACCGGCAAGGGCGGCAAGGAGCGTGTCGTTCCCGTCCTGCCCGCCACCCGCGAGGCCGTGGAAGCCTATATGCGCGCCTGCCCGCATGACATCGCGCCCGATGCGCCTCTCTTCAAGGGCGCGCGCGGCGGTGCGCTGAGCGCGCGGGCGATACAGGGCGTCATGGCAAGCCTGCGCGCGCAGCTGGGCCTGCCCGCCACGGCGACGCCGCACGCGATGCGCCACAGCTTTGCCACCCATCTGCTGAATGCCGGGGGCGATCTGCGCAGCATTCAGGAGCTTCTGGGCCACGCCTCGCTCTCGACCACGCAGGCCTACACGGCGGTCGACACCGCCCGATTGATGCAGGTCTACGCCCGCGCCCATCCCAAAGCCAATCGCAAGACCGCTGCCAAAGGCTGATTGCCCGCCCGCCCCTTAGCCCCTATAGGGACGCCATGACACGCGAAATCAAAGCCCTCCTCGTCCACCTTTTCACCGCCACCGGCATCGTGTTCGCGATGCTGGCCATGCTGGCGGCGGCAGATGAAAAATGGGGGCTGATGTATGTCTGGCTGGTCGTCGCCTTCGCGGTCGACGGTGCGGATGGCCCGCTTGCCCGGAAATACGAGGTCGACAAATATGCGCCGCGCTTTGACGGCAACCTGCTCGACATGATCATCGACTTCATCACCTACGCTTTCATCCCGGCCTTCGCCCTCTTCAAATCGGGCCTTTTGCCAGGCTGGACGGGCTGGGCCGCGATCATCCTCATCACCTTCGCCAGCGCGATGTATTTCTGCGATCGCGGGATGAAGACCGAGGACAAGTCCTTTCAGGGCTTTCCCGGCTGCTGGAACATGCTGGTGCTGGTCTTGTTCGCCACTGCGCCGCCCTTCTGGTTCACGCTCGGCCTTGTCACGGTGCTAGCCGTCGGGATGTTCCTGCCGCTGAAATTCGTGCATCCCGTGCGCACCAAGCGCTGGCGCGCGATTTCACTGCCCATGATCTTTGTCTGGACGTTCTTTGCCGGCTGGGCCGCTTGGGTCGATTTCCACCCCGAAAGCTGGGCGCATTGGGGGCTGGTGATCAGCTCGGTCTACCTGCTGGGCGCGGGGATCGTGCAGCAGATCGTTCCCGAGCGAAAGGGCTGAGAGCTAAGGGCTAAGTTTCCGGCCTGTCCCGTATTTCGCCAAACTCCTGCCCCATTGCCCCGATAGCTCTTCGCAAGATGCGAATTCACGAAAGGGCGCTGACATGGAGGCAAGGCGGATCGCCGTTCTGGTCGATGGCGACAACATCAATGCGGCGCACGCGAATGAAATCTTGTCTCGGGCCCGCAAACTGGGCCGCATTGATGTGGCGCGCGTCTATGCCGGGATGCACCCCTCCTGCGACTGGCTGAACACCCCGGGTTACCGCCTGATGCACGCAGGTGCGGGCAAGAACGCGGCAGACGTCCTTTTGTGCATTGATGCGATGGAATTGACGCTGACCGGTGAGTTGAGCGCGTTCGTGATCGCCACGTCAGACGGGGATTTCGCGCATCTTGCACATCGACAGCGCGAGCGTGGGCTGCACGTGCTGGGTATGGGCGAGACGAAGGCGCCTGAGAATTTTCGACAGGCTTGCTCTGCTTTTTCCGTTCTCGAGAAAGTCCCTAATGCGACGGAAACGCGGACTAAGGGCGATGCGTCCCAAATGGATCACGACATCCGCACCATGATAAGTCAGTACAGCCAGAAAGGACGCGGGATGAAGATTTGCGAGTTGGGCGCCAGGATGCGAAACTTGCACGGCACTGGGCTGAATTCCCCCCCTAACTGGCGCGCCTACCTTGCCGCGCGTCCTGCCCTCTATGACTTGGATCCTCGCGGCCCCGACGCATTTGTGCGTTTTCGTCCCGACGGTTTCGCGGAGACCTAGATCAGCAACCCGCCCGCCCCCTCGTGCCTCAGCAACCAGACCTTCGTTTCGACCCCGCCCTTGCCTGAAAATCCGCCCAGCCCGTTTGTGCCCAGAACCCGGTGGCAGGGGATTATGATCGGGATCGGGTTGCCGCCGCAGCCGGTGCCGATTGCCTGAGCGGGGGCCTTCAGCGCCTTGGCCAAATCACCGTAACTGCGCGTCTGTCCGTGCGGAATCGCGGCGATGGCGGCGCAGACCTCGCGTTGAAAGGCGCTGCCAGTAACGCGGGTGGGCAGATCGAACCGGGTCAGATCGCCCGCGAAATAGGCGTTCAGTTGCTCAATCGCCCGGCGCAGGAGAGGCGTGTCAGCCTGAAGAAACGCTTCATGCCAAGCGAGCGACGTGATCGCGCCATGCTCTTCGGTGACGCAAAGCGCGCCGAGCGGCGTCTTGATCGAGGCGCTGGGCATTCTGCGCGCCCGTCAGGCGGAATGGGCGCCGTCGGCCAGCCCCTTGACGAACTCCAGCACCTTGGCGGGGCTGTCGCCCGCCGCCAGCTTGGCCACAATGGCACTGCCAACCACCGCGCCATCGGCGACGCCCGCGATGGCCTTGGACGTCTCGGGCGTGCGGATGCCAAACCCGACGATAACGGGCAGATCCGTGGCGGCCTTGATGCGCGCCACTTCGGGCGCCACGTCCTTCGCCTCGGCCGCGGCCGCACCGGTAATGCCGGTGATGGACACGTAGTAGACGAAGCCAGAGGTATTCTGCATGACCTTGGGCAGACGCTTGTCATCGGTGGTGGGCGTCGCCAGCCGGATGAAGTTGAGGCCCGCCGCCTGCGCCGGGATGCATAGTTCTTCATCCTCCTCGGGGGGCAGGTCGACGACGATAAGCCCGTCGATACCGGCTTCTTTTGCGTCCACCAGGAACTTGTCCACGCCGTGATTGTAGATCGGGTTGTAATAGCCCATCAGCACGATGGGAGTCGTGTTATCACCTTTGCGGAATTCGCGCGCCATCTGCAGCGTCCGCTTCAGCGTCATGCCTGCCTTTAGCGCGCGCTGCCCAGCCAGCTGGATCGTTTCGCCATCCGCCATCGGATCGGTAAAGGGCAGGCCCAGCTCGATGATGTCGACACCCGCGCCCGGCAACCCCTTGACCACCTCCAGCGAAGTGTCGAAATCGGGGTCCCCGGCCATGACATAGGACACGAACGCCTTTTTCCCGGCGGACTTCAACTCGGCGAATTTGGCGTCGATACGGCTCATGGCGGTCCCTCTGATTGATCGCTTCGGGTTTGGCGCAAGAGGCCGAGGAAATCAATGGCTGGTTGACGCCAAGGGCCGCTCTGCCCTAGATGCCGTGACTTTTGCATCGGGAGCGGCGTCATGGGTTTCAAAATGGGTATCGTGGGCTTGCCCAATGTGGGCAAATCGACGCTCTTCAATGCGCTGACGCGCACCGCCGCCGCGCAGGCCGCAAATTTCCCCTTCTGCACGATCGAACCCAACGTGGGCGACGTAGCCGTGCCCGATGCGCGGCTGGACACCCTGGCCGAGATCGCGGGCTCCAAGCAGATCATTCCCACGCGGATGACCTTTGTCGACATTGCCGGGCTGGTGAAAGGCGCCAGCAAGGGCGAGGGCCTTGGCAACCAGTTCCTCGCCAATATCCGCGAGGTCGATGCCATCGCCCATGTGCTGCGCTGTTTCGAGGATGGCGACGTCACCCATGTCGAGAACCGGATCGACCCGGTGGCCGACGCCGAGACCATCGAGACCGAGCTGATGCTGGCCGATATCGACAGCATCGAGAAGCGAATGCAGAACATCACCCGCAAGGTGCGCGGCGGTGACAAGGAGGCGGTCCAGCAGGAGCGTCTGCTGAAATCTGCGCTGGCAGCTTTGGAAGAGGGCAAGCCTGCCCGCACAGTCGAAGTCGATGACGAGGACCGCCGCGCGTGGAAGATGCTGCAACTGCTGACCACCAAGCCTGTGCTTTATGTCTGCAACGTGGGCGAGTCGGACGCGGCGGAGGGCAATACCCTTTCGGCAAAGGTGGCCGAGATGGCCGCCGCCGAGGGTAACGCCCATGTCGTCATTAGCGCCCAGATCGAGGAAGAGATCAGCCAGCTCGACGCCGAGGAGGCCGAGATGTTCCTGAGCGAGATGGGTCTGGACGAGGCAGGCCTGTCGCGCCTCATCAAGGCGGGTTACGAGCTGCTGCATCTTGAGACCTATTTCACCGTCGGCCCCAAGGAGGCGCGCGCCTGGACGATCCGCACTGGCACCAGCGCACCCAAGGCCGCAGGCGTCATCCACGGCGATTTCGAGCGCGGCTTCATCCGGGCCGAGACCATCGCCTATGATGATTTCGTGCGCCTCGGCGGCGAGCAACCGGCAAAGGAAGCGGGCAAGATGCGCGCCGAGGGCAAGTCGTATATCGTCAAGGATGGCGACGTGCTGCATTTCCTCTTCAACACCTGAAGGCGCGCGCCGGGAGGAGAGCCGGATGACGACGAGCGACCGAGCCACCAAGAGCGACATGAGCCGGGCGAGCGCCCGCCCATGAGCGAGACCTTCCCCGAGGGGCTGCAGGACTTCCTCCTCAGCCTCAACGACGACATGCACGCCGCCGCCGATTGGGGTACGCCTGCCGACTACATCCCCGAACTGGCGGCCGTGGACCCCGCGCAATTCGCGATATCGGTCGCGATGGCCGATGGGCGCACGATCTCGGCGGGCCAGCACACCAAGCCTTTCTCGATCCAGAGCGTCAGCAAGGTTTTCACCCTCGCCGCCGCCCTTGGCCGCATCGGCGACACGCTCTGGGGCCGTGTGGGGCGCGAGCCGTCGGGAACCGCCTTCAACTCCATCGCGCTTCTCGAGCAGGAAAAGGGCCGCCCGCGCAACCCCTTCATCAACGCGGGCGCGATCGTCACCACCGACGCGCTGCTGGACAAGCGGCAGCCGCGCGAGGCGCTGGCGGAACTCTTGCAATTCATCCGCTACGCCGCCGAGGATGACGATATCTATATCGACAAACACGTCGCCGCCTCCGAGGAGGCGACGGGCCACCGCAACGCGGCGCTGGCGCATTACCTCTATTCCTTCGGCAACATGGTGAACGAGCCCGATATGACCCTGGGCACCTATATGCACCAATGCGCCATCGCCATGACGACCGACCAACTGGCGCAGTCGGGCCGGATGCTGGCCGGGCTGGAGGGGGCGCCGCGTCTGATCTCATCGGACCGGGCACGCCGGATCAACGCGCTGATGATGACCTGCGGGCATTACGACGGCTCGGGCGATTTTGCCTTCCGCGTCGGCCTGCCGGGCAAAAGCGGCGTTGGCGGCGGCATCCTGATGATCGCGCCGGGCAAGGCGTCCATCGCGGTCTGGTCGCCCGGCCTCAACTACTACGGCAATTCCAAGGTCGGCACCGAGGCGGCCCAACGTCTGGCCAATTTCACCGGCTGGTCCGTCTTCGGCACCTGATCCGCTTGCAGTTTGCGGGCGCCTGTCCGATGGTCTGACCAACGCAGGAAAGGCCCGCATATGACCCAGTTTCGCAAATCGACCGCCCTGTCGCGCATCCAGCCCGCGGCGACCATCGCCATCACGCAAAAGGCGCGTGATCTGCGCGATGCGGGGCAGGACGTCATTTCCCTCTCCATCGGCGAGCCGGATTTCGACACCCCCGACCACGTCAAGACCGCCGCCGCCGAGGCGGTGGCGCGGGGCGAGACCAAATACACCCCCATCCCCGGCATTCCCCAACTGCGCGAAGCCATCGCGCAGAAATTCGCGCGAGAGAACGGGCTGGACTACAGCGCCGCGCAGACGATCGTCTGCACCGGCGGCAAGCAGGTGATCGCCAACGCCCTCTTGGCCACGCTCGACCCCGGCGACGAGGTCATCGTGCCAGCCCCCTACTGGGTCAGCTATACCCAGCAGGTCGAAATGACAGGCGCCGTGCCCGTGGTGGTGCCTACCCATGCGGAGGACGGCTTCCTGCTGACCCCCGCGGCGCTGGAGGCGGCAATCACCGACAAGACCCGATGGCTGATCCTCAACTCGCCCTCGAACCCCTCGGGCGCGGTCTATTCGGCCGATGATCTGCGCGCGCTGGCAGAGGTGCTGGAGCGGCATCCTGACGTCTGGGTGCTGTCCGATGACATGTACGAGCATCTGATCTATGGCGGCATGCCCTTTGCCACGATGGCCGCCGCCGCGCCTTCGATGAAGGACCGCACGCTGACCATGAATGGCGTCAGCAAAGCCTACGCCATGACCGGCTGGCGCATCGGCTATGCCGCAGGGCCACAGGAACTGATCAACGCCATGGCGCTGGTGCAGGGCCAACTGACCAGCGGCGCCGCGCGGCCCTGCCAATGGGCGGCCCATGCGGCGCTGACCGGACCGCAGGACGCAATCCATAGTCAGCGCGAAGCGTTCCAGCGGCGCCGCGATTTGGTGGTCAGCCGCCTAAATGCCATTCCCGGCATCGACTGTCCTACCCCGCCCGGTGCCTTCTACGTCTTCCCATCCTGCGAGGCGTTTCTGGGAAAAACCACGCCGAAGGGCCGCCGTATCGATACGGATGAGGATTTCGTGATGGCCCTGCTGGAGGAGGGCGGCGTCGCCTGTGTGCATGGCGCGGCCTTCGGGCAAAGCCCCTATTTCCGCGTCAGCTATGCCGCCTCCGAGGCCGAACTGACCGAGGCGATGGACCGGATCGAGGCCTTCTGCACCAGCCTGCGCTAGGTCAGTACTGCGCTTCGCGGCGGCAAGTCACAGTCATCTCCGCGACCGAGGCCGTGTTCGGCAGATCGAGCGCCAGTTTCACCATCCGTGCCACGTCGCCTGGCTGGGTCATCTGTTCTGCCGGGAACTCCGTGATCGCGGCCGCCATGTAGGTATTGACGTAGCTGGGGCAGATCGCGGTCGCGCGGATGCCCTGATCCCAGCCCGCCTGCCTTATGCCATGAGTCAGCGCGACGGCGGCGAATTTGGTCATGGAATAGGCGCCACTGCCCGCTGAGGCGACCCGCTTGCCCGAGAGCGAGGCCAGCATCACCACACGCCCCTCGCCGGATGCGCTCAGCGCCTCCCACGCGGCGCGCACCAGCCGCCTGGGTGATTTGACGTTGATCTCCAGCATGGCCTCCAGCGCATCGTCGCTCACCGCAATCACGTCCTTGGCCTCGATGATGCCCGCGCAGCAGATGACCGCGTCGATGCGCCCATAGTGTTCGAGCGCCGCCTCCGCCCATGCCGCCTCATTCCCTTCCATGGCATCGAAATGGGAAACGTGGTGGCCCTGCCAGCGCGCATCAGCCTCTTCGGGACGGCGCAGACCCAGCGACAGCCGCCAGCCGTCATCCGTCAAAAGGCGCGCCACCTCGGCCCCGATCCCGCGACTGCCCCCGGATATCAACGCAACCTTTTCCATCACCCACATTCCCTGCTCTGCCTTCACCGCATCCTGTGCCGCTCGCGCCACGATGGCAACCGCGCGGCGGCGCAATGCCGAAGAAGATCAAGATCGACAAGGTGTCGCCGAACTAGGTCCCGCCAACATAGGCGGCACGGCCCAGCTATCGCCCCGATCGGGCCGATACCACAAAGCTCCCAGTGCGCGCCGTTTAAATGCCTGATTGAAGATGTGGAGGCGAGTACCGGAATCGAACCGGTGTACACGGATTTGCAATCCGTTGCGTCACCACTCCGCCAACTCGCCTGCCGTGGTGGTAGGCCTCAATTAGTGGATGGCGCAGCGCGGTGCAAGGGCGGTTTCGCATTGACGCGTGACATTGGATAAAGCGTCAGCACGCCCCGCCGCTCGCGCACAGGGAGGCTAGCCGCCATAGACCGCGCTCCAGCGCTCGATCAGGGCCTGTTGCAGACCCTTGGCACGCCTGTTCCAGCCAGCGGCGCCGGGGGGCCTGTCATCGGCGAGGCCCGCGACGGCGGCGCGCCGATCCGCGTCATGGGCAAAGATGGCAAAGGCCAGCGGTCGGCCCGACGGGCCGGTGGCATAGCCGGCCAGCGCGCTGACGAAGTGCAGCGTGCCGGTCTTCGCCTCGACCCGCACGGGATGCCGATCATCGAAACCGCCATCCGCGTTGCGCATCCGAAATTCCTTGAGCATGGGGCGAAGCGTGGCGCTGCGATGCGCAGCGGTCAGCACCTTGGCCAGCGCCAGCGCGCTGACGCGCGAGGCGTCGCCCAGACCCGAATGGTCCACCAGGCTGGCGCCTTCCAGCCCCAGATCGCCGCGGGCCCAAGCTGTCATCTCGCGCGCCGAGGCGGCAAGGGAGGTGACGCTGCCCGTTCGCGCCAGCGTAGCGGTCATGCCCA
Organism: Roseovarius roseus; assembly: GCF_043355935.2. Lineage (NCBI taxonomy): Bacteria > Pseudomonadati > Pseudomonadota > Alphaproteobacteria > Rhodobacterales > Roseobacteraceae > Roseovarius > Roseovarius roseus. Next base: position 294,436 of record NZ_JBHFPE020000002.1, on the reverse strand, counting down.
CCATCTCGGCTGTCAGGTTGTTGGAATATTTCAGCATTCCGGTCAGGATGTCCGGCAGCGGATCGCTGAGATGGGTGACCAGCGTGTCGCCCGACGGCGCATCCTCCTGCGGGACGGCCGCGCCCAGCTTGATGCCCTGCGCGCGGGCAAGGCTGCCAAAGACTTCGCCCGTATAGCTTGCCGGGCGGCGCACAGGCAGCCACCTTGCGCCCGAGTTGCCCAGCGCGCCGCGCGCGACGGTCCACTGATCGTGATCCCCGCCATCGGTATAGGTAAAGATCGGGCTGGAGCGGTCAGCGACCTTCATCCGGGCCACCTGCACTTCGGGGCGATACTTGGCCGAACGGGCATCCATCGTAACGGCATACCCGCCCGAGCCCTTTTCCCACTGGAAATGCACGCGGTTGAAATTGAGGTTCAGCCCAGAGAGCGCGGGGTTATAGCCGACCTGGGCCGGCTGCGCCGCGTCGATCACGCGCTCGAACGGGAGCGCGCCGCCATAGACGCGGTAGGCGCCGGTAATACCCTTCACGCCCGCTGCCTTGAAGTTTGCGGCCATCGTCGCCAGCGCGTCGGTATCCAACACCGGATCGCCGCCCCCGACCAGCACCAGATCGCCTTGGATGATGCCATCCACCACCGGCCCGGTCGCCATCAGCCGCGTGGTGAACCGATAGGTCGGCCCCAGCGCATCCAGCGCATAAAGCGCCGTGATCGCCTTGGTCACGCTGGCCGGTGGAAAGCCGTCAGCGCCTTCGCGTGTCTCGAGAGCCGTGCCCGTGGTCATGTCGATCACCGCAAAGCCCACGCGCCCGTCCAGCCGGGCCGCCTCGATCAGCGCGGCGGAATCGGGCGGCTGGCCCAGCCTGTCGGGGCGCAGCTGAGGGCGCAGCGATACCGCAGGTGCCCCGGCCTGCGCGCCGGCGGCCAGCGCCGACAGCGCAGCGCCCAGGAAAAGACGTCGTGAGAACGGATATGTCATGCGTGGGATTTAACCGCAGGGCGGGACGGGCCGCAATCGCCTTCTGCGGCGCGTGCGCTCACGTTTGCGCGGGCGCGTCACCATGCCCCGGTGGCGCGCAAACGGGTGGAGGACAGCGCCATCATCGGCACATTGGCAAAGCACCATGCCGGCGCCCGCATCCGGCCCAGCCTGCGGGCCTCGCCCAGGGGCACGCGCGCATGTTCGTAGATACGCGCCGCGACCGAGGCGCGCGCCGCCAGCCGCGCACCCGGACGGGCTAGGATACCGATAGGCACGTTTTCCATGATCTGGCGCCAATCCTGCCAGAGATGGAATTGCGCCATGTTATCCGCCCCCATGAGCCAGACAAAATGCACGTCCGGCCGGGCCGCGCGCAGGGCTTCGATGGTGCGGGCGGTATAGCGCGCGCCGATCTGCGCCTCGACGTCGCTGATGTGAACGCGCGGGTGCTGCATGATCTTGCGCGCGGCCTGCATCCGCCGCTCCAGCGGGGCGGGTCCGCGTTCCTTCAGGGGGTTGCCGGGGCTGACCAGCCACCAGACCGCGTCGAGGCCAAAGAGTTTCAGCGCCTCGCGCGTGATATGCACATGGCCCGCATGCGGCGGATCGAACGAGCCGCCCAGAAGGCCGATGACACGGCCCGGCCGCGCAGGCGGCAGGCAAAGAGGGCGGCCCGCAGGCGTCATTTCCGGAAACTCCTAAAATTCGTCAATATTTCTAGCCAGAAAGCCGAATGAAGGCCACCGGATATTAACGGCGCTACGGCACCCTCGCCTCACGTTGACAAGTATTCAGGTGACGGCGTGCCGCGCACTAAACATGATCAGATCCCGGCCGGCGGGACCGGCCCCACAGATCGGCGGGGCCGCGCGTCTGCCGTGCCCCCCGTTTCGGCGGACGGGGCGGCCAGCCCGTGGTTGGCCGGGCTGATTCTGGACCACACGCGCGACGGTATCGTCCTGCTGGATATTTTCGGGCGCATCCTGTGGATGAACCCCGCGCTGGAGCGGATGCTGGGATGGACCCTGGCCGAGGTGCGCGGCCGCAATCCGGCCGAGCTGATCACACCGCCCGAGGCGCGCCCCGGCCCCGCGGCGCTGGCGCAGTTTCGCTACGATCCCGGCAGCTCGCTTTTTCGCAAGCACCGGGTGACCCGGCATATGCGCCGTGATGGCACCCTTTTCTGGAACCAGCAAAGCCATGCGCTGATCGACTTGGGGCCGGGCGATACACAGAAGATGGTGGTCGTCACCTGCCGCGACATCTCGGACGAGGTGCGTGTGCAGATGGCGCTGCAGCGCATGACCGAGGATCTGGACCATGCCGCCCATCATGACGATTTGACCGGCCTTGCCAATCGCAAAAGGCTGTCGGATTTCCTGGCCTCCCCCCCTGCGCGCACCAGCCTGCGCGCGGGGGTCATGGGCGTGCTGCAACTGGATCTCGACCGGTTCAAGGACATCAACGACACGATGGGCCACGCGGCGGGCGACGCGGTGCTGCGCCATGTCGCCGCCGCGCTGGCCAATACCGCCGAGGAGCGGGACCTGCCCTGCCGCACCGGCGGGGACGAATTCCTGGTGGTCTGCCTTGATATCGGCGACCGCACGCGCCTGATGCGCCGGGCGCAGGCGGTGCTGGACGCCGCCACGCGCCCTTTGGCGTGGCAAGATCAGATCATCCTGCCCGGTATCTCGGTCGGGGCCAGCATGCCCGGCGCGGGGAGCGACGTCATAGATGGTGAGGCGCTGATCCGGCAGGCCGATCAGGCCCTCTACAGCGCCAAGGATCGCGGGCGCGGGCGCGCCGTTCTCTACACGCCCGAACTGGGCCGCCGCCACCGCGACGGACAGCGCCTTGCCCACGATCTGAAGCTGGCGGTCGAGCAGGGCCAGTTCTGCGTTCACCTGCAGCCCATCGCGCATCTGGCGCAGAGCCGCGTCACCGGCTGCGAGGCGCTGCTCCGCTGGCGGCATCCGGGGCGCGGAATGCTGGCCCCGGCCGCCTTTCTGCCAGCCGCCGAACAAGCCGGGCTGCTGAGCGAGATCGACTACCATGCGATGAATGCGGCGCTTGATGCGCTGAGCGAACTGCGGGCGCAGGGCTTTCCCGATCTGGTGATGTCGCTTAATGTCTCCAGCTCAATTCTGGCGGATGCGGATTACCCGGCCCTTCTGGACTGGGGGCTGCAATCGCGCGGCCTGCCGCCGCAGGCCGTCTGCGTCGAGATCCTCGAGATGACGATGATGACGCGCGGAACGCTGGACGTCACCGGCGCCGTCACCGCGTTGCGCCGCCTTGGCGTTCGGGTCGCACTGGATGATTTCGGCACCGGCTATGCGGGCCTTGCCCATATGTCCGCCGCACCGATCGACGCGATCAAGCTGGACCGCACGATGATCTGCCGTCTTGGCCATGACGCGCGGGCGCGGGTCATCACCCGCTCGATCATCAGGCTCTGCGCGCTCCTGGGGGTCGACGTGATCGCGGCGGGCGTGGAAACCCAGGATCAGTTGGACATCCTGCGCCGCGCCAAATGTCCGCAGGTGCAGGGCTATGGTCTGGCGCGGCCCATGCCCTTGCCGGACCTTTCGGGATGGCTGCGCGCGCATACGCCCTTTGCCGCGCCCATCACGATGCCGCGCGGCCTCGCCTCTGGCCTCGAAGCGCCCTGCGATCCCCCGCCCCGCCCGAATGCCACAGACGGTAAAGGGCGGCGGCGCGATACATCCATTTGAATTCGGCGCGCTGGGCGGTTACATGGCACTCAAACTCATGCCGGGCACATGCGCCGGTCCACAGGAAAGAGATGCGTCATGTCAGCCAACAAATACGTCTATCACATGCAGGGCGTTTCCAAAGCCTATCCGGGCGGCAAGAAATGCTTTGAGAACATTCACCTCAGCTTCCTCCCCGGCGTCAAGATCGGCGTCGTGGGTGTCAACGGCTCGGGTAAGTCGACCCTGATGAAGATCATGGCCGGTCTCGACAAGGATTACACCGGCGAGGCATGGGCCGCCAAGGATGCGACCGTCGGCTACCTCCCGCAGGAGCCGCAGTTGGACGAGAGCCTGTCGGTACGCGAGAATGTCATGCTGGGCGTCGCCAAGAAGAAGGCCAAGCTGGATCGCTTCAACGAGCTGGCGATGAATTATTCCGACGACACCGCGGATGAGATGGCGGCGCTGCAGGACGAGATCGACAGCGACAACCTGTGGGATCTCGACAGCCAGATCGACGTCAGCATGGAGGCGCTTGGCTGCCCGCCGGACGATGCCGATATCTCGGGCCTCTCGGGCGGCGAGAAGCGCCGCGTGGCGCTGTGCAAGCTGCTGCTGGAAGCGCCCGACATGCTTCTGCTGGACGAGCCGACCAACCACCTCGACGCCGAGACGATCGCATGGCTGCAGCAGCACCTGATCGACTACAAGGGCACGATCCTGATCGTCACCCACGACCGCTACTTCCTCGACAGCATCACCGGCTGGATCCTCGAATTGGACCGTGGCCGCGGCATTCCCTATGAGGGCAACTATTCCTCTTGGGTCGAGCAGAAGGCCAAGCGGCTGCTGCAGGAGGCGCGCGAGGACAAGTCCAAGCAAAAGACGCTGGAGCGCGAACTGGAATGGATGCGTCAGGGCGCCAAGGCACGTCAGGCCAAGTCCAAGGCCCGGATCAAGTCCTACAATGAGATGGCAGACCAGTCCGAGCGCGAGAAGCTGACCAAGGCGCAGATCGTCATCCCGAACGGCCAGCGTCTCGGCTCGAAGGTGATCGAGGTCGAGGGACTCAGCAAATCGCTGGGCGGGCGCAAGCTGATCGACAATCTCAGCTTTTCGTTGCCCCCTGGCGGCATTGTCGGCGTGATCGGCCCCAACGGCGCGGGTAAGTCGACGCTCTTCAAGATGCTGACCGGGCAGGAACAGCCCGACGAGGGCACGATCGAGCTGGGGACGACCGTGGATCTCAGCTATGTCGACCAGTCGCGCGACGATCTGGACCCCAACGAGAACGTCTGGGAGGCGATTGCCGACGGCCAGGACATCATCAAGCTGGGTGACGCCGAAGTGAACGCGCGCGCCTATTGCGGTGCCTTCAACTTCAAGGGCAGCGACCAGCAAAAGAAGGTCTCGCTGCTGTCGGGTGGTGAGCGGAACCGCGTACACATGGCGCGCCTCTTGCGCGCGGGCGGCAACGTGTTGCTCCTTGACGAGCCGACGAACGATCTGGACGTCGAGACGCTGCGCGCACTTGAGGATGCGCTGGTCGATTTCGCCGGCTGCGCCGTGGTCATCAGCCACGACCGCTTCTTCCTCGACCGGATCTGCACGCATATGCTGGCCTTCGAGGGTGACGGCCATGTCGAATGGTTCGAGGGCAACTTCGAGGATTATGAAGAAGACAAGATCCGCCGGATGGGCGATGTCGAGCCGTCGAAGACCAAGCACAAGAAGTTCGCGCGCTGACCGCAAAAGACGCCTCGCTTCAACGCAAGCCCTGAAAGTCAGACCAGACGCGCGCCCCGACCGGGCGCGTTTCGCTTTTGCATGACGTGAAAACCGCCTAAACCCGGTCCATGGCTCGCACGCTCCAGACCTTCGACATCCTCATAATCGGCGCTGGCCCGGCGGGCACAGCCGCCGCCGTCACGGCCTGCCGGGCAGGCCTCAGCACGGCCATCATCGACAAGGCGACCTTCCCGCGCGCCAAGCTCTGCGGCGGGCTGGTAACCGGGCGCTCTGCCACGCTTTATAGTGAAATATTCAGCGCGCCGCTCCCTCCCTCGCTTTTCGAGCCGCGCGAGCGCATCACCTTCGAGGCGAATGGCGCATCGCTGGGCGGCGAGATGGGCAGCCCGCCCGTCTATCTGGCGATGCGCTGGGACATGGACGCGCATTTGCTGGACATCGCGCGCGCGGCAGGGACGGCGGATTTCACCGGGCAGCGCATCACCGATCTGGACGCGGACGCGCTGACCGCCACGCTGTCGGATGGCCGCCAACTGGCCGGGCGCATCCTGATCGGCGCCGATGGCGTCAGCAGCCATGTCGCCCGCACGCTCTTCGGCCGCGCTTTCGATCAGGGCACCATCGGCTTCGCGATGGAGATCGAGGCCCCGCCCCTGGCTCCGCCCGAGCAGAGCGTGATCCGCATTGATCTCGGGGCCGCGGATTGGGGCTATGGCTGGCAATTTCCCAAGGCGGGCAGCACGACGATCGGCGTTGGCGGCCTGAGCGCCCGGAACCCCGACATGAAAGGGCGGCTGGACGCCTATCGCGACATCCTGGGCGAGGCGAGCAGCGCGCGGGTCAAGGGGCATTTCCTGCCTTTCGGAGCCTATCGCCGGGTGCCGGGCCGGGGCCGTGTCCTGCTTGCGGGGGATGCCGCGGGCCTTGTCGATCCGATCACTGGCGAAGGCATCGCCTATGCGCTGCAATCGGGCGCCGCCGCCGCCGCCGCCGCCGCATATGCGCTGGCCCAAGGGCGCCCGGATGCCCTCCTGCCAGCCTATCGGCGCGCGCTGAAACCCGTGCACCGCGCGCTCGCCATGGCGTGCTGGCTGCGACCGCTGATCTACTCTGCACGGACGCGTCCGTTTTTCCTGCGCGCCTTCGCCAAGTCATCGGTGCTGAAGGGCGCCTATCTCGATCTTTTGGCCGGCGATCTGGAATACCCCGCCATATGCCGGCTGGCCCTGCGCCGGATGCCGCAGGCGATTTGGCGCCACCGACGCCGCGGCTAGGCGTTGGCCAATTCCTTAGGTCTTGCAAAATCGCCTTTTTTGGCGTATACGACTCGCGCGACGTTACCACTATCGACCAACTGCTCCTTACGGCTCAGGCACTCGATCTTGCACTGACTAGCCGCGCTGCCGCACTGACGCGGGCAGTATAACTAAGGAGATTACGGTATGGCTAATGGCACCGTGAAATGGTTCAACTCGACAAAAGGCTACGGCTTCATCGCACCCGATGGCGGCGGCAAGGACGTTTTCGTCCACATCTCCGCTGTTGAGCGCGCAGGCCTGACCGGCCTGGCAGACGACCAGAAAGTGACGTTCGACATCGAAGCAGGCCGTGACGGTCGCGAGTCGGCATCGAACATCGTTCTGGCCTAAGCCTTTTGCGATAAGTGGTAAATCGGGGCCCCGCGGGGCCCCTTTTTGTATCCGGCTCGGCGATAGGTGCCCGTTAGTTCTGCACCGCAGCCGCTCGATCTTCCAGCACGTCCGAGATCAGCGCCTGAACGCGCGGCCCCATATCGGCCACGACCTTGGCGATGCCTTCCGCATTGGGATGCGTGCCATCACCTTGCAGATACGGCAGCTGATCGGCATTCGCCTCGGGCAGCGCGCCAAAGAAATCGCGCTGCAGCGCCGTGCCGTATGTCTCGGCCAGATCGGGATAGATCGCGTTGAACGCCTCACGGTATTCGGGCCCGTAATTGTCCTTGGCGATCAACCCGACCAGCAGCACCTCGATACCCTCATCTGCCGCGCGGGACAGGATCGTCTCGAGATTGGCGCGCGTCTCGGCGGGGTCGGTGCCGCGCAGCAAATCATTGCCGCCCAACTCGACGATCATCGCATCGGGATCATCGGCCAGCGCCCAGTCAAGGCGGCGCACACCGCCCGCCGTGGTGCTGCCCGACACGGACGAGTTGAGGATGCGCACCGGCACCCCCTGAGGCGTCCCGTTTTCCTTCAGCCAGACACTCATCTGGGCGGCAAATCCGTTCTCGCGCGTCAGGCCGTATCCCGCTGTCAGACTGTCGCCGAAGGTCATCACGCGCACCTCGTTCGGTACGGCCTCCTCGGCCGTGGCGGCGGTTCCGCCCAGCGCGACGGCCAGCGCAAGCGCTATCGCCTTGCCCCCTGCCCGCGCAGCCCCATATAGCAGGAAACTCCTAAATGTCAGGCGCATATCCATGTCTTCTCCTATCGTGTCGCTCGAAAATGTTGGTCTTACACTTAGATCAGGCACCGGCGACGTCGAGATCCTGCATGGGATATCGCTGGATGTCACCGAGGGCGAGACGCTTGCGCTGGTCGGCCCCTCCGGCTCGGGCAAATCATCGCTGCTGATGCTGATGGGCGGGCTCGAGCGGGCCAGCTCGGGCCGTGTGAGGGCGCTTGGCCAAGACCTGAGTGCGCTCAGCGAAGATGCGCTGGCACGGCTGAGGCGCGGGCATATGGGCGTTGTTTTTCAATCCTTCCACCTGATCCCGACCCTGACCGCGCTGGAAAACGTCGCCGTGCCGCTGGAGCTGGCGGGCGCGGCTGACGCCACCGAGCGGGCGGAAGCGCAGCTGAAAGCCGTCGGCCTTGCGCACCGGGCGGGGCACTACCCCTCGCAAATGTCGGGCGGCGAGCAGCAGCGCACCGCGCTGGCCCGCGCAACCGCGACAGAGCCGCGCCTCATTCTGGCGGACGAGCCGACGGGCAATCTGGACAGCGCCAGCGGCGGCGCGATCATGGACCTCTTGTTCGATCTGAGGGCCAAGCATGGCGCGACGCTGATCATGGTCACGCATGATCCCGATCTGGCCGCGCGCTGTGACCGGACCGTCTCGCTGTCGGACGGACGTATCGCATGAATTTCCGCGCAGCCGCACGTCTGGCCCGGCGCGAATTGCGCGGGGGCCTCGCCGGGTTTCGCATCCTTCTAGGGTGCATCATCCTTGGCGTGGCCGCCATTGCCGCCGTCGGCACAATCCGCGCCAGCATCGAGGCGGGCCTTGCAGAAAAGGGCGCCGAGCTGCTTGGCGGCGATGCCGAGATCGGTCTGACCTACCGTTTCGCCAGCGAGGATGAGCGCGCATGGATGGGGGGCCGCGCCGACACTGTTTCGGAGATCGTCGATTTTCGCTCGCTTGCCGTGGTGGGCGAGGATCGCGCGCTCACGCAAGTGAAGGCGGTGGATGGCGCCTATCCGCTCCTTGGCGATGTCGGCCTCGATCCAGCGATGCCGCTAGCCACGGCCCTTGACGGCGCGGACGGCCTGCCCGGCGCGGTGATGGCGCCTACGCTGATCGCGCGGCTGGCGCTGGAGTCGGGCGAGACCTTCCGCCTTGGCACGCAGGATTTCGTGCTGATGGCGGCACTGGTGGACGAGCCGGACGGAGCTGCCGCCGGGTTCGCCCTTGGGCCGCGCACGCTGGTGCGGACCACGGCGCTGCAATCTTCCGGACTTCTGCGCGAGGGCACGCTCTTTTCGACGCGCTACCGTCTGGACCTGCCCGAGGGCGCGGATCTGGCCACGCTCGAGGCGGAGGCAGAAGAGGCGCTGGGCACAAGCGGCATCGAGTGGCGTGACGCGCGAGAAGGTGCGCCCGGCATTTCCGAATTCGTGAACCGGCTGGGCGCGTTCCTGGTGCTTGTGGGGCTTAGCGGGTTGGCGGTGGGCGGGGTCGGCATCTCCTCTGCCGTGCGGGCCTATCTGGCGCGCAAGACCGCAACCATCGCCACGCTGCGCACCTTGGGAGCGGATCGCGGCACGGTGCTGGCCACCTATTTCCTGCAGATAGGCGCTTTGGGCGGCCTCGGGCTGACCGTAGGCATCCTCTTGGGCGCGGGCGTGCCCGTGGCCCTCGCCCCCGTGATCGAGGCGCGCCTGCCCGTTCCCGCCAGCTTTGGCTTCTATGCACGGCCCATGCTGGAGGCGGCCATCTACGGCGCGCTCACGGTCCTGATCTTTACCCTGGCTCCGCTGTCGCGGATCGAGGAAATCCGCGCCGCCAGCCTTTTTCGCGATGGCGGAACGGGCACGCGCAGCCTGCCGCGCTGGCCCATGCTGGCGCTGATTGCCGGGCTGGTCGCGATCCTCTTGGCGATCGCCGCAGCCTTTTCCGGCAACCTGCGCCTGACGCTCTGGACGGCGGGGGGCATCATCGGGGCGCTGACCCTTTTGTGGCTGGCGGCCTGGGGTGTGCAGGCCCTCGCGCGGCTGGCGCGTCCACTTGCGCGCGGGCGGCCCTCACTGGGATGGGCGCTGGCAGCCATCGGCGGGCCGCAGAGCACGGCGGCGCCGACGATGCTGGCACTGGGCCTTGGCCTCACTGTTCTCGCCGCCGTGGGCCAGATCGACGGCACGCTGCGCGGCGCGATCACCGGCAACCTGCCGGATCGCGCGCCCTCGTTCTTCTTTGTCGATCTGCAGGCCGACCAGATGGAGGGGTTTCGCGAGTTGACGGCAGGCGATCCCGATGTCACGCGGGTCGACAGCGCGCCGATGCTGCGCGGCATGATCACCGCCATCAAGGGGCAAGACCCCAATGAGGTCGCGGGCCAGCATTGGGTGCTGGAGGGGGATCGAGGCCTTAGCTATGCCGCCCGGCCCGATGACACGGTCACGCAGGGCGAGTGGTGGCCCGAGGATTACGACGGCCCGCCCCAGATCAGCTTTGCCGAGGAAGAGGCGCTGGAGATGGGGCTCGGCCTCGGCGACGAAATCACCGTCAACATCCTTGGCCGCGACATCACCGCGACCATCACCAGCCTGCGCGAGGTGGATTTTTCTACCGCCGGCATCGGATTCATCATGGTGATGAACCCCGGCGCATTAGCCGCCGCGCCCCATAGCGTCATCGCCACCGTCTACGCCGATCCGGGGGCCGAGGCGCGCCTCTTGCGGGTCGTGTCGGACGCCTATCCCAACGTCACGGGCATTCCGGTAAAGGAGGCGATCGACCGCGTGGCGCAGTTGCTCAAGGGGCTGGCGGCGGCCACGTCATGGGGGGCCTCGGCGACCCTTCTGACCGGCTTTCTGGTGCTGATCGGCGCGGCGGCGGCAGACCAGAACGCGCGCATCTTCGAGGCGGCGGTGCTGAAAACGCTGGGTGCTTCGCGGGCGAGGATTCTAACCAGCCTTGCGCTCCGTGCCATTCTGCTGGGCAGCGCGGCAGGGGCCGTGGCGCTTGGCGCTGGCGCGCTGGGGGGCTGGGCGGTCAGCCATTACGTGCTGGAGGTCGAATACAGAATCCTCTGGCCCTCAGCGCTGATCATCATCTGCGCCGGGGTGCTGGTGACGCTGATTACCGCACTCGCTTTTGCGCTGAAGCCGCTCAACGCGCGCCCGGCGCAGGTACTGCGCGCGCGTGAGTAGCCCCGCATGACAAAGCGGGCCGCGAGAGCCCGCTTTTCCGCAACTTTCACTGATGGCTTCTATTCCGCCGCTTCGGCGTAATCCTCCATCGGCGGGCAGGTGCAAATCAGGTTCCGGTCGCCATAGACATTGTCGACCCGGTTGACCGAGGGCCAATATTTGTCCACCCGGAACGCCCCCGGGGGGAAGCAGCCCTGCTCGCGGTCATAGGGACGGTCCCACTCGCGCACCAGATCCTCCATCGTGTGCGGCGCGTTCTTCAGCGGGTTGTTCTCCCCGTCGATCTTGCCGTCCTCGATGTCCTTGATCTCCTGCCGGATCGCCAGCATCGCATCGCAGAAGCGGTCCAGCTCGGACTTGGTCTCGCTCTCTGTCGGCTCGACCATCAGGGTGCCCGCGACCGGAAAGCTCATTGTCGGCGCGTGAAAGCCGCAATCGATCAGACGCTTGGCAATGTCGTCCACGGTCACGCCGCCGCTTTTCTCGAAGGGGCGGGTGTCGAGGATGCATTCATGCGCCACACGCCCGTTCTCGCCCTTGTAGAGAACGTCATATGCACCTTCCAGCCGCTTGGCGATGTAGTTGGCGTTGAGGATCGCAACCCGCGTCGCCTGCGCCAGACCTTCGCCGCCCATCATCAGAATGTAGGCCCAGGAAATCGGCAATAGCGAGGGCGAGCCGAAGGGCGCGGCGGATACCGGTCCCTCGGTGCCACCCGTGTGAGGATGGCCTGGCAGATGCGGGATCAGGTGCTCCTTGACGCCGATCGGACCCATGCCGGGCCCGCCGCCGCCATGCGGGATGCAGAACGTCTTGTGCAGGTTCAGGTGGCTGACGTCGCCGCCCAGATCGCCGGGGCGGGCAAGGCCAACCATCGCGTTCATGTTGGCCCCGTCGATATAGACTTGGCCCCCATGCTCATGCGTGATCTTGCAGACATCGATCACCGTCTCCTCGAACACGCCGTGCGTGCTGGGATAGGTGATCATGCAGCCGGCCAGCATGTCGGAATGCTTCTCGGCCTTGGCGCGGAAATCCTCCATGTCGATATCGCCGCGCGCATTGCATTTTACCGGCACCACCTTCCAGCCGACCATCTGTGCGCTGGCGGGGTTGGTGCCATGCGCGTTGGTGGGGATGAGGCAGACATTGCGCTCGCCCTGCCCATTCGCCCGGTGATAGGCGGCGATGCTGAGTAGACCCGCATATTCACCCTGCGCACCCGAGTTGGGCTGCATCGAGATAGCGTCATAGCCCGTGATATCGCACAGCTTGGCGCTCAGATCGTCGATCAGCTCGTGGTAGCCCGCAGCCTGATCGCGCGGCACGAAGGGGTGGATGCGCGAGAATTCGCGCCAGCTGACCGGCATCATCTCGGCGGCTGAGTTCAGCTTCATCGTGCAGGAGCCCAGCGGGATCATCGCCCGGTCCAGCGCCAGGTCGCGGTCCGCAAGGCGGCGCATGTAGCGCATCATCTCGGTCTCGGCGCGGTTCATGTGAAAGACCGGGTGCGTCAGGTAGTCGGACGTGCGGTGCATCTTGTCCGGCACGCGGTATTCCGGCGTGAAATCATCGTCGTGATCGGTGATGCCGAAGGCGCGCCAGACGCTCTCGATATTCTCGGGGCGCGTGCACTCATCAAGGCTGATTCCGACGCGCGTTTCGCCAACGCGGCGCAGGTTGATGCCCTCATCGACCGCCGATTTCATCACCGCCGATTGCAGCGGTCCAACATCGACAGTGATCGTGTCGAAGAACGCCTTGGGGTCGACCTGGAAACCGTTGGCCTCCAAGCCCTTCGCCAGGCGCACCGTCTTGCGGTGGATGCGCTGCGCGATGGCCTTGAGGCCCTTGGGCCCGTGGAACACCGCATACATCGACGCCATGACCGCCAGAAGCGCTTGCGCAGTGCACACGTTGCTGGTGGCCTTCTCGCGGCGGATGTGCTGCTCGCGCGTTTGCAGGCTCAGCCGGTAGGCGCGGTTGCCGTGGCTGTCGATCGAGACGCCTACGATCCGGCCCGGCATCGCGCGCTTGTAGTCGTCGCGGCAGGCCATGTAGGCCGCATGCGGGCCGCCATAGCCCAAGGGCACGCCAAAGCGCTGGGTCGAGCCCACCGCGATATCGGCGTCCATCGCGCCCGGCTCTTTCAGCAGGGTCAGCGCCAGCGGATCGGCCGAGACGATGCCGATGGCGCCATGCTCATGCAGCTGCGCGATATGATCGGTGAAGTCGCGCACATGGCCGTAGGTGCCGGGATACTGAAAGAGCGCGCCAAAGACCTTGTCCGCCTCCATCTTGTCCGGATTGCCGACGATTACCTCAATGCCCAAAGGCGCGGCGCGTGTCTGAACCAGCGCAATGTTCTGCGGATGGCAATCGCGATCTACAAAGAACGCCTTTGCCTTGGATTTCGCCACGCGCTGCGCAGTGGTCATCGCCTCGGCGCAGGCCGTCGCCTCATCAAGAAGGGACGCGTTGGCGATTTCCAGGCCCGTCAGATCGCTGACCATCGTCTGGAAGTTCAGCAGCGCCTCAAGGCGACCCTGCGAAATCTCGGGCTGGTAGGGTGTATAGGCGGTGTACCAGGCCGGGTTCTCAAAGATGTTCCGCTGGATCGCGGGCGGTGTGACGGTGCCGTGATAGCCCTGCCCGATCAGGCTCACCAGAACCTTGTTCTTGCCCGCGACGCGCCGCATGTGATGCAAAAGCTCGCGCTCGGATTTGGCCTTGCCGAAATCGAGCGGCTCTTTCTGGCGGATCGCCTTCGGCACCGTCTCGTCGATCAACGCGTCGAGGCTGTCCGCCCCCAGAACTTTCAGCATCTCAGCCATCTCTTCGGGCGAAGGCCCGATATGGCGGCGGTTGGCGAAATCATAAGGCAGATAGTCGGTGGGCTCGAACGCCATGTCACACTCCATCAGGTTGCGGGCTGGGGTCAGGCAGGCCGCCGATGCGCCCCGCCCGTCTTCATCTTGATTCAAATACTCCCGCGCGGAGCGCGTCCGCCGCGGGCCGGAGGGCCTAGCCTATGAACTTCTTGTAGGCGGCCTCGTCCATCATGTCGTCCAGCTGGCTCATGTCTTCGGTCTTCATCTTGAAGAACCAGCCATCGCCGATGGCATCCTCGTTCACCGTGCTGGGCGAGTCGGTCAGTGCCTCGTTCACTTCGACGATCTCGCCGTCGATGGGGGCCAGGATATCGCTGGCGGCCTTGACGCTCTCGATCACGACGACCTCGTCATCCTTGACCACTTCCTTGCCCACCTCGGGCAGCTCGACAAAAACGATGTCGCCCAGTTGCTCGGCCGCGTGCTCGGTGATGCCGACGACGATCATATCATCCTCGACGCGCAGCCATTCGTGTTCTTCCGTGTATTTCATGCCTGATATCTCCCTTGGGTGTTAGCGTTCATGCGTGTCAGCGTTTGAAATTCGCAGGTGTGAAAGGCAGCGCGGTCACGGTCGCGGCCATGCGCTTGCCCCGGACCTCGCCATAGACGGTCGTGCCGAGTGCCGCCAGATCGTTGGGCACATAGCCCATCGACATCGGTGCCTCTATGGTCGGCCCGAACGCGCCCGAGGTGACGGTGCCGATGGCATCTTCACTCGTCTCGTCTGCAAAAAGCACGGTGCCCTCGCGCATCGGCGCGCGTCCCTCGGGACGAAGGCCCACGCGCCGCCGCTCGGCGCCCGAGGCCATTTGCGGCAGGATCACATCCGCGCCGGGAAAGCCACCCGCCCGATCGCCGCCCATGCGGCGCACTTTCTGGATGGCCCAGCCCAGATTGGCCTCGACCGGCGTGGTCCCGGCATCAATGTCATGGCCATAGAGGCACAGCCCCGCCTCCAGCCGCAGACTGTCCCGTGCGCCAAGGCCTATGGGCGCGACCGCGTCATGCTCCAACAGGGCGCGCGCAAACGCCTCGGCGCGGTCTTCCTGCACCGAAATCTCGTAGCCGTCCTCGCCGGTGTAACCCGAACGCGAAAGCCACAGATCGCCCCAGTCCGACGGCAGCACGGCAATATCCATGAACCGCATCTCGGCGGCGCCGGGCACCAGCCCCTCCAGCACGGCCTCCGCCTTGGGCCCCTGCAGCGCCAGCAGCGCTCGGTCCGTCACGGGCAGGACGTCACAGCCGGGCATGCCCGCCGTCATGCGCTTAATATCGGCCTCCTTGCAGGCCGCATTGACGACGACGAACAGCTCTTCGTCGCGATGCGCCAGCATCAGATCGTCCTCGATCCCGCCAAGCTCATTGGTGAACATCGCATAGCGCTGACGCCCTTCGGGCAGCCCGGCCACGTCGACGGGTACCAGCGCCTCCATCGCTGCGGCCACCTCGGCGTAGCCACCTGGCGCGCGGATGATGACCTGGCCCATGTGACTGACATCGAACAGACCCGCCTCGGCGCGGCAATGCAGATGCTCCTTCATCACGCCCATGGGGTATTGCACGGGCATCTCGTAGCCCGCGAACGGCACCATCTTGGCCCCCAGCTCGTGATGCAGCGCGTTCAGCACCGTTACCTTCAAGTCGATCATACCGGCCCTCCCATCATGGCTGCCGGGTCGATCTGGAATCAACTGCGGCATCGCAACGGCGCATTTGCCCTATGCAGGCTGCGCCACGATGCCCCCTCTGTCCTTTGGCCTGAGATCGCTATCCCTTCGGCGCCCTTGCCCGGGGTGCCCCCCGAACGCGGATCTCTCCAGAGTCTGTCGATTGAAAAGGTCCTGTCGCCTGAGAGTTTCCGGGGCGGTTGCTCCTTCGGCACTGGCTCACACCAGTTCTCCCAATCCAATCAAGGTAGACGGTAGTATACCACCCGCGCAGCGGCAAGAGGAATTGCGCCGCCAGGTTGCGCCGGGCCGCGCCTTGCGGCACAACCCAATCATCCGATCAACGTTGAAAGGCCCCGATGACCGCCCCTTCGCACGCCTATTTCTTTGGCTATGGCAGCCTCGTGAACCGCGACACGCACAGCTTCAAGGACGCGCATCCGGCCCAGCTGAAGGGTTGGCGGCGGGTCTGGCGGCCCACCAACCTGCGCGAGGTCGCGTTCCTGTCGGTCGTGCCGGACGAGGAGTGCTGGATCCACGGCCTCATCGCGCCGGTCCCCGATGACGACTGGCATGCGCTGGATATTCGCGAGGGCGCGTATGACCGCGTGCCCGCCGCGCATATG
This sequence comes from Roseovarius roseus, assembly GCF_043355935.2. Taxonomy (NCBI): domain Bacteria; kingdom Pseudomonadati; phylum Pseudomonadota; class Alphaproteobacteria; order Rhodobacterales; family Roseobacteraceae; genus Roseovarius; species Roseovarius roseus. The sequence continues at coordinate 278,158 of NZ_JBHFPE020000002.1, read as the reverse complement.
GTCGAGCATCCCCTGCCCCATGCACCGCAGATCGCCGTTTATGCGGTGCCGGGTACGCATTATGACGACAGCCCGCAGGGACATCATATCTTGCTGAGTTATATCGACGTTGTCGTGCAAGGCTATCTGCGCGAATTCGGCGCGGAGGGTGCACAGCATTTCTTTGACACGACCGGCGGCTGGAATGTCGACGTGCTGGATGACCGCGCCGATCCGCACTACCCGCGCGCCTGCCGCCTCGGCAAAGCCGAGGCGGAGGTCGTCGATGAGGCGCTTGCCCGGCTGCCCGTACGCATCTGCCGCGCCTAACCGCGCGCGCGGATGACCTGCAAGAGCGGCAGAACCTGCGCCATTTCCGGCCCGTGCGCCTGACCCGTCAGCGCCTTGCGCAGCGGCATGAAGAGGGCCTTGCCCTTGCGCCCGGTCTCTTCCTTGACGGCGGTCGTCCAGGTGCCCCAGCTGGTCTCGTCCAGCGGACCTTCGGGCAGCAGGGTCATCGCCGTGGCGATGAACTCGGCATCCCCATCGTCGATCGCCGGCTCGGCCCCGTCGCGGAACATCGCCCACCAGGCATCCAGATCGCCCAGCGTGGTGATATTGTCGCGCGTCACCTGCCAGAAAAGCGGCGCGATATCCTCCGGCACGCCCAGCTTGGCAATGCGGTCCTTGACCGAGGCATAGTCGAGCCCTTGCAGGTAATGCGCGGTCAGAGGGTAGAGGTCATTCACGTCAAACTTCGTCGGAGCGGAGCCAAAGCGTGAGATGTCGAAGCCCTCGAGCAAGCTTTCCATGTCGGTGCGCAGCTCCACGGGATCAGCCGAGCCCAGACGCGCCATCAGGCTGAGCAGCGCGGCCGGCTGGATGCCCGCCGCACGCAGATCGCGCAAGCTGAGCGTGCCGAGGCGTTTCGACAGCGATTCGCCCTGCGGACCCGTCAAAAGCGAGTGATGGGCAAAGTTCGGCACGTACCCGCCCAGCGCCTCGATGATCTGGATCTGGGTCGCCGTGTTGGTGACGTGGTCCGAGCCGCGCACGATGTCCGTCACGCCCATCTCGGTATCGTCCACGACAGAAGCCAGCGTATAGAGCACCTGCCCGTCGCCGCGGATCAGAACCGGATCGCTGACCGAGGCGGCGTCGATGCTGATATCGCCAAGGATGCCATCAGCCCACTCGATCCGCTCCTGATCCAGCTTGAAACGCCAGACGCCGGGGCCACGCTCGGCGCGCAGGCGGTCCTTTTCGGCCTCGTCCAGGTTGAGCGCCGCGCGGTCATAGACCGGCGGGCGGCCCATGTTCAGCTGCTTCTTGCGCTTGAGGTCCAGCTCGGTCGGGGTCTCGAACGCCTCGTAGAAACGGTCCATCGCGCGCAGTTTACCCGCCGCCTCGTGATAGCGGTCCAGCCGCTCGGACTGCCGCTCGATGCGGTCCCAGGTCAGGCCCAGCCATTCGAGGTCGTATTTCAGACCGTCGACATACTCCTCTTTCGAGCGCACGGGATCGGTATCGTCGATGCGCAGGATGAAGGTGCCGCCCGCCTTGCGCGCGATGAGCCAGTTCATCAGCGCAGTGCGCAGATTGCCGACATGGATATAGCCGGTGGGCGATGGTGCGAAACGGGTGATAGTCATGGGCGGCGCTCCTTGGGTGGCGCAGGATGTGTCACAGGGCGCGCCGCTTGTCCAGAATGACGCCCGCCTCAATCCCTGCGGCGCACCATCAGCTGATTGCCTTCGCGGCGCGTCTCCAGCACCTTCATCGCCGCGATGAGATCGCTCAGCTTCTTGTGGCCGTAGCTGCGCGTGTCGAAATCGGGATTGGCCGTGGTGATCTGTTGGCCGAGGCGGCCCAGCGCATACCAGTCGCTGTCCTGATCGATGCTGTCCATCGCCTTGAACAGCAGATCGCGCGCCTCGTTGATATTCTGCCCGGTCGGTTTGCTGGGCGCATCATCAGGCGCGCCGCCGAGGTTTTCCAGATAGATGAACCGCTTGCACGCCTGGCGAAACGCTTCGGGCGTCTTTTTCGCGCCGATGCCGAACACGTCCAGCCCCTGCTCGCGGATCCGGGATGCCAGCCGGGTAAAATCGCTGTCAGAGGAAACAAGAACAAAGCCGTCGAAGCGGCCCGAATGCATCAGGTCCATCGCGTCGATGACCAGCGCAATGTCGCTCGCGTTCTTGCCCACGGTATTGGCGGGCTGGTGGTGCGGCACGAGGCCGAATTCGGCCTGCACCTTGTTCCAGCCGGTCATCTGCTGCGACGAAAAATCGCCATAGCAGCGGCGCACCGAGGCCTCGCCTATACCGGCGATCTCGTCGAAAATCGCCTTGGTCCAGCGGGGCGAGGTGTTGTCGGCGTCGATGAGGACGGCCAGAAGAGGGGTGCTTTCAGGCATAGGGGAACTCCTTTGCGCCCTTCATGCCCTATTGGCACGCATGGGGAAAGGCGTACCGCTTCCCTTGTCCGCAGGTCTTTCCGGCTATCCCCGCAGGGAGGCCAGGATTTCCTGGGCGAGGGCGGCGACTTCGCGCGCAGCCGGCCCCTTGGGCGCCGCGTCCTGCACGCCCTGGCCGCGGCCCAGCGTCTCGGCATAAGCGATGCGGTTGGCCAGGGTGCCCTGCGCCAGATCGGCATCGACCTTGGCCGCCTCTTCGGCGATCTCGGCGCCCAGCCGGGTGCCTGCCCGCGTCCGGTTCAGCACCAGCATCGCCGAGGTGCCCGCCCGGCGCGCAAGGTCCAGCACGCTTTCTGTGGCCCAAAGATCGACGTGGCTGGTCGCAACCGGGACCAGTACCAGCGCCGCCTTGCGCAGCGCAGGGCGCAGATCGCTATCGGCCTTGGGCGGGGTATCTACCAGAACGAAATCATAGGCATCCGCCAGTTTGCCCGCCTCATAATCCACACCCCAGGCCGAGGAGGTGGAAAATTCCATCCCCGGATCGTCCATCAGCTCGCGGCGCGCCATGAACCATCGGCCAAGGCTGCCCTGCGGGTCCGTGTCGATCAGCGCGACCTTGTGCCCGCGCGCCGCCAGATCCACCGCCAGATTCGCCGTCAGGGTGGTTTTGCCGCTGCCGCCCTTTTGCTGGGCCACCGTAATTACCGTACCGGTCATCGCCGCCTCCACAATCAAGTGCTGCGCCGCAGCGTGACACAGATACCGGTGAATAGCACTAGGGCAAATGCCGCAGTGCCGCCAGGCTGGCACTCCGAACAGAGTGGGGCTGGAAATGGCGGCGGCGCGCGGTTACTTTTGCGCCGAGGCATCAGGGCGAGGCGATGATGACAACGAGACGGGCAATGATCGCAGGACTGGGCGCGACCGGACTGCTGGCCGCATGCAGCACACCTGACGCGCGCGTCGGAACGCAAAACAGCGCCGAGGGGTTGGCCGAGGCGATCCTGGCACTGGGACCTGATGTTGATCCTGCCGAGGCGACGCGCGCTGCGCGGCTCGCCTATGCCACATCGGCTGATCTGGCGCGGGAATACGAAATCGTCGATCCCCCGCTGATCCATAACACCAAGGTCAATCTGGGGATCAAGGAGCGCGGTCTGTGTTATCACTGGGCGCGCGACATCCAGACCCGCATGACCGCCGCGCGCTTTGCCACGCTGCAATTCACCGGTCTGGTCGCCAATGCCGAGAACCCCTTTCTGCTGGAGCATTCCACGGCGGTCGTGATCCCGCGTGGCGGCGACTGGCGCAAGGGCATCGTGCTGGACCCGTGGCGCACGGGCGGCATTTTGCATTGGGACCATGTTCGCGACGATACCAAATACAATTGGAAGGCGCGCGCGGACGTGCCGGTGCGCAAGCGCGGCGCGGGCGTCACACTGGCCCGCGCCGACGGCTGACGCTCAGTCCGCCTTGCCGATCTTGTCCTGCGTTTGCGTATCGAAATCGCTGGCATCGTGGCGCTCGTGCAGCTGCATCTCGGGCTCGCCGAAATTGCGGTTGACCTTGCGGCCCCGCTGAACGGCCGCCCTTGCGTCGATCGACTTGGCCCAGCGCTGAACATGCTCATAGCTTTCGACGTCCAGAAACGTGCCCGCATCGCCATAGGTGCGCCCCAGCGCCAGCTGGCCATACCAGGGCCAGATCGCCATGTCAGCGATGCTGTAGGCGTCGCCCGCGATATGCTCACGCTCGGCCAGTTGGCGGTCCAGCACGTCCAGCTGGCGCTTGGTCTCCATCGCGAAACGGTTGATCGGGTATTCGTATTTCTCGGGCGCGTAGGCGTAGAAATGGCCAAAGCCGCCGCCCAGATAGGGCGCGCTGCCCATCTGCCAGAATAGCCAGTTGAGCACCTCGGTCCGCGTGGCGCCCGAGGCAGGCAGAAAGGCGCCGTATTTCTCGGCCAGATGCAGCAGGATCGAACCACTCTCGAAGACGCGCACCGGCGTCTCGCGCGAGCGGTCGAGCAGTGCCGGGATCTTGGAGTTCGGATTGATCTCGACAAAGCCGCTGCCGAACTGGTCACCGTCGCCGATATCGATCAGCCAGGCGTCGTATTGCGCATCATGGCCGGCCTCGAGCAGCTCCTCGAACATCACCGTCACCTTGACGCCATTGGGTGTGGCCAGTGAGTAAAGCTGGAACGGATGCTTGCCCACGGGCAGGTCTTTGTCGTGCGTCGCGCCCGCGATCGGGCGGTTTGTGCTGGCGAACTTGCCGCCGCTCTCGGCATCCCATGTCCAGACGCGTGGCGGGGTGTAGGTATCGTCGGCCATCTAGCGGCTCCTTGTCAGATTATGCGTTGGCGGGAAACTATGCCTTTCGGCGCTCGGCACAAGGGATTTGCCGCGCACAAGGGCTGTGCGATGGGGTGTTGACTAACGCAAAAGGGCGGCCCGGTCAGGCCGCCCTTGTCATTTTGTCGAGCGATTTCAGCAGGTCAATACACCACCACGCTGCGGATGCTCTCACCCGCGTGCATCATCTCGAAGCCCTTGTTGATCTCTTCCAGCTTGAGGATGTGGGTGATCATCGGGTCGATCTCGATCTTGCCTTCCATGTACCAGTCGACGATTTTCGGCACATCCGTGCGGCCCCGTGCCCCACCAAAGGCCGTGCCTTTCCAGGTGCGACCCGTGACCAGCTGGAAGGGGCGCGTGGCGATTTCCGCGCCCGCAGGGGCCACGCCGATGATGACGCTCTCGCCCCAGCCTTTGTGCGCGGCCTCGAGCGCTGTGCGCATCACGCCGACATTGCCGGTGGCATCGAAGGTATAGTCGCCGCCGCCCTTGGTCAGCTCGACCAGATGGCCGACCAGATCACCCTTCACCTCGTTCGGATTGACGAAATCGGTCATGCCGAAATGCTTGGCCATCTCGACCTTCTGCGGGTCGATATCGACGCCGACGATCTGGCTGGCGCCCGCCATGCGCAGACCCTGGATCACGTTCAGGCCGATCCCGCCAAGGCCAAAGACGATGGCCCGGCTGCCGATCTCGACCTTGGCAGTGTTGATGACCGCTCCGATGCCGGTGGTCACGCCGCAGCCGATATAGCAGATCTTGTCGAACGGCGCGTCCTTGCGGACCTTGGCCAGCGCGATCTCGGGCAGGACGGTATGGTTCGAGAAGGTCGAGCAGCCCATGTAATGCAGGATTGGCGTGCCATCGAGCATCGAGAAACGCGAGGTCCCGTCGGGCATGACGCCCTGCCCCTGCGTCGTGCGGATCGACTGGCAGAGGTTGGTCTTGGGGTTCAGGCAATATTCGCATTCGCGGCATTCGGGCGTGTAGAGCGGGATGACGTGATCACCCACTTCCAGCGAGGTAACGCCCTCGCCCACCTCTACGACGACGCCCGCGCCCTCATGGCCGAGGATCGCGGGGAACGCGCCCTCGGGGTCCGCGCCCGAAAGGGTGAAGTCATCGGTGTGGCACAGGCCCGTCGCCTTGATTTCCACCAGGACCTCGCCCTTTTTTGGGCCATCAAGGTTCACTTCCATGATTTCCATCGGTTTTCCGGCCTCGAGGGCCACGGCGGCTGTGGTGCGCATGATCGGGATCCTTGCTATGTCATTCGTATTTGGCCGGAGTTTGAGGGAAATGGCCGGGCGTTTCAATGCCGCAAACTCCGCCGGTGCATCGCGGGCCTTGAAACCTGCGCGCGGCTGGGCGACGCTGGCGGCGCAACCCAAGGAGTGTGCCCATGCCCCGCCGTCTCATCCCGACCGCCCTCATCCTGCCTGCCGCGCTGGCGCTGGCCGCCTGCGGTGGCGGCGCCCCCGGCGGAGGGCAGCGCGGCGCGCAGCCAGTGTTTACCCCCGCCGCATCGGACAGCTGCGGCGCGTCGGCCTATTCCGACCGGATCGGCAAGGATCACAAGGCCTATGATTTCAGCGCAGCCGGGCGCCCGGTGCGCATCGTCGGACCGGATATGGCGATGACGATGGATTACAATCCCGAGCGTTTGAACGTCGATATCGACGGGCGCGGGCGCATCACGCGCATCTGGTGCGGATGATCGGCTGATCGAGCGCATCGGCAGACCCGGGCGCGCGCCTGCCCGGCACCTTCGGAGCTGTTGGGGCGACATCGTGCGACTCGACTCCGGTTTTTCCTCGCTATATTCACTGGAACAAATAGCGAACAAATTACTGCCATGCCCGCTCGCCGAATCCTCTCTGTCTGGTTTCCCCGCCTCGGGGCCGACCGCCTGCTGCGCCGCCTCGGCGATCTGCACGGCGCGCCTTTTGCCGTTCTGGAGGAGACCGGGCAAATGCAGGTCATCTCGTCCCTTTGCCCACTGGCGACGGCGGCGGGGCTGCGCGTGGGCCAGCCGGCGCGCGATGCGCATGCGATGTGCGCGGGACTGATCACGCGGGTGCAGAACCCCCATGCCGAGGCCGCGTTTCTGAATGCGCTGACCCGGTGGGCCGGGCGCTACAGCCCCTGGGTCGCCGCGCAACCGCCCGATGCGCTGATGCTGGACGTGACCGGCTGCACGCATCTGTTCGGCGGCGAGGCCGCGCTGATCGAAACCCTCACGCAAGACGCAGCCGATCTAGGCACCCATGCCGAATGCGGTCTGGCCGACACCCCCGGCGCGGCCTGGGCGCTGGCGCGCTATGCGGGGCGCGGCGTGGTGCACGAGCGCTCAGGCGATGCAATCGACCAGGAGGCGCGCGCGACCCGGTCCCGCGCCGCCAAGCGCCGCCATTGGGAGCGAGGAGGCACCGCCCCCGGCACAAGCGCCCAAGGCAGCGCCCCCCGCATTGCCGCGCCCGGCCAGACGCGGCAGGCGCTGGCCCCCCTGCCCGTCACCGCCCTGCGCCTCGATGGCGATACCGCCGCGGCCCTCGCCCGCCTCGGCCTGCGCCGCATCGGGGATCTGACCGGACAGCCGCGCGGCCCGCTGGCGCGGCGTTTTGGCAAGGGGCTGCTGATGCGCATGGACCAGGCCTTGGGCGCCGTGCCCGAGCCTGTCTCGCCCCATGCCGCGCCGCCGCGTTTCGCCACGCGGCTAAGCCTGCCGGACCCGATCGGGCTGCGCGAGGATCTCGAGGCAGCGCTGGGGCGCCTCATCCCGCGCCTGTGCGAGATGCTGCGCGCCAAGGGGCAAGGCGCGCGCGCCATCCGGCTGGAGGCCTATCGCTGTGACGGCACGGCGGGCTGGGTGCAGATCGGCCTCGCCCGCCCTGCCGATCAGCCGGATCGCATCACCCCCCTCCTGGCGATTAAGCTGGACGATCTGGACGCGGGCTATGGCATCGACATCCTGCGGCTGGAGGCGACGCAGGTCGAGCCGATCTATGCAGCCCGCCCCGCCGGGCATCTGGATGCGGGCCGCGCCGCGCAACAAAGAGCGGGCCGCGACACCGCGCTCGAAGATCTAATCGGGCGCATCGGCGCGCGCGTGGGCCTCGATGCCATCACGCGGCGGCATCCGGCCAGCAGCCATATCCCCGAAAAATGCGCCACGGTGCAGCCCGCCGCCTGGTCACAGCCCGCGCCCGAGGGCGCTTGGCCCCCGCCGCCGGGCCCGCGCCCCCTGCTTCTCTGGCGTCCCGAGCTGGTGACCGCGCCGGACGTGCCCCGTCCGCCTGCGAAATTTCGCTGGCGCGGTCAGGTTCACGCGCTGGCCGAGGCAACGGGCCCCGAGCGCATCGCGCCCGAATGGTGGCTGGACGATCCCGAATGGCGCAGCGGCGTGCGCGATTATTGGCAGGTGATCACCGCGGGGGGCGCGCGGCTGTGGCTCTTTTACGCGCATGGCGCGGCGCTGAGTTCTGGCTGGTTCTGTCAGGGCCAATTCGCATGAGAGGGGCTTAAGGCTTGATCTGGCGCGATTTCAGCGCAACTCTGATCTTATGAGCTACCAATCGCCCTCTCCGACATTCGCCGCGCCTGACCAGGTCGCCTTTCACCGCACCGAGCTGGGCGTGATCCTGTCCCTTTACGGACGCATGGTGGCGGCGGGCGAATGGCGCGATTATGGCATTTCCAGCTTACGGGACGTGGCGGTTTTCTCGGTCTTTCGCCGCACGGCCGAGCATCCGCTTTACCGCATCGAAAAGCGCCCCAAACTGCGCGGCAAGCAGGGACAATACGCGGTGATAGGCATGGATGGCCAGATTCTGAAACGCGGCGCGGATCTGCGGCAAGTGCTGCGCGTGCTGGAGCGCAAGCTGATCCGCGCGGTGGAATAACCCGGAAAGGGGAGAGCATGAGCCTTGAGACCTACCTGCTCTATCTCGCCGCCGTTGCCGTGTTCTTTGCTACGCCGCCCGATACCAGCCAGCTTCTGATCATTTCGAACGCCATCCGCCACGGGCTCCGCCGCAGCCTTTGGACCGTTTTCGGCGATCTTTCCGCCAACGCGATCCAGATGACCGCCGCTGCCTTCGGCCTTGCCGCGATCATCGCCACATCGGCCACGGCCTTCGCTCTCATCAAGTGGCTGGGCGTTGCCTATCTCGCGTGGATCGGACTGCAACTGATCCTGTCGAAAGGTGGCACGCAGGAGGCGAGACCTGCGCAGAACAGCGCCGTGCGCCTATACCGCCAAGGCTTCCTGACCTCGATGGCCAACCCCTTTGCCGTGGTATTCTTCGGCGCGCTTTTCCCGCAATTCATCGACCCCGCCGCGCCGGTCCTGCCACAGCTGGCGATCCTTGGCGCGACCTATCTTGTGGTCGATGGCACGATCCTCGTGCTTTGGGGCTGGCTGGGCGCGCGAGCGGCGGGCGCGCTGCGGGGCGCACGCTTTGGCCTTGTGAACAAGATCTGCGGCGCGCTGATGCTGGCGGGTGCGGCGCTGCTGGCGCTCAAGGACATGCGCCCTGCGCGCTAGGCGCTACTGCCGCCAGTCGAAGAACCCCGGCCCCGCTTCGCGCAGCATATCCTCGGCCATCGCGCGGCCCAGATCAGCGCCGTCCGCTATGGGCGCGCTTCGCGCATCCTTGATCGACTGCGAGCCATCGGGGCGCAACACCTCGCCGCGCAGATGCAGCATGTCGCCATCCAGCTCAGCCAGACCGGCGATGGGCGTCTCGCAGGACCCATCAAGTGCGGCCAGAAACGCGCGCTCGGCGGCAAGGCGCTGGCCCGTTTCCTCGTGATGGATGGCGCTCAGCATTTCCGCCGCGCGGCTGTCATCCGCGCGCCGCTCGATCCCGATGGCGCCCTGCGCGATGGCGGGAAGCATGACCGAAGGATCCAGCGCGCTTTGCGCCACATCCGTGCGCTCCAGCCGGTTCAGCCCAGCCATCGCAAGGAAAGTGCAGGCCGCGACGCCGTCCTCAAGCTTTTTCAGACGGGTCTGCACGTTGCCGCGAAACTCGACCACTTCCAGATGCGGATAGGCCACCAGCACCTGAGCGCGGCGCCGAAGCGAGGACGTGCCCACCTTGGACCCTTCGGGCAGATCCGCAAGTGTTGCATAGCCGGGCGAGACGAACCCGTCGCGCACATCCTCGCGCGGCAGGTAGGTATCCAGCAAAAGCCCATCGGGCTGGAGCGTCGGCATGTCCTTCATCGAGTGGACCGCGATGTCGATCTCGCCAGACAGCAGCGCCTCTTCAATCTCGCGGGTAAAGAGCCCCTTGCCGCCGATCTCTTTCAGCGGGCGGTCGATGATGCGGTCGCCGGTCGTCTTGATCACCACGATCTCGAACGCCTCGAAGGGCAGATCAAACGCGGCAGCAAGGCGCGCGCGGGTCTCGTTGGCCTGCGCAAGGGCAAGCGGCGAGCCGCGCGTGCCCAGTTTCATCGGGGCCATGGGTGTGGGCATTTGCAATGTCATGGGGGCGGTTTAATTGTGCAAGGGGCGCAGGGCAAGAGAGCGGATGCTTGACATTGCCGCGCCCGGCGGCGACGACCCGGACCCAAAGAAAAGGACGCATCATGGCCGAGACCAAGACCGACAAGACGATCCTGCGAAGCCTCGCGGGCGAAACCCTGCCCACGCCGCCCATCTGGATGATGCGCCAAGCGGGCCGCTACCTGCCCGAGTACAAGGCGACGCGGGCAGAGGCAGGGGATTTCCTGTCGCTCTGCTACAACCCCGATCTGGCCACCGAGGTGACGCTGCAACCGATCCGCCGCTATGGCTTTGACGCGGCGATCCTCTTTGCCGATATCCTCTTGGTGCCGCAGGCATTGGGTGCGGATCTGTGGTTCGTCACCGGCGAAGGCCCGCGCCTGTCGACCATCACCGGCGAGGCGGAACTGGCGCAGCTGCGACCGGTGGACGAGATTCACGAGACGCTGTCGCCGATATACCAGACGGTGCGCAACCTTGCCTCGGCCCTGCCGAAAGAGACGACGCTGATCGGCTTTGCCGGCGCGCCCTGGACCGTCGCCACCTACATGATCGCGGGCAAAGGCACCCCCGACCAAGGCCCGGCGCATGAGCTGAAGGGCACGCATCCGGCCGTTTTCGAGGCGCTGATCGACCGGATCACCGAGGCGACGATCGAGTACCTCTCGGCCCAGATCGACGCGGGCGCCGAAGTCGTCAAGATCTTCGACAGCTGGGCCGGGTCGCTGAAAGGTCCCGATTTCGATCGCTACGCGCTGGAGCCCACCAAGCAGATCATCGCGGAGCTGAAAAAGCGGCATCCCGGCATCCCGATCATCGCCTTCCCGCGTCAGGCCGGCGAGAAATACATCGGCTTTCACGCCGCGACCGGCGCCGATTGCGTCGCGGTGGACGATAGCGTCAGTGCCGAATGGGTGGCTGAGCATGTGCAGCCCGGCGGCTGCGTGCAGGGCAACCTCGCTTCGCGCCACATGGTCACCGGCGGCGACGATCTGGTGCACGAGACGCGAGCCATCGTCGAGGCGCTGCGGGGCGGGCCGCATATCTTCAACCTCGGGCACGGCATCACGCCCGATGCGGACCCGGCGAACGTGCAGCTGATGATCGACACGGTGAGAAGCGCCTGATCACTTGCGTTTGCGCAATTTCTTCGGCGTTTTCGAGTGAAAGGTCGGCGGGCGTTTGCGGACCCATGCGACGAATTTGGCCAGCCTGGGGTGCGCGCGCAGCGCCTCGGGCGTGTTATACTCGCGCGCCAGCTCGGCCTCACTGAGGGTCGCGTGGATCTCGTTATGACAGATCTGATGCACCAGCACGACAGGCCCGCCCTTGCCGCCCTTCAGCTTGGGTGTCAGGTGATGCAGGCTCTGCTTGGCGTCCGCCGGGATCGGGCGCTGGCAGATGGGGCATATGGGGGTGGCGGCGTCTATCGCTTGCTCCTGTGGCGGCTACGGTCCAAGAGAGTGGCGCAGCGCCGCGCGGAGGCAAGAGCATGACATCTGAAAATGCACCCGATGCGCTGGTGATCGGCGCTGGCCCCGCCGGGCTGATGGCCGCCGAAGCGCTGGCCAGTGCGGGCCATTCGGTGATCGTGGCCGAGGCCAAGCCCTCGCCCGCGCGCAAATTCCTGATGGCTGGAAAATCGGGCCTCAACCTGACGAAAGCCGAGGGGACGGAGGCATTTTTAGCCGCCTATGGCTCGGGCGCCGTCCCCCTTGGCGATACCTTGCGCGCCTTCGGTCCCGCGGCCGTCCAGAATTGGGCGCGCGGGCTGGGCCAGCCGCTATTCACCGGCACCACGGGCCGCGTCTTTCCCGACGCAATGAAAGCCTCGCCCCTTCTGCGCGCGTGGCTCGCGCGGCTCGACGGGATGGGTGTGCGGATCATGCGGCGCTGGCGCTGGCAGGGCTGGGATGGGGACGCGGTGCTGGTCGAGACGCCGGAGGGGCTGCGGCACCTGACGCCCCGCGCCACCGTGCTGGCCTGCGGCGGGGCCAGCTGGGCGCGGCTCGGCTCGGACGGCGCATGGGCCGCGTATCTGCTGGACAAGGTGGCGCCGTTCCAGCCCGCGAACATGGGTATTGCCGTGGATTGGTCGGCCCATATGGACCGGCACATGGGACACCCCGTCAAAGGGATCGCGCTGCGGGCCGAGAGCATGACCTCGCGCGGCGAGATCGTCATCAGCCGCGCCGGGATCGAGGGCGGCGGCATCTACGAGGTCTCGCGCGCCATGCGCAGCGGCGCGCCGCTGTTTCTGGATCTCATGCCGGATCTGACCGTCGAGGAGATCCGCCAGCGCCTTGCCCGCAAGCGCGGCAAGCAGAGCATGGCGAACCACCTGCGCAAAGCGCTGAAATGGACACCGGAGAAGCAGGCGCTGCTGATGGAATTCGCACGCCCCCTGCCCGATGAGGTAGCGCCCCTCATCAAGGCCCTGCCGGTCACGCATCAAGGCCCGCTGCCGATGGATCAGGCGATTTCAACGGCCGGTGGGCTGCGCTGGGATGCGCTGAATTCGGGCCTCATGCTGAAGGACCGCCCCGGCATCTTCGCCGCTGGAGAGATGCTGGATTGGGAGGCGCCGACGGGCGGCTACCTCATCACCGCCTGCCTTGCCACGGGCCTGCATGCGGGGCGAAGTGCGGCGGCCTGGCTGGATCGCTAGACCACCTTGCCTGCATCCATCCGCTTCAGAAAAGTCTCCGCTGTCTCCAGCACTTCGGCGCGGCGATCCGCATCCATCTTGTCCCAAGTGCGAAAAATCATGCCCATGCGGTGATTGCCCTCGAACCGCTGCCGGTGCCGATTGAGGAAGTGCCAGTAGAGCGTGTTGAAGGGGCATGATCCCTCGCCCGTCTTCTGCTTGACCGAATAGGCGCACCGGCCGCAGTAATCCGACATCTTGTTGATGTAATTGCCGGAACTGACGTAAGGTTTCGACGCGATGATGCCGCCATCGGCCCATTGACTCATCCCGATCACATTTGGCGCCTCGACCCATTCATAAGCGTCGACATAGACCGACAGGTACCATTCATGCACCTCGGCGGGGTCGATCCCGGCCAGAAGCGCGAAATTTCCCGTCACCATCAGGCGCTGGATGTGGTGGGCATAGCCCTCGTCCCTCGTCTGGCCGATAGCGGCCTTCATGCAGGCCATTTTTGTGTCGCCGCCCCAATACGTCCACGGCAGCTTGCGGTCGTGCCGCAGGATGTTGCGCGCGGTGTAATCCGGCCCCTCGCGAAAATAGATGCCGCGCATGTATTCGCGCCAACCGATGATCTGGCGGATATACCCCTCGGCGGCGTTGATCGGCACGTCGCCGTCCTGCCACGCCTGCTCTACACGCTGGCACACTTCAAGCGGCCCGAGCAGGCCGAGATTGATATAGGGCGAGAGGAGCGAGTGATTGAGGAACGGCTCGCCCGTCAGCATCGCGTCCTGATAATCGCCAAACCCCTCCAGCAGGTATTTCACGAAATGATCCAGCGCGCGCAGGGCCTGTCCGCGCGTGACGGCGAAGTTAAACGGGCGCAGCGCGCCAAAATTTTCGTCGAACCGGTGCTCGACCAGATCCAGCACCTCCTCTGTGATCTCGTCGGGCGTGAACTGCATCGGCGCGCTGCGCAGCATATCAGGCTGGGCCGGTTTGCGGTTGTCGTGGTCGTAATTCCACTTGCCGCCAGCGGGGTCATCCCCGTCCATCATCAGGCCCGTCTTGCGCCGCATCTCGCGATAGAAATACTCCATCCTGAGTTCTTTGCGACCCTCCGCCCAGTCGTTGAAACCATCCAGCGAGGCGATGAAGCGGTCGTCGGGCAACTGGCGCACCGTCAGCGGCATGTCGTCGAGCGCCTCAATCAAACGCCATTCGCCGGGGCGGGTCATAATCACCTCGCCTGCGCTATGCGCATCAGCGCGGCGTAGAAGCTCACCGGGGATCGAGCCGCTGTTATCCTTGTCGTCGAGTTTGGAATAGTCGAGCGTCCAACCATCCTCGCGAAGCGCGTCCGCAAAATGGCGCATCGCCGAGAGGACCAGCGCGATCTTCTTGGGGTGGTGCGGGACATACTCCGTCTCGTCCGTCACTTCGGCCATCACGACGACATCGCGCGCCTTATCGGCCTCGCGCAGCGCGGACAAACCTTCGCTCAGTTGGTCGCCCAGCACCAGGATCAGGCGCGGCGCTACCACTCGACGCGCTCGCCCTGCCAATCAAAGAAGAGGCCAGTGTCGTCAGGCCCCAGCCCTTCGAGCACGCTCAAGAGGTTATGCGCGGCCTCGCCCGGCGGGGTCGTCTTGTGACGGCCGGCGTATTTGGCAGTGAAATCCGTGGCCACGGTGCCGGGGTGCAGCGCAACGCAGATCGCCTCGGGGTGGGTGCGCTTCAGCTCGATCGCGGCGCCGTGGATCATCTGGTTTAGCGCGGCCTTGACTGTGCGGTAGGAATACCAGCCGCCGATCTGGTTGTCGCCAATGGACCCCACCCGCGCCGACAGCGCGGCAAAGCAGGACGGCCCCTTGCGCGGCAACATCGGCAGCGCATGTTTCATCACCAGCGACGGCCCGATGCAATTGACCGCGAACTGATCCGCCATCGCCTTGGCGCTCACGTCCTTCAGCGCCTTTTCCGGCTCGGCGCCGTCAATCTCAAGTGCGCCGGTGGCCACGAAGATCAACTGAAACTCGCCCTCGGCCTTCTTCATGCACTCCGCGACACTCGCCTCGTCCGTCACGTCGAGGCCATCCTCGCTGCGCGAAAGCGTTGTCACGTCGCTGCCGTTTTCCTTGAGACGCGCGGTGATCGCGCTGCCGATACCGCCCGAGGCGCCGATGATGAGGGATCTGTGTGTCATGGACCTGATGGTAGAAGCCGCGCCCGCGCCTTCAACGGCGCGCACGCAAAAAACCGCCTTTTCATCGCGGCGCGCTTTGCGTAACGTGGCGCCCATGACGATGACGCAGCATATCACGTCCCTCGCACATGGCCCCCGCCATGTGCTGGTTGCTGCGCGCCTGCTGCTAAGCCGCCTCTGAGCGTGCCGGTCCGGCGCGAGCGCTCAGGGGATGTGCCATAGCGCGCCGGAAATTTCACCCGGGTTAGCATCAGGACCGAAGACCATGCAAAAGATCAATCTTGCCGCCAAGCTGGCGCAAATCGGCACCCATTGGGACCCCAAGATTGTGGCCAGCTATAATGGCAACGACGTGATGGTCGTCAAATTTCAGGGCGAGTTTCCTTATCACAGCCATGCGGAGACGGATGATTTCTTTCTCGTCCTCGCGGGCGAGGTGGTGATGGATTTCGACGGCGCGGACAACGTGACCTTCGGCCCCGGCGAGATGCTGATCGTGCCTGCGGGGACGGTGCACCGCCCCCGCGCCGAGGCCGAGGCGCATGTCCTGCTGATCGAGCCCATGGGTGAGCCCAATACCGGAACCAGCGGCGCGCCTGCAGCCGCCAAAGACCACATTTGAGACGGAACAGAACCATGACAGATAGCACCAAAGACCGCGTCTACATCTTCGACACCACGCTGCGCGACGGCGAGCAAAGCCCCGGCGCAACCATGACCCATGCCGAGAAGCTGGAGATCGCGCAGCTGCTCGATGAGATGGGCGTCGATATCATCGAGGCGGGCTTTCCCATTGCCTCCGAGGGCGATTTCCGCGCCGTCAGCGAGATTGCCAAGCGCAGCAAGGACGCAGTGATCTGTGGGCTCGCGCGCGCCAACCTCAAGGATATCGACCGTTGCTGGGAGGCGGTTCGCCATGCGCGTCAGCCGCGCATCCATACCTTCATCGGCACCTCGCCCCTTCACCGCGCCATCCCAAACCTGACCCAGGACGAGATGGCCGAGCGCATCCACGAGACGGTGACCCACGCGCGCAACCTTTGCGACAACGTGCAATGGTCGCCGATGGACGCGACCCGGACCGAATGGGATTACCTGCGCCGCACCGTCGAGATTGCCATCAAGGCGGGCGCAACCACGGTCAATATCCCCGATACTGTCGGGTACACCGCCCCCGTCGAATCCGCCGACCTGATCCGTCGCCTGATCGCCGAGGTGCCGGGGGCCGATGAGATTATCTTTGCCACGCATTGCCACAACGATCTGGGCATGGCGACGGCCAATTCCCTTGCCGCCGTTGAGGGCGGCGCGCGGCAGATCGAATGCACGATCAACGGTCTGGGCGAGCGTGCGGGCAACACGGCGCTGGAAGAGGTCGTCATGGCGATGAAGGTGCGCGGCGATATCATGCCGTTCCAGACCGGCATCGACACGACCAAGATCATGAACATCTCGCGCCGCGTCGCCACGGTCAGCGGCTTTGCCGTGCAGTTCAACAAGGCGATCGTGGGCAAGAACGCCTTTGCGCACGAATCCGGCATCCATCAGGACGGGATGCTGAAAAACGCCGAAACCTTCGAGATCATGCGCCCCGCCGATGTCGGCCTTGCCGAGACGAATATCGTCATGGGCAAGCATTCGGGCCGCGCCGCGCTGCGCTCGAAGCTGAAGGATCTGGGCTATGAGTTGGCCGAAAACCAGCTGAACGACGTGTTCGTGCGGTTCAAGGAATTGGCCGACCGCAAGAAGGAGGTCTATGACGAGGATCTCATCGCGCTGGCCACCACCGAGGCCGCCGAGGATGAAAACCGCCTTGTCATTAAATCCCTGCGCGTCGTCTGCGGCACAGAAGGCCCGCAAAGCGCGGCGCTGACCATGGAGATCGACGGCGTCCCGCACAGCACGGAGGCCACCGGCGACGGGCCGGTCGATGCCAGCTTCAACGCGGTCAAGAACCTCTTTCCGCATGATGCGCGCCTGCAGCTTTACCAAGTGCATGCGGTGACCGAAGGCACCGACGCGCAGGCAACGGTCAGCGTGCGCATGGAAGAAGGTGGGCGTATCGTGACAGGGCAATCGGCGGATACCGACACCGTCGTCGCTTCGGCCAAGGCCTATGTCCACGCGCTGAGCCGTCTGATCGTGCGCCGCGAGAAGGCGGGCAAGGACACCCCCGAGGTCAGCTACAAGGATATCGGCTGACCCCTGCGCGACAAGATTTATCCATGAAAAATCTACCCAAGGGTTTTCGAAGAAACCCTTGGGGCCGCCTCAGGTGACGATCATGTACATCTTGCGCAGCTTTTCTGTGATCTCCCAGACCACGTGCTGACCCTTGGCGATGTAGAACGTATCGCCGGGGCCAAAGCTTTCGCGGCGCCCGTCCTCATGCGTCAGGGTCACGGCCCCCTCAACCACGGTCATCATCTCGTGCACCGGCCAAGCATCCACCACTTCGCGGCAGGGCGCGCAGTCCCACGTGCCCACGGATATGCTCTCATCCGGGGTCTCGAAATGGGTGTGGTTGCCTTCCGAGTGATCCTCGCTCGTAAAAGCTTCGGCGCCGGTCAGGGCCGAGGGCTGCATGGCGGGATCGGGATCGATGCGGAACGTCGGCTTGGTCATTGTCAGGACTCCTTGCTGGAGGCGCTTTGCGCGGTGTCGGCCCATTCCCAGGGCCGGGTGAATTCGCCCAGCGCGCTGGCGACACGCTCGTCGCTGCCATCGCCGGAAATCTGCGCGACAAGGCCGCGTTTCTTGTCATCGACGACCTTCTCGACGCGCGCGTCACTGCCAGCCTCGCACAGGGCGGCATCATAGATGCGCGTGATGGCACGCTTGCGCAGGTCCGGCTTGAAAACCTTGCCGACGGCAGTCTTGGGCAACTCGTCCAGTATCTCGATATGTTTCGGCACGGCGGCCCGTTCGCGCACGCGCTGGCGGCAATGCTCCAGCAGCTCCTCCGACGTCGCACTGCCGCCCTCTACCAGTTCGACATAGGCGCAAGGTAACTCGCCCGCATGGGCATCGGGCTGACCGATCGCGCCCGCACCTGCGACGTCAGGATGCCCCATCAGCGCCTCTTCGATATCGGCGGGGTCGATATTGTGGCCGCCGCGAATGATGAGATCCTTGGCGCGGCCGGTGATCCACAGATAGCCATCCTCGTCGATCCGGCCCAGATCGCCGGTGCGCAGATGCTCGCCATGGAAAAGATCGCGATTACGCGCGGAATCGGTGTAGGTGTTGCCCACATAGACGCCGGGGCTGTTGATGCAAATCTCGCCCACCTCATCGGGTCCGCAGTTGAGCGGGCCATCATCCGTCGCGTGGATGATACGCACATCCGTATGCGGGAACGGGATACCGACTGAGCCGACCTTCTTTTTCCCCGCGGGCGGGTTGCAGGAGACGAGGCATGTCGCCTCGGTCAGGCCATAGCCTTCGATCACGGTCATGCCCGTCGCGCTCTCGAACCGCTTGAAGAGCTCGAGCGGCATGGGCGCGCTGCCCGAGAAGGCATTCTTGACTCGGCTCAGATCCGCATCCACCTTGCGCTGCATCAGCGCCGCGACGGCGGTGGGCACTGTGATGACAAAGGTCACGCCCCAGCGCTCGCAAAGCTTCCAGAAATTGCCGATCACACCATCCCCGCGATAGCCCGCAGGTGTCGGCAAAATCAGATGCGCGCCGGATTTCAGCGAGGACATCATCACGACATGGCAGGCGAATACGTGGAAGAGCGGCAGCGGACACATCAGCACGTCTGTCTCGTCAAAGAGCAGGCGGTGCCCGATCCAGCCGTTATAGACCATGCCGTCATAGCGGTGCTGCGCCATCTTGGGCATGCCGGTGGTGCCGCCGGTGTGGAAATAGGCGGCGACGCGGTCCTCGCCCCCATCCTCGAAGGTCAGTGTCTTGGGCTGGCGCGCCACCTCCTTGTGATAGGTCAGCACATCGGCGCGGTGCGTGCCGGTGTCGCGCGGGCGCAGGAACGGGACCAGCCAGCTTTTCGGCGGGCGCAGGTAGCGGTTCAGGTCCACCTCCAGAACTGTGCCAACCCTCGGCGCATGGCGTACGGCCTCGGCGGTCTTGGCGCTGATATCGGTCTTGGGAAACGCCTTGAGCGTCACGACGACGCGCGCCTGCGTCTCGCGTAGGAGGGCGGCAATCTGTTCCGGCTCCAGAAGCGGATTGATCGGTGCCACGATGCCCGCAATCATCGCGCCCAGCGTGGCCGCCGCCGTCTCGATGCTGTTGGGCAGGATCAGCGCAACCGCGTCGCCCTCACGCACGCCGAGGCTGCGGAAGAGATTCGCCGCGCGGCAGACTTCTGCATGGAATTCTGCCCATTTCAGGGTTTGCGCCGGATCGCGCGGCCCTGCGGTCAGCTGATAGCTGATGGCAGGCCGCTCCGGATACGCGCGCGCCGTTTCGGCCAGCATAGCGTGGATAGTCGCTGGCCGCTCGCGCGCCTCCCAGAGCATCTCATTCTGAATGTCCAGCGCATCCTGGCGCACGGCAAATGTCATTGCGACCTCCCTTGATACGACCGCCCCCACGGTCTGGCTGGCAGAATGAGGACGAATTGCCGCCGGTGCAAGCCGGTCTGCGCGCTAATCCCCTCTTGACTCTTTTTGTCAGAATAGCGAGAGGTAGCTTATCAAAACCGTCGGATTTAAAAGGACCATCCGCATGCTACCTAGAATCGCCGCGCGCCTTGCCGCTGCCACGTCGCTGATCGCCCTCGCGGGCACCGCGATGGCTGCTGAGGTCAATGTCTATTCCTCGCGCCACTATGACAGTGACGACGCCCTCTACGAGGAGTTTACCAAGCAGACGGGCATCACCGTCAACCGCATCGAGGGCAAGGCCGATGAGTTGATCGCGCGCCTTGAGGCCGAGGGCGACAACAGCCCGGCGGATGTGTTCATCACCGTCGATGCAGGCCGTATGTCGCGCGCCGAAGAGGCGGGCATCCTGCAGCCCTATGCATCGGACGCGATCGACTCCGCCGTGCCCGAATATCTGCGCCACCCGGACGATCTGTGGTTCGGCGTCAGCCAGCGCGCGCGCATCATTTTCTACGCCAAGGACCGCGTCGAAACTCCGCCGCAGACCTACGAGGCGCTGGCCGATCCAGAATACAAGGGCCGGATTTGCATTCGCTCCTCCTCGAACGTCTACAACCAGTCGCTGCTGGCCTCGATCATCGAGGCGGATGGCGCCGAGGCGGCCAAGGAATGGGCCGCGGGCGTCGTCGAGAACATGGCGCGCGCGCCCCAGGGCGGTGATACCGACCAGCTGCGCGGCCTTGTCTCGGGCGAGTGCGATATCGCGGTCGCCAACCATTACTACTTCCTGCGCGGCTTCGAGGAGGATGTCGAAGGTCTGAGCTCAGGCATGGACAATATCGGTTGGGTCTGGCCCAATCAGGACGGGCGCGGCGCGCACGTGAACCTGACCGCCGCTGCCATTGCAAAATCCGCGCCGAATCCGGAAGAGGCAAAAACGCTGCTGAAATTCCTGACCAGCGATTTCGCACAGCAGCATTTCGCCAACCAGAACAACGAGTATCCGGCAGTCGAGAGCGTGCCATCGAACGAGGTGACCGAGCGTCTTGGCAAGTTCAAAGCCGACAGCACCACCCCGACCTCGGCCTTCTCGGCCAATGCCAAGCAGGCGCAGGCGATCTTCAACGAAGTGAATTGGCAGTAAGCCAAGCCCTTGCAGGAAATATGAAAGCGAGCCTTCAGGCTCGCTTTTTTCATGCGGTGTCAGGCCTCAGACGGCGCTTAGCCGCGCAGCACCGCGCCGGGATTCATGATACCCTGAGGGTCAAGCGCAGCCTTGATCCGGCGCATCGCAGCCAGTTTGGCCGGATCACCATAGAGCTCCAGATCGTCGACCTTGAGCCGCCCGATTCCATGCTCGGCGCTGACCGATCCGCCCATCGCATCGACCAGATCATGCAGCGCCCGCTTGATCGCGTCGCGCTGATCCTCGTGATCGGCGCGGCTGCGGCCCGGCATGGGAAAAACGTTGTAATGCAGGTTGCCGTCGCCCAGATGGCCGAAGCAATTGATGCGAAACGCGCCGATCCGGGCCAGCGCATCCGGCGCCACCGCCACAAATTCGGCGATTGCGCCCAAGGGCAGCGACACGTCGTGCGAGCTGACGGCGCCGACATGGCGGTTGGCCTCGGGCACAGATTCGCGGATGTTCCAGAACTCGCTTCGCTGCGCTTCGGACTGCGCGATCAGCCCGTCGCTGACCAGCCCTGCCTCCAGCGCATCGCCAAAGAGCGCCTCCAGCGCCTCCGCCGGGTCCAGCCCGCGCGCCAGCCCGACATCGATCAGCACGAACCACTCGGGCGGCTCGGCCCAGGGCTGCCGCACCTGCGGCATCGTCTCGGCCAGGAAATCGAGGCCCTGCCGGTGCATCAGCTCGAACGCGCTGACGCCCTCGCCCATGTGATCCCGCGCCATCGCCAACAGTTTCAGCGCGGCGGCGGGGCCGTCCACCACCATCAGCGCCGTCCCCTCGCCCGCCGGGCGCGGGGCAAGTTTCAACGTCGCCGCCGTGATCAGGCCCAGCGTGCCTTCGGAGCCGATGAGCAAATTACGCAAATCATAGCCGGTATTGTCCTTCCGCAGGCGCTTCAGCCCGTGCCAGATCTCACCCGATGGCATCACCGCCTCAAGGCCGAGGCAAAGATCGCGCGCATTGCCGTAGCGCAGCACATTGACGCCGCCCGCATTGGTCGCCAGCAGCCCGCCGATCCGCGCACTGCCCTTGGCTGCGATACTGAGCGGAAAGAGGCGATCCACCGCTGCAGCCGCGTCATGCACATCCGACAGGATCGCGCCCGCCTCGACGATCATCACGTTCTCGTCCGGGTAAACCTCGCGGACCC
Source organism: Roseovarius roseus (assembly GCF_043355935.2). Classification (NCBI taxonomy): domain Bacteria; kingdom Pseudomonadati; phylum Pseudomonadota; class Alphaproteobacteria; order Rhodobacterales; family Roseobacteraceae; genus Roseovarius; species Roseovarius roseus. The sequence goes on along the minus strand of NZ_JBHFPE020000002.1, from coordinate 256,104 downwards.
TCGTCATCCGCTCGAGGCTGATCAGCAGCGGCGCGGCCCCACCCTGCGCTACCTGCCCCCCGACAAGACCCGTGCCACCGCCATAGGGAATCACGGGCACGCCCGCCTCGCCCGCCAGCCGGATGGCACTGGCGGCCTCCTCGGCAGTAGCGGGCGCGACGACCGCGCAGGCATGGCCGTTCCAGCGCCCTCGCGGCTCCGCCAGGTAATGCGGGGCGACCTCGCGCAGCGCTGCGGCGGGCAATGCAAAAGTCAGGCGGGCGATGAACGAGGCTGTATCTGTCATGCGCCAGAGCCTAGCGCCGGCCCGCAGTGGCGCAAGTAGCAATAACCCGCATCAAAGTCCGGCGTCACTGCGCCCGCGCCGGTCATGGCGCAGCGCGGCGTAGAGGACATGGGTGCGCCAGCGCCCGGCAATCTGCAGATAGCTTTGCGCGACGCCCTCATATTTGAAGCCGCATTTCTCCAGCAGCCCGCGCGACGCGGCGTTGGAGGGCAGGCATGCGGCCTCAATCCGGCTGAGGTCCAGCCGGTCGAACGCGTAATGAACCATCGCCGGGATCGCCTCACGCATGTAGCCCTGCCGCGCATAGGCCTCACCGATCCAATAGCCCAGCGTGCCCGACTGGCTGGGACCGCGCCGGATATTGTCGAGGGTAATCGCACCCAAAAGGCGCTCATCGCTGCGCCGGATCAGGAAGAGCGGCAGCGCCGTGCCGCCTGTGATGCTGCGCTGCGCCCAGTAAACGCGGTTGGTGAACCCCTTGCGCGAGAGGTGATCCGCGGCCCAGGTCGGCTCCCACGGGGTGAGAAAATCGGCGCTGACGTTGCGCAGGTGCGACCAGTCGCGAAAATCGGTCATCACCGGCTGACGCAGGCTCATCCGCTCGGTCTCGATCCGGATCCTGCGCCGCGTCAGCAACATCACGCAGCGCGCCGTGTCTGCAGGGCCTCCAGCGTCGGCGCAGCCTCGACCGGACCATAAAGCGCCAGCGCGGCGGGGGCGCGTGCGGCCGTCTGCTCGGCAATGGCGCGCACGTCCCCCAGCGTCACGGCGTCGATCTTTTCGACCACCTCCTCGACACCGGGCACACGGCCCCAGATCTGGATCATGCGCGCAAGACGCTCGGCCCGGTTCGAGGGGCTCTCGAGCCCCATCAGCAGACCCGCCTTCATCTGGGCGCGGGCACGCTCGATCTCGTCCGGGCGCATGTCCTCGGCGGCGCGCTTCATTTCGTCGATAGTGATCTCGGCGAGGCCCGCCATCTGATCGCCGGAGGTGCCAGCGTAGATCGTCATCATGCCCGTATCCGCATAGGCGCCAGCCTGCGCGTAGATCGTGTAGCAAAGGCCGCGCTTTTCCCGGATCTCCTGGAAAAGGCGCGAGGACATGCTGCCCCCGAGAGCGGTGGAATAGATCTGCGCCGCATGGATCGCGGGATCGCCGTAGTCGGGCGATTCGAACGCCAGCGCCATATGCGCCTGCTCCAGCACCTTGACCGTCCGGCTTTCGCCGCCGCGAAACTGCGCGCGGGGCGCCACCTGCACCTCCTTGGCGGCCATGTCGCCAAACATCGCCTCGGCGGCCTTGACCAGCGCGTCGTGATCGACGGCGCCCGCCGCCGACAGCACCATCTGGCCGGGATTGTAATGCTGATCGACAAACCCGGTCAGGTCGTCGCGCTGAAAGCGCGCCACGCCCTCGTGCTGGCCGAGGATTGCGCGGCCAAGGGGATGATCCGGATATGCTTTTTCCTGCAACCAGTCGAAGATGATGTCGTCGGGCGTGTCCAGCGCCTGACCGATCTCCTGCAGGATCACGCCGCGCTCGGTCTCGATCTCGGACGCATCGAACACCGAATTGCGCAGGATATCGCCCACCACGTCCAGCGCGAGGGGCACATCCTCCTTGAGGACGCGCGCGTAATAAGCAGTGACTTCGCGGCTGGTATAGGCGTTGATATAGCCGCCCACGTCCTCGATCGCCTCGGCGATCTGCAGTGCGTTGCGCCGCCCGGTGCCCTTGAAGGCCATGTGTTCCAGAAAATGCGCGATGCCGTTCTGTTGCGGCAACTCGTTGCGCGCGCCGGCCAGCACCCAGACGCCGATGGCCGCGGATTGCAGACCCGGCATGTTCTCGGTCACGATGCGAAAGCCGTTAGGAAGTGTGGTGAGATTGACGCTCAATGCGCGGTCCGTTCTTTGATAAGGGATTCGATGGCGGCGAGGTCGTTTGATACCTCGGTGATCCGTTCCTCACGGTCATAAAGGTCCGCCATATGCGAGGGCAAGGGGGGGTGCTGACCGCTCGCCTCCTCGACCGCCGCGGGAAATTTGGCGGGATGCGCGGTGGCCAGCGTGATCATGGGCACGCCGGGGGTCAAATGCTCTTCGGCCACATGCACGCCTATGGCGCTGTGGGGGCAGAGCAATTCGCCGGTCGTCTCCCATGTGCGCTTGATCGCTGCGCGCGTCTGATCCTCGTCGCAGCGCCCCGAATCGAACGTCTCGCGCAGCGCCTCGAGCGCGCCCTGGCTGACGGTGAACCCGCCCGCCTTCAGTTCGTCCATCAGCTGCGCGGTGGCGTTTGCGTCGCGGCCATACGCCTCGAACAGCGCGCGCTCGAAATTCGACGACACCTGGATATCCATCGACGGGCTGATCGAGGGGATGACGCCATCGGGGGTGTAGTCCCCGCCCGAGAGGCAGCGGTGCAGGATATCGTTCTGATTGGTCGCCACGACCAGCCGGTCGATGGGCAGGCCCATGCGCTTGGCAATGTAGCCGGCAAAGATGTCCCCGAAATTGCCCGTGGGGACGGTAAAGCTGACCTTGCGATGCGGTGCACCGAGCGAGACGGCAGACGTGAAGTAGTAGACCACCTGCGCCAGCACGCGCGCCCAGTTGATCGAGTTGACGCCCGCAAGGCTGACGGCATCGCGGAACTCGAAATCGTTGAACATGTCCTTCACGCGGGCCTGGCAATCGTCGAAATGCCCCTCCATCGCGAGGGCATGGACATTGGGCTCGGAGGGCGTGCTCATCTGGCGGCGCTGCACCTCGCTGACGCGGCCATGCGGGTAGAGGATGAAGACATCCACCGCCTCCAGCCCGCGAAACGCATCAATCGCCGCCGAGCCGGTATCGCCGCTGGTGGCGCCCACGATGCAGACGCGGCGGCCATTGCGCGTCAGCGACGCCTCGAAGAGCTGACCAATCAACTGCATCGCGAAATCCTTGAACGCGAGCGTGGGGCCGTGGAAGAGCTCCAGCAGGTGATGGCCCGGCGCCAGTTGCACCAGCGGCGCGCGCGCAGCATGGGCAAAGCCCGCATAGGCGCGCGCGATTATGTCCTGAAACTCGGTATCGGTGAAGGCATCGCCGATGAAGGGGCGCATCACGCGAAACGCCGCCTCCTCATAGCTGAGACCTGCCAGCGCGGCGATATCCGCGTGCGACATCTGCGGGATCGTCTCGGGCAGGTAGAGCCCGCCATCGCGCGCAAGGCCCGTCAGCATCGCTTCTTCGAAACTCAAGATCGGGGCCTGTCCCCGCGTGGATACGTATTTCATGGCCTAGCCTTCTGTCTCACTCCGGCGCGTCACGCGCCAGATCAGATACCCCGTCATCATCAGCCAGATCGCGGCCAAGGAAAACCAGGTGATCGCATATTGCAGGTGATTGTTCGAAATCGCGGCGGTGTCCACCGGCAATGCGGTGATCTCGCCCCCCGGCCCGGCCTCCTGGCGGCGCACGACCAGCAATACGGGCTCGGTCCCTAGCGCCTTGGCCATGGCGGGCACGTCGCGGGCAAACCAGATGCCGCGGCCCTCGTCCGGCGCGGGGGTGTAGCTATCGACTTCCTCGGGCCAGTGCAGATTGCCGATGAGGCGCGCCCTGCCCCCCTCGCGCTGGGCGTCCTTCGCCTCGAGCGGGACAAGGCCGCGGTCCACCATGATGCGGCGCCCGCCGGTTTCAAAGGCTTGGATCAAGCGGTATCCCGCGCCCAGATCCTTGGCGCCGACCAACACGTGCAGCTCGGCCGGCATCAGCGTGCCCTCCACCGCGACGGGCATGTATTTGTCCGCCTCCGCGTCAGGCTCGGCCGGCAGATCGGCAGGCGCGGCGGCGAGGCGGGCGTCGATGGTGGCCAGGATGCCCTCTTTCCAGGCCAGCCTTTGCACCTGCCACGTCCCGAGACCGATGAGAATGCCCGTCCCGATCACACCGATCAACAATGGCACCAGCAGCCGCCGCATGAAAATTTCCCTTACCAAGCGAAAAATGCGGAAGGCTTACCCCCCGCATTTCAGCCTTGCTTTCGATGGCCCCGGGGGACGCGTCCGGGGCGCGGGCCTGAGCCTTACTGGCCCCAGATATAGATCGCCGCGAAGAGGAACAGCCAGACGACATCGACGAAATGCCAATACCAGGCCGCCGCTTCGAAGCCGACATGGTTGTCAGGGGTGAAGTGGCCCTTGACCGTGCGCAGGTAGCAGATGAACAGGAAGATGGTTCCGATGATCACATGCGCGCCGTGAAAGCCTGTGGCCATGAAGAAGTTCGCGCCATAAATATTGCCCGAGAAACCGAACGCCGCGTGGCTGTATTCATAGGCTTGGAAGAAAGTGAAGAGCACGCCCAGAGCGACGGCCAGAAGCAGGCCCTTCTTCATGTCTTCACGGTTGTTCTCATGGACCAGCGCATGGTGTGCCCAAGTTGCCGCCGCGCCCGAGCAGAGCAGGATCAGCGTGTTGATCAGCGGCAGGTGCCACGGATCGAACGTCTCGATGCCTGCGGGGGGCCAGACGCCATCGATGGCCGGGGAAAACTCGCCCATCGGGTACAGGGCATGCTTGAAGAAGCTCCAGAACCACGCGGCGAAGAACATGACCTCGGACATGATGAACAGGATGAAGCCGTAGCGCAGGCCGATGCGCACAACGGGCGTGTGATCGCCGACCTGGTTTTCGGCCACCGTTTCGGACCACCAGCCATACATGGTGTAAAGAACGCCGACGAAGCCGACGAGGAACATCCACGGCTGGTTGTTCTCGACCGAGGGGGACATCCAGAGCACCGCGCCGAAGAGCATGATGAAGGCCGCGACAGCGCCCAGAAGGGGCCAGACGGACGGGGCCAGGATGTGATAGTCGTGGTTCTTTTCATGTGCCATGTCAGCTTCCCTCGTGGACGGGCTTATCGTTGTGTGGTGGCCGGACCCTTGGCCAAGGGCAGGTCCAGCCGCATTAGTTCACGGTTCTACCCGTTTCAGTATCATTCGCAAGTGCGGCTTGCTGCTCGGGCAGGTCGATCTGATAGAATGTATAAGACAGCGTGATGGTATGTGTGTATTTCGCATCACGGTCCTCGACTATCTCGGGATCGACAAAGAAGGTCACGGGCATCTCGACGCGCTCGCCGGGTTGCAGCACCTGCTCGGTAAAGCAGAAGCACTCGATCTTTTCAAAGAATCCGCCGGCCTCGTAGGGCGTGACGTTGTAGGACGCCTGCCCCGCAATGGGTTTGTCGGTGGGATTATAGGCCTCATAGAAGGCTAGCCCGGTCTCGCCGATGCGGATCTCCATCTCGCGCTGCATGGGGGTGAATTCCCACGGCATGTCGCGCGACAGGCTGCCGTCAAAGCGGACCTTGATCGTCTGATCCAGAATGGTATCGGAATCGCCCTGCGCGACGCCGGTCACACCGCCAAAGCCGGTGACGCGGCAGAACCAGTCGTAGAACGGCACCGACGCCCAAGCCAGCGCGCCCATCGTGATCACGACGCCGACCAGTTGAAGCACGGTCTTTCTGGTGCCCTTGGGCCGCGGGTTTTCCTCATTCGCCATAGCCAACCCCCTTTGCAGTCTCAGGAATAGCAAACTCATCCTGACCTACCTTGGCAATTGTCAGGCCAAAAACCAATGTGACAAAAGCTGCCAGCACCAGGCCCAGCCCCAGATTGCGGCTGAACCGGCGGGTATGCATCTCGTGATTCTTGCGGAAAAACGCCATCAAAGACCCCAGACGCCCAGACCGCCCACTGCGATGACGCCGGTGCTGCGCACGGTCGCGTCGATCAGGATCGCGACGAAGAGGCCAAAGAGGTAGTAGAGCGAATGCTTGAACACCGTCTTCTCAACCGCGTAGTTATCGGCCTTGGCCGCATCCTCGTCCCGGCGCCAGATCCGCCATGCACCGCGCAGAAAGAGCGCATTGAGCAAGACCGCGGCCACAAGGTAGGCAGGCCCGCCGATCGAGGTGAAGAGCAGCCCGAAAGAGACCGGGGCAAGCAGAAGCGTGTAGGCGAGAATGTGATTGCGCGTCACGCGGCGGCCATGGGTCGAGGTCAGCATGGGCACGCCCGCCTCGTCATAGTCGGACTTCATGAACAGCGCGAGCGCCCAGAAATGCGGCGGCGTCCACATGAAGATCAGCGCGAACATCAGCACCGATTCGATGGTGACAGTGCCGGTGGCGGCTGCCCAGCCGATCATCGGAGGGAAGGCCCCCGCGGCGCCTCCGATCACGATGTTCTGCGGCGTCCACCGCTTGAGCCACATCGAGTAGATCACGACGTAGAAGAAGATGGTGAAGGCCAGCAGCCCCGCCGCGACGAAATTGGTCGCGAGGCCCAGCATGACGACCGAGATCCCCGACAGCGCGACGCCGAAACCGAAGGCTTCGTTCTCTGTGATGCGGCCTGCGGGGATGGGGCGGCCCTTGGTGCGCTTCATGATGCGGTCGATATCGGCATCCCACCACATGTTCAGCGCGCCCGACGCGCCCCCGCCGATGGCGATGAAGAGGATGGCGGTAAAGCCGACAACAGGATTCACCCCGACCGGCGCGGCCAGAAGGCCGACCAGCGCCGTGAACACCACCAGGGACATGACGCGCGGCTTCAGCAGCGCGAAGAAGTCCGAAAACCCGGCGTCCTGCGGCTGTGCGGATCGGGTCTTGGCTGTGCTGGCGTCAAGGCTTGCGTCGCTCATGTCGAACTCCGGTCGCGGGCGGCGCGGATGCGGGCCCTGCTGGCTATAATCAGATGGCAGCCGCCCGCCCCGATTGCGCGGGACGGGCGAAATTGCGGCCCTTCGGCCCGTATTATTGCGCCGAGGCGACCTTGTACGCGTCCCGCGCATCGCCGGGCTGGGCGGGCAGGCTGGCATATTCGGCGATCGCGCCTTCCAGCCAGGCGTCATACGCCTCCTGGCTCACGACTTTGACGGTGATCGGCATGTAGGCGTGGTCTTTGCCGCACAGCTCGCTGCACTGGCCAAAGTAGACGCCCTCACGCTCGGCCTTGAACCACAGCTGCGCCAGGCGGCCGGGAACGGCGTCCTGCTTCACGCCGAAGGCGGGGATGGTCCAGCTGTGGATCACGTCCGCGCCGGTGACCTGCATGACAACGGTCTTGCCGACCGGCACGACGACGGCGGTGTCGGTGGCCAGCTTGAACTCGTCGGCGGTGTAGCCTGCCTCCTGAAGCTCGGCGATGACCTCGTCGTTGAGAACCTTGCCCTCACCGATCATGAAGCTTTGGAAGCCGAAATCGTGATCGGTATACTCGTAACCCCAGTACCACTGGTAGCCGGTCACCTTGATGTTGATATCCGCCTCGGGGATTTCCTGCTGCTTGAACAGAACCGGCAGCGAGAAAGCCCCGATGAAAACCAGGATGAGGATCGGCACCACGGTCCATGCGATCTCGACCGGCGAGTTATGGGTGAACTTGGCCGGGTTCGGGTTGACCTTGCGATTGTAGCGGATCATCGCGAAGATGATCAGACCTGTGACCAACAGGGTGATCGCCGTGATGATGATCAGCACCATGCCGTCCAGCCATTGCAGATCGCTTGCCAGCTCGGTCGCGGCGGGCTGGAATCCCATCCCGCCCTGCGTCGGCTTGCCCACGATCTCAAGATTGTCCTGCGCCAGCGCGGGAAGGGCGGAAACTGCCGCCATCGTGGCAAGCAAAGAGGAAATGTATCGCATTAGGGCACCTTGATCGGTTGAAGCGGATATATCATTGCGCGGGCGGCACGCCGTCCTGCCGGGGCGCGGCCCCGTTGTATCTGTAGCAGTTAAAAACATATATCTTGCCGTGAGACAAGAATGACGGTTGCGGCAAACGGACGCTTTGTTTGATTTAGATCAAAAAACTGCGCGCTCCAATGCCTCAATCGCACAAGGATGGCCGCCGCTGACGGCGCGGGCATCGAAATACCGGGGATGCGGCGCCATATAGGCACCAAGGACTCAGGAAATCAGGACACATCACATGACCGGCACCCCCTTTCGCCCGTTCGAGGACAATCTGGACAAGGACGCTGCGCTGGCCCAGCTGGCCCGCGCCACCGAGGGCGCCGACGATGGCGAGCTCTTTCTCGAGCGCGCCCGCAGCGAGGCGCTGGTCTTTGACGATGGCCGGATCAAGACGGCCAGCTACGACGCAGGCGAGGGGTTCGGCCTGCGCGCCGTGCGCGGCGACGCGGTGGGCTATGCGCATGGCTCGGACATCACAGAGGCGGCTTTGGGCCGCGCGGTCGACACGGCACGGCTGGCCGTGGGCGATGGCGGCGGCGTGATGGCGGCCCCGCCGCAGGCGACCAACCGGCACCTTTATACGGATGTCGATCCCATCGCGGGCGCCGCCTTTCCGGTCAAGATCGAGACCCTGCGCGAGATCGACGCCTTCGCTCGAGATCTGGACCCGCGCGTGGTTCAGGTGACCGCCGTCATCGCTGCCTCCTGCCAGGAGGTGGAAATCCTGCGCCCGGATGGCACCCATCTGCGCGACGTGCGGCCCATGACGCGCGTCAACGTGTCAGTCATCGTCGAAGAAAATGGCCGCCGCGAGCAAGGCACCGCCGGGGGCGGAGGGCGCGTTGGCCTCGAAGGGCTGATCGCGCCCGAAGATTGGCAGGGCAAGGCGCGCGAGGCGCTGCGCATCGCGCTGGTCAACCTGCGCGCGGTTCCGGCCCCGGCGGGCGTGATGGACGTCGTCCTTGGCCCCGGATGGCCCGGCATCCTGCTGCACGAAGCGATCGGCCACGGCCTCGAAGGGGATTTCAACCGCAAGGGCGCCTCGGCTTTTGCCGGGCTGATGGGCCAGCGCATTGCCGCCCCCGGCGTGACCGTGCTGGACGATGGGACGATTCCGGACCGGCGCGGCAGTATTACAATCGACGACGAAGGCACGCCTTCGCGCCGCAACGTTCTGATCGAGGATGGTATCCTGGTCGGCTACATGCAGGACCGCCAGAACGCGCGCCTGATGGGGGTCGAGGCGACCGGAAATGGCCGCCGCGAAAGCTATGCCCATGCACCGATGCCACGCATGACCAACACCTACATGCTGGGCGGCGACGCCGCGCCTGGCGATATCGTGGCGAATCTGAAGGACGGGATCTATGCCGTCGGTTTCGGCGGTGGCCAGGTGGACATCACCAACGGCAAGTTCGTCTTTTCCTGCACCGAGGCCTACCGCGTGCAGAACGGACAGGTGGGCGCCCCGGTGAAGGGCGCGACATTGATCGGCGACGGCGCAACGGCGCTGCAGCAGATCCGCGCGCTTGGCAATGACATGGCGCTGGATCCGGGCATGGGTAATTGCGGCAAGGCGGGCCAATGGGTGCCTGTGGGCGTGGGGCAGCCGACCGTGATGATCGGTGGATTGACGGTAGGCGGCTCGGGCAGTTGAGCTTTCAAATCCGGCTTATGCGCATGCGCAGAGCGGGAATCGAGTATTTTTGCCAAGATGAAGCCATGAGCGCCCCCGTGGCGACGACCGCGCTCCGCTAAAGGAGTTTTGGTTTACGCGTTGTTAACCAGCCGTGCGCTACACATGATTCTGCAAGCAGGCGGAGCCATGATGTCCGAGGAAACACATCCTTCCACTCACCCCCCACTCCCACCCACCACGGAAGATGATCGGGTGTCGTGGCTTCGTCTCTTGCGCTCGCGGCGCGTTGGGGTCGCGACCTTCTATCGGCTGCTGGCCGAACACGGCACCGCCCAGGCTGCGCTGAAGGCGCTGCCCGAGGTGGCCAGGGCCGCCGGGATTGAGGATTACTCGGTCTGCCCCGAAGGCGTCGTGCTGGCCGAAATGCGGGCCGCGCAGATGGCGGGGGCGCGGCTGCTCTTTGTGACCGATCCGCTTTATCCCGATGCGCTGCGCGATATTCCCGATCCCCCCCCGATCCTTTGGGCGATGGGCGATCTTGGCGCGCTGGCACGGCCCAAGGTCGCCATGGTGGGCGCGCGCAACGCGTCCTCCCTTGGTACGCGGATGGCGCGCGCGCTGGCGACGGACCTGTCGAAGGCGGGCTATGTCGTCGTCTCGGGCCTTGCGCGCGGTGTCGACACCGCCGCGCACTCCGCCACGGTCGAGGGCGGCACGATCGCCGTCATGGCAGGCGGTGTAGACGTGCTCTACCCCGCCGAGAACGCACAACTGGGCAATGACATTCTGCGCTGCGGTGTGCGTCTGTCCGAGATGCCGATGGGCACGGTGCCCCAGGCGCGGCATTTTCCCCGCCGCAACCGCATCATCAGCGGCCTTGCGGGCGTCGTCATCGTCGTCGAGGCAGCGGCCAAATCCGGCTCGCTTATCACCGCACGCAATGCGCTGGATCAAGGGCGCGAAGTTCTGGCCGTGCCGGGCCACCCCTTCGATGCCCGCGCCGCGGGATGCAACATGCTGATCCGCGACGGCGCGCGCCTGGTGCGCAGCGCTGCCGACGTCATCGAGGCGCTGCCTGCGGTCGCCGTGCCCGCACCGGCCCCGTCTCTTCTGGATATGATACCGCCAGCAGCGGATGAAAAGCGCAGCCTAGGTGAGACGGCAGATCTGCACAGGCGCATTCTGGATCGGCTCGGTCCCTCCCCTTTGGCCGAGGACCAGTTGATCCGTGACCTGCAGGCACCGGTGCGCAGCGTTGCCCCTGCGCTGATCGACCTGGAACTGGACGGGCGCATCAGGCGGCAGGCGGGCGGTCTTTTATCGCTGGCTGAATGACACCCCGCTTGCCCCGGTGACAAACGGTGTGGCTTTACCGCCCGCCCCGGCGGGGCTTTGCCCGTCATTGACAATCCCTCTTGCGCCGCCACATGTTGCGCCGCCATAAGCGCCCCCGGCCCTGCCTTTGGCGAAAACTCCGGGATTCGGCCGTTTGCGATCCGTGTTGCCGCGCCTACATAATGCACTGCTTTTCGACTGATCACAGCGTCAGACCGCAGTCGAAACGAGAGAGTGAGAAGGAATTTCATGCCCGTTGTCGTCGTCGAATCTCCCGCCAAGGCCAAGACCATCAACAAGTATCTCGGCCCTGACTACACGGTGCTGGCATCCTACGGCCATGTGCGCGACCTGCCTCCCAAGGATGGCTCGGTCGATCCCGAGAACGGCTTTGACATGACATGGGAGATCGGCACCGACAGCCGCAAACACGTCAAGGCGATCGCCGATGCGCTGGCCAATGACAACGCGCTGATCCTCGCGACTGACCCCGACCGCGAGGGTGAGGCGATCAGCTGGCACCTGGAAGAGGCGCTGCGCAAGCGCAAGGCGATCAATAAGGATACACCCGTCAGCCGCGTTGTCTTCAACGCGATCACCAAGGCCGCCGTGACCGAAGCGATGGCCAATCCCCGCCAGGTCGATGCGCCGCTGGTTGAGGCCTATTTGGCGCGCCGCGCGCTCGACTACCTCGTAGGCTTCAACCTCAGCCCGGTTCTGTGGCGCAAATTGCCCGGCGCGAAGTCGGCGGGGCGTGTGCAATCGGTCTGCCTGCGCCTCATCGTCGAGCGCGAGATGGAGATCGAGGCATTCAACCCCCGCGAATACTGGTCCGTCAAGGCGCTGCTGAGCACGCCGAGAGGCCAGGAATACGAGGCGCGGCTGACCACGCTGGCGGGCAAAAAGCTGGAGAAGTTCGATCTGGCAAACGCCACGCAGGCCGAGATGGCGGTGCAGGCGGTGTCGTCCCGTGCGCTGAAAGTCATCTCGGTCGAGGCCAAGCCCGCCAGCCGGAATCCCTCGGCCCCCTTCATGACATCGACGCTGCAGCAGGAGGCCAGCCGCAAGTTCGGCATGGGCGCGCGCCAGACGATGAGCGCGGCGCAGCGCCTCTATGAGGCCGGCTATATCACTTACATGCGGACCGACGGTATCGACATGGCCCCCGAGGCCGTGACCGCCGCACGCGAGGCCATCGCCGACCGCTACGGCAAGGATTATGTGCCGGCCGAGCCGCGCATCTACAAGAACAAGGCCAAGAACGCCCAAGAGGCGCACGAATGTATCCGCCCCACCGAAATGGACAAGGACGCCGCCGCGCTGAAGATCAGCGATCGCGATCAGGCGCGCCTTTACGATCTGATCTGGAAGCGAACGCTGGCCTGCCAGATGGCCGGTGCCCGGCTGGAGCGTACGACGGTAGAGATCGGCTCGGATGATGGCCAGGTCGGCCTGCGCGCGACGGGCCAGGTCGTGCTTTTTGACGGCTTCCTCCGCGTCTACGAGGAAGGCCGCGACGATGTGGACGAGGGTGGGGACGATGCCCGCCTGCCGCAGATCTCCGAGGGCGACAAGGCCGCCTTCGGCAAGTCGGGCCTACGCGATCAGTTCGCCAAGGCCGACAAGTCGGACAGCGTGGTCGAGGACAGCGCCAAGGGCATGGTCCGCCATGACGCCGCCATCCTTGCCGAGAATGCTGCCGTTCTTGGCCTGCAGTCGCACACGCAGCCGCCGCCGCGCTACACCGAGGCGACGCTGGTCAAGCGGATGGAAGAGCTGGGCATCGGCCGCCCCTCGACCTATGCCAGCATCGTCACCACGATTCAGGACCGCGAATATGTCCGCAAGGACGGCAACCGCCTGATCCCCGAGGACAAGGGACGCATCGTCACGATCTTCCTGCTCAATTTCTTCAAGAAATATGTCGGCTATGAATTCACTGCCGATCTCGAGCAGGATCTGGACCATGTCAGCGCCGGCGATGCCGACTGGAAGGATATCCTGACCCGCTTCTGGCGCGATTTCTCGGCCGCCATCGCAGAGACGTCCGAGCTGCGCATCTCCGAGGTTCTCGATGTGCTGGACGATGCGCTGGCGCCCACGCTCTACCCGCCGCGCGAGGATGGCAGCGATCCGCGTATCTGCCCGCTTTGCGGTGAGGGCAAGCTGCACCTCAAGACGTCGAAATCCGGCGGGTTCGTCGGCTGCGGCAACTATCCTGAATGCCGCTATACCCGCCCCATCGGCAGCGATGCCGCCGAGGCGGGCGACCGCGTGCTGGGCGAGGACACTGGCGACGAGATCTCCCTGCGCTCAGGCCGGTTCGGCCCCTATGTCCAGCGCGGCGAGGCGACCGAGGAAAACAAGAAGCCTCCCCGCGCCTCCCTGCCCAAGGGCTGGACGCCGGATGCGATGGACCTTGAAAAGGCGCTGACGCTGCTGAGCCTGCCGCGCGAAGTGGGACCGCATCCTGAGGACGGCGAGATGATCGAGGCCGGCATCGGGCGCTATGGCCCCTTCGTCAAGCATGGCAAGCTCTATGCGAACCTCAAGGAAGTCGATGAGGTCTTTACCATCGGCATGAACCGCGCGGTCGAGGTGCTGGCGCAAAAGCTGGCCAGTCGCGGCGCGGGCCGCGCGACTGCCAAGCCCCTCAAGGAGTTGGGCGAGCATCCCGAGAGCGGTGGCGCGATGAACGTCATGGAAGGGCGCTACGGACCCTATATCAAATGGGAGAAGATCAACGCGACCATCCCCAAGGGCACCGAGCCTGAGGATGTCACCGTCGCCATGGCCGTCGAACTGATCGCCGAGAAAGCCGCCAAGTCCGGCAAGGGCAAGAAGGCACCCGCCAAGAAGAAAGCTGCCCCCAAGAAAGCCGCGGCCAAGAAGCCCGCCGCCAAGGCGACCACCAAGAAAGCAGCGCCCAAGACGGCCAGCAAGGCCGCCAGCAAGGGGTAGCGCCAACCGCCGGATCGCGTCGAAAAGCCGGTACACATCTTTGTTATTGGAGATTGGCGGCATTAATATCCATGTAAGGTTGCAAAGGCATCCTTTTTGCCACCGAAATCGAAAGGATAAGAGCTATGAAGACTTCAGGTCTCAGCCGCCGCGCCGCACTGATTGGCGGCGCCGCCGCAATAACTACCCTTGCCACCCCCGGAATCCTGCGCGCGCAGGATGCTGAGGGCACCCGCCGCAACGCATCTGCCTTTGCGATCCAGAACTGGCAGGACCATTTTGATTCGCTGGGCAGCGGCGCCATCGTCTGCGATACCGGCTCGCGCGCGCTGCATTACTGGAACTCGGACGGGACCGATTACCGCGTCTATCCGACATCCGTGCCCATGACCGACGAGTTGACGCGCACCGGCTATACCAAGATCGTGCGCAAGAAGGTTGGCCCCACCTGGACACCGACCGCCAACATGAAGGCGCGCGACCCCAGCCTGCCCGATTTCATGCCGGCCGGACCGGGCAATCCGCTGGGCACGCACGCCATGTACCTGTCTTGGCCCGCCTATCTGATCCATGGCACGCATGACACGCGCAAGATCGGACGCAAGTCATCGTCTGGCTGCATCGGGCTCTACAATCAGAAGATCGAAGAGCTTTTCGCGATCACGCCGGTGGGCACTCAAGTCCGCGTCATCTGAATTGCATCCGGCCCTGCGGGGCCGGACTCGCCCTCTACCCCTTTACGATACAGGGCTGGCGTTGCCGCACGCATTGACTCTTTTGGCGCTGCTGCCCACAACCGGACGAACCGTGCTCAAAAGGGGGTATTCATGAAAAAAGTGTACGCGAACGCGACCGAGGCGCTGGAGGGGCTGCTGCAGGATGGCATGACCATCGCCGCGGGCGGATTTGGCCTGTGCGGCATTCCCGAATTGCTGCTTCAGGCGATCAAGGAACATGGCGCAAAGGATCTGACCTTTGCCAGCAACAATGCGGGCGTCGATGATTTCGGCATCGGCATCCTACTGCAGACGCGCCAGGTCAAGAAGATGATGAGCTCGTATGTCGGCGAGAATGCCGAGTTCATGCGCCAATACCTGGCCGGCGAGCTGGAAATCGAATTCAATCCCCAAGGCACCCTGGCCGAGCGCATGCGCGCCGGCGGCGCGGGCATTCCCGGCTTCTACACTAAAACCGGCGTCGGCACGCAGGTAGCTGAGGGCAAGGAACACAAGGACTTCGACGGCGAGACCTATATTCTCGAACGTGGTATCGTGGCTGATCTTTCCGTCGTCAAGGCGTGGAAGGCCGATGACACCGGCAACCTGATCTTTCGCAAGACCGCGCGCAACTTCAACCCGCCTGCTGCCATGTGCGGCAAGGTCTGCGTCGCCGAGGTCGAGGAGATCGTCCCGCGCGGCAGCCTTGATCCCGATCACATCCACCTGCCCGGCATCTATGTGCACCGCCTCATTCAGGGCGAGCACGAGAAACGGATAGAGCAGCGCACCACACGCAAGAGGGAGGAAGCCTGATGCCTTGGGACCGCAACCAAATGGCCGAGCGCGCTGCGCAGGAGCTGGAAGACGGCATGTATGTGAACCTCGGTATCGGCATTCCGACGCTGGTCGCCAATTATGTCGGCGACAAGGAGATCACTCTGCAATCCGAGAACGGGATGCTGGGCATGGGCGCCTTTCCCTATGAGGGGGAAGAGGATCCCGACCTCATCAACGCCGGCAAGCAAACCATCACCGAGTTGAACCGCACCTCCTACTTCGATTCAGCCACCAGCTTTGGCATGATCCGGGGCGGCAAGATCGCGGCCGCGATTCTGGGCGCGATGGAAGTGGCCGAGAATGGCGATCTGGCCAACTGGATGATCCCCGGCAAGCTCGTCAAGGGCATGGGCGGCGCGATGGATCTGGTCGCAGGCGTTGGCAAGGTCATCGTCGTGATGGACCATACCAACAAGGCGGGTGACAGCAAATTGCTCAAGGAATGCTCGCTGCCCCTGACCGGCACGGGCGTCGTGGACCGCATCATCACCAATCTGGGTGTGCTCGACGTGGTCGAGGGCGGCCTTCGCATCGTCGAATGTGCTGAAGGCGTCACCGAGGACGAGATCCGCGCCGCGACCGAGGCAACGCTCGTCTGAGGCGAAATCAAAAATCCTTGAGGAGTTTTGCCAAGAAAATTCTAATT
Organism: Roseovarius roseus; assembly: GCF_043355935.2. NCBI lineage: Bacteria > Pseudomonadati > Pseudomonadota > Alphaproteobacteria > Rhodobacterales > Roseobacteraceae > Roseovarius > Roseovarius roseus. The sequence goes on along the minus strand of NZ_JBHFPE020000002.1, from coordinate 239,918 downwards.
TTCTTGGCGCTCTGAAATCAGGGCGGTGCCGGACGGCGCCGCCCTTTTCAGTTCGCCATCGCCATGTTCAGGGCACATCCATCCGAGATGAAGTTGGGCCGCGTCTTGCACAGCCCGCGTGCGAGGTCATATGCGGCCAGGACCTTTGGGACATAGTCGCGCGTCTCGGCGTAGGGCGGCACGCCCTTGTTGGCCTTGACCGCATTCTCTCCCGCGTTGTAGCCGGCCAGCGCCAGGATGGGATCACCCTTGAATTCCTTGAGCAGCCAATCGAGATATGCGACGCCGCCCCGGATGTTCTCGGCCTCCGAAAGGCTGTCCGTCACGCCGAACCGCGCGGCGGTATCGGGGATCAGCTGCATCAGGCCTTGCGCGCCCTTGTTGCTGACTGCCGTGCGGCGCCCGCCCGACTCGACCGCGATCACCGCCAGAACAAGCGCGGGTGACACGTCCGTGCCGATCGTCGCCTTCAGGATGTTCTGCCCCTGGGCAATCGCGATCTCCTGCATGTCCTGCAGACGATAGCGCGGCGCGGGCATGCCTTCGGGCGGCTTGGCCAGCACGCCCAGCGCCTCGTCAAAGCGCACGGTGCCCGCATCGGCATAGCCGGGCGGCACACGGTCCCAGAACCAGCCATAGCTGGCGCCGCGCACCGCCGGGACCGCGGGCACAGCTTCGGCATCCTCGCCGCGCTTGGTGCTGGGGGCCGGTGCCGGCTGGTCTCCCGGCTCGATCTGGACCGTGATCCGCTTGGCCGTGCCCTTCTTTGGCGGCTTGCCCATCTTGAATGTAAATTCGGGAAAAGGCGCAGGCTCGGCCTGTGCCATGGGGACATGGCACAGCAGCAGGGCTGCCATCAGGGGGGCAAGGAACTGTCGCACGGGAAATTTGCCTGTCTGCGTTATCGCTATTTTGCGCAAATCATCGCAAAGAATCGCCTTTCGCACCAGTCCCAAGCTGCGAATCCGCCTTTCAAAGCGTCATTCCAGGCAAGGTAAACCATCGAAATGAAGGTTTTCTTAATTTTTAAATCATTATTTTTCAGAACGTTACATATCCGTCCGTCATAAAAAACGCGTTGCGCCAAAATCGGTCCAATCGCGCCCAATTTGTGCCTTCATTGACCGGCAAAAACTATTCATCCGAGGCGCTGAGGGCCAACAGAGAGAGGCGGCCCAGACCAGCAAAGCGGTGAGAAACCTGAGTAATCTTATGATCCTTTGGAGGGACAACACATGATCAATTTCATCAAGAATTTCCGTGCAGACGAAGATGGCGCCGTGACCGTTGACTGGGTCGTTCTGACCGCAGCCGTGGTTGGCCTGGGCGTTGTGGCCGTCGGCACCGTCCGTACCTCGGTCGGCACGTTGGCAACCAACATCGCGACCGGCGTGACTGACACGGACGTTGGCGCACCGGAAGAGCCTGCAGCCCCCGTCGTTCCGTAAAGAAACTGTGTTGATACACCTAGCTAAGGGAGCCGCAAGTCTTCGATTTGCGGCTCTTTGGCCCCAAAGAGTATAGGCGAGGTGTCGCCCGCAATCGATCGCTCGCGCACGCGTTGCACTCGCAACTTCATATCAAGCAAAAAGAGCGAGTACGTTATGTCAAAGTTCATCAAATCCTGGCTCCGTGACGAAAGTGGTGCAGTCACTGTAGATTGGGTCGTCCTGACGGCTGCAGTTGTCGGCCTTGGCGTCGCGGCTATTGCATCAGCACGGACTGCTGTGACGACCTTATCAACGGATATTGGCATCGGGATCGAGGCCACGGAGGTTGCCGGCGTCGCACCTGATTAAGGGGGGGGGGGCGAGAGCCGCAAGCCTCCCCAGCCCGTGCCAATGAGCCGAGTCTGATTACTCACCCTCCTAGACGAGCCGCCTTTTTGCGCGCCATCCGGGAGATAATCGAAAGGAATCGCCATGCGTCTTATTTTCGGACTAGTTCTCGTTGTCGGTGTCGCATTGGCCGGCTTTGCCGTTTACATGGCGAAAAGCTACATCGAAGCATATCAGACCCAGTTGGAGCAGGAGCGCAAATCGCGGCCCGACCCCATCAAGACGGTCGATGTGTATATCGCGAACCGCACCCTGGAATACGGCGAGCGGGTCCTGACCAAGGATGTCAAGAAGATCGCCTTTCCCGAGGCATCCCTGCCCGAGGGCGTGTTTCGCACTGAAGAAGAGCTCTTTCCCAAGGGTGATGCGGAACCCCGCACCGCCTTGCGCGCAATGGAGAAGGGCGAGGCTATCCTGAACGTCAAGGTGACAGCGCCCGGCCAGGATGCCGGGATTTCGGCCAAGCTGGGCCGCGGGATGCGCGCCTTTGCAATCAAGGTCGATAGCACGAGCGGCGTCTCGGGCTTTTTGCGCCCTGGCGACCGCGTCGATGTTTACTGGACGGGCAATATCGGCCGCGGCAACGTGCGCACCGAAGGCGATAGTGAGGGTGACGTGACCAAGCTGATCGAGACGGCCGTGCAACTGATCGCTGTCGACCAGTCGGCGAATTCCGACATGACAGAGGCAAGCATCGCACAAACCGTCACCGTCGTCGTCCGTCCCGAGCAGGTCGCCGCACTGGCACAGGCCCAGGCGACGGGCCGCCTGACGCTCAGCCTTGTGGGCACTCAGGACGACGTGGTGGCCGAACGGATCGAGGTCGATCAGCGCCAGCTTCTGGGACTTTCTGCGGCCCCTGCCCCCAAAGCCGCGCCGCGCGCCGAGATTTGCACCATTCGGACCCGCCGCGGCGGTGAAGTGATCGAGACCCCGATTCCCTGCACGAATTGAGCGCTAATCACCTTAAAACATTTGCATGATTTCGGGCGCCGCGTTTGCGGCGCCCGTTTGCATGGTGCGCCACTTTGACAACAGCTAAGAGAAAAATCAGCTAAGTATCATTGATTCTTGAAAAAAAGAAAAAAGTGACGCAGAGTGACCGCAATCATGGGCGTTAAGACCCGTAAAACGAGGCGTGATCGGAAGGCAGGTCACATGAAAATGACGAATATTATTGCGGCGGCTCTGATGGGGCTGACCGCGACGATTTCCGGTGCTCCGGCGCCCGTCCATGCAGAGAGTCTGCAGGTCGTGCGCAAGGGCACAGGCAGAGATTTGAGCGTTTCGATGAACCGCGCGGTCGTGGTTGAAAGCGATGTGCCATTTGCCGAGTTGAGTATCGCGAATCCGGCAATTGCCGATTTCTCGACCCTCTCGGACCGCACAATTTATGTGCTGGGCAAATCGCCGGGGCGCACGACGCTGACCCTGCTCGACGAGAACGGGCGGCTGATCGCCAATGTTGACGTGAATGTCAGCGCCGACGTCTCGGAGTTCAAGGAGCGGCTGCGCCAGATCCTTCCGAACGAACAGATCGAGGTGCGCACCGCGAATGACGGTATCGTTCTGTCGGGAACGGTCAGCAGCACACCGCGCTTGCAGCGGGCACTCGATCTGGCTGAACGCTATGCGCCCGAGCGGGTCTCGAACCTGATGAGCGTGTCGGGCAAACAGCAGGTGATGCTGAAAGTCCGCTTTGCCGAGATGCAGCGCAGCGTCGCCAAGAGCCTCTCGACCTCGCTGTCCGTCGACGGTCTGTCGACGGGGGGGCTGGGCGCGGGCGTGGCCACCAACGGAGCGGTCTCGAATGCGGCCCCCAGCGGCATCACGCCGGGCTCCAACAGCCTTGGTACGAATAACGGTGCGGCCTTCTTCGGCTTCAACGCCGGGTCGGCGCAGATCGGGATCCTGCTCCAGGCGCTGGAGACAAAAGGCGTCGTACGCACCCTGGCCGAGCCGAACCTGACCGCTCTTTCAGGTCAGGAAGCCAAGTTTCTGGCTGGCGGAGAATATCCCATTCCGGTCAGCCAGGAAGACGGCGCGATCACGATTGAGTTCAAGCCCTTCGGCGTCGAGCTGAATTTCGTGCCGCGCGTTCTGGACGATCAAATCATCAACTTGGAAATGGCAGCGGCAGTTTCGTCCATCGACAGTACGAACAGCTTTACCAACGGCCTTCTTTCCGTTGCCGGTTTCCGCCGGCGCGAGACATCCACGACAGTGGCGCTGCGTGATGGCGAAAGCTTTGCCATCGCTGGCCTGCTGCAGGATGATTTCCGCGACAATAACGGTCAGGTCCCGTGGCTGGGCGATCTTCCGGTCCTCGGGGCGCTCTTCCGCAGTGCCGATTACGAGCGCTCGCAGACCGAGCTGGTCATTATCGTGACCGCACACCTGGTCACACCGACGCGCGGCGAGGCTCTGGCCCTGCCGACCGACCGGGTCAAACTGCCGTCCGAGGCCGATCTGTTCCTGAATGGCCGCGTGGCCCGTGATGCCCGCCCGACAACAGGCGGCGCCGGCGAAGTGGCAAAACAGGATTTCAGTGGCTCTTACGGCTACGTGATGGATTGATGCAGGGAGCGGGGAACATGAGGAACACTCTTTTAATTCTACCGATCCTGGCCTTGGCCGGGTGTGCCGCTGGCGATCCGAACGCCCGTCGATCCTACTTCCACGAGGCTGGTGCAACGGTGGATGGTGGCAATTTTGGCAACGCCAACATGCAAAACATCCAAGTGATGACCGGCGAGCGTGGCTATGTCTACAATCTGTCCAACCGGTTCTCCAAAGAAGTGCTGACGACGGTCAACTTTGCCTTCAATTCGGCTCAGCTTGACGCCACGGCGCGCGACACCCTGAGCAAGCAGGCCGCCTGGATCCGGCAATTCCCCGAAGTGCGCTTCAAGGTGTACGGGCATGCCGATCTGGTCGGCCCCAACGGATACAACAAGGATCTTGGCATGCGCCGCGCGCGCGCTGCCGTCGACTACCTGACAAGCCACGGCATCAGCCGCTCACGACTTGAAGCCGTCGTCTCTTTCGGCGAGACGCAGCCGCTGATCGTCACCCAGGGCCGCGAGCGGCGCAATCGGCGCACCGTGACCGAGGTTTCCGGCTTCGTGAAGTCGCACCCGATGATTTTGGATGGCAAATACGCCCAGGTCATCTACCGCGAAACGATTTCCAGTGCGGTCCCCGCACCCGACATCAGCATGGCCGGACAATCCTCTCTGGGCTCCGAGTAGCGACAGAAGATACGGGTTTCTCCCTGCCCGGCTTGCCGGGACATCTCAAAACCCGCCGCATCGCGGCGGGTTCTTTTTGTGCGCGGGCGCCATGCTCTGCGTCCTTTGTCAGCGTCAAAGATGGCGTGATCGGCGCGTATGAACGCACAATTACGATAAAGCGGCCCTATTGTTGCCCAGATTTTCCGTGAGTTTGGCACAAGGAAAAACCGGTCCGCGCCACACATGCAGGCCGGGATTCGGACAATCGTGCCCCTCCGCACACAAGGCCGGCCCCCTTCGGGAGGTCGGCCCGGCGGGCGGCACGCAAGATAGGACGATAACGCAATGAGCAGTGCGACCAATCCACCCGAAGCAAGCCCGCTAGTCGCGTGCACCATCAGCCGTGACGTGACCAATTTCGACCTCCTGATCGAGGACATGGAAACGGCCGTTGGCGAGGCGTGGGGCGATCTGGGCTTTCCCGAGGCGCTGGCCTTCATGGGCCAGCTAGAGGCGCAGTCACTGGAATTCATCGCCATCGCCATAGACGAGGATGACGAAGAAGATCTGGGCACGATAGGCGACATCATCGCGCTGGCGGGGAAGCTGGAAATCAAGGTGATCCTGATCGCCGACGATGTCAGCCCCGCCGCTTTGCATAGCCTCTTGCGCCAGGGCGCGGACGAGTTCGTGCCCTACCCCCTCCCCGAGGGCGAATTGCAGGCGGCCATCGACAGGCTGCGCAAACCCGCCGAAACCATGGCCAGCGTCACCTCGGCGCCGCGCGCAACGGGCGGCGAGGGCGTAGTGCTGGGCGTGCATGGCCTTGCCGGCGGCACCGGCGCGACCACACTGGCCGTAAACCTCGCGTGGGAGCTGGCAAGCGCGTCCAAGGACAAGGCGCCGCGTGTGTGCATTCTGGATCTGGGGCTGCAATTCGGCTCGGTCTCGACCTTTCTCGACCTGCCCCGCCGCGAGCCTGTCTTCGAGATGTGGTCCGACACCGAGACGATGGACGAGGATATCTTCAAGCAGGCGCTGGTCAGCTATCAGGACCGCCTTTGGGTGCTGACCGCCCCGCCCGAGATGCTGCCGCTGGACATCATCACCCCAGAGGACGTGACCCGCGTTCTGGATCAGGCGCGCAGGCACTTCGACTACGTGATCGTCGATATGCCCACCACGCTGGTGCAATGGACGGAAACGGTGCTCTGCGCCGCGCAGATCTATTTTGCGACGCTCGAGATGGACATGCGCTCGGCCCAGAACACGCTGCGGCTCAAGCGCGCGCTCAAGGCTGAGGATCTGCCGCTGGAGCGGCTGCGCTACTGCATGAACCGTGCGCCAAAATTCACCGACATGAGCGGCAAGAGCCGGGTCAAGCGGATGGCCGAAAGCCTCGAAATCGGGATCGAGCTGCACCTGCCGGATGGCGGCAAGGCGGTCAGCCAGGGGGCGGACCATGGCCTGCCCCTGGCCAGCTCGGCCCCCAAGAACCCCCTGCGCAAGGAGATCGCCAAACTGGCGGCCTCGCTTCATGCGCTGAGCAAGAGTGACGCAGAAGCCGCGTAAGGCGTGCTGCAGAAAGGTATCGATTAGATGTTTTCACGTTACAAGAAGCCCGCACCCGGCCAGGCCACCCCGGTCAAGCCTGCTGTCGCCGACGCGGCCGCCAAAACAGCGCCCGATACCAGCCAGCGCGCGACCGCGCCCAATGCAGCCAGCCTGCGCCGGCCTTCGGCCCCGGCCAAGGCGGATGTCGGCCCGCAAGACCGCGAGCGCAAGCGCAAGGAGCGCCTGGGCGAGATCAAGCTGGACATGCACCGCGCCCTTCTGGACAACCTGAACCTCGGCGCGCTGGACCAGGCGACCGAGCAGGACCTGCGCGAAGAGATCGGCGCGATCACCGCCGAGGTTCTGGAAGAGCGTAGCATCGTGCTGAACCGCGAAGACCGCATGACGCTCACGCAGGAGCTCTATGACGAGGTGCGCGGCCTCGGCCCGCTTGAGACATTGCTAAAGGATGACACCGTCAACGATATCCTCGTGAACGGGCCGCAGCAGATCTTCATCGAGCGCGACGGCAAGCTGGAGCTCTCGGACGTCACCTTCAAGGATGAAAAGCACCTCCTGCGGATCATCGACAAGATCGTCAGCGCCGTGGGTCGGCGCGTGGACGAATCGAACCCTTACGTCGACGCCCGCCTTGCCGATGGCTCCCGCTTCAACGCGATGGTGCCGCCTGTGGCCGTCGATGGCAGCCTCGTGTCCATTCGTAAGTTCAAAAAGGACAAGCTGGGGATCGACGATCTGGTGAATTTCGGCGCCTTTTCCGAGGAGATGGCCGCCTATCTGCAAGCCGCCGTGGCCTGCCGCCTCAACATTATCGTCTCGGGCGGAACGGGCTCGGGCAAGACGACCACTCTGAACGCGCTCTCGTCTTTCATCGACAATGCCGAGCGCATCCTGACGATCGAGGATACGGCCGAACTTCAACTGCAGCAGATCCATGTAGGCAGAATGGAATCACGCCCGCCCAACGTCGAGGGCAAGGGCGAGGTCAGCCCGCGCGACTGCCTCAAGAACGCGCTGCGGATGCGCCCCGACCGTATCATCGTCGGCGAGACGCGCGGCGAGGAAGTCATCGACATGCTTCAGGCCATGAACACCGGCCATGACGGCTCGATGACGACGATCCACGCGAACAACCCGCGTGACGGGATCAGCCGCCTTGAGAACATGGTGGCGATGGCGGGTATCGAAATGCCGCTCAAGGCGGTGCGCAGCCAGATCGCGTCGGCTGTGCATCTGATCGTTCAGGCCAGCCGCCTGCAGGACGGCAGCCGCCGCATGACTTCGATCACCGAGGTGACGGGCATGGAGGGCGAGGTGATCTCGATGCAGGAGGTGTTCCGCTTTCAGCGGATCGGCCTCACGCCCGAGAACAAGATCATCGGCCATTTCACCGCGACCGGCGTGCGCTCGAACTTCTCCGAGCGGTTCCGCCTCTGGGGCTACGATCTGCCCGCCTCGATCTATGAACCCGTGAAACCGGAGTAAATCCAGATGACCATCAGTGCAGAGCCAATCATCTACGGTCTGATCTTTATCGGCGTTCTCGTGCTGGTCGAAGGCATCTATCTGACCGTATTCGGCAAATCGATCAGCCTCAACAATCGCGTCAACCGCCGTCTGGAAATGCTGGACAAGGGCGGCCGCCGCGACGAGGTGATGGAAAAGCTGCGCAAGGAGATGCAGCAGCATCTGCGCTCGCGCCGCTTCCCGCTCTATTCCATTCTGGCGAGCAAGGCGCAGAAGGCGGCCATCGCCTTTACGCCCAAGCAGCTGATGATGCTCATGGCCCTTGTCTCTGTCCTGGCCTTTGTCGGCCTTTCGGTCGGCACGGGCACGTCCCTGCCTGTGCGCACCGCCGTAGCCATCGCCATGGGCGTCGGCGGCATCTTCATGTGGATTTCGATGAAGGCCAAGAAACGCATGTCTCTTCTGGAAGAGCAGCTTCCCGATGCGATCGAGCTCATGGTGCGCTCGCTCAAGGTGGGGCATCCGTTCTCCTCGGCGATCTCCATCGTTGCGACCGAGGTGGGCGATCCGCTGGCGACCGAGTTCGGCATCATCGCGGATGAGGCCGCTTATGGCCGCGACGTTGGCGAGGCGCTGAAGGACATGGCCGAGCGGCTGGAAATGCAGGATCTGCGCTTTCTCGCCGTGGCCGTCACGATTCAGCAGCAATCGGGCGGCAACCTGGCCGAGATCCTCGCGGGCCTCGCCAAGGTGATCCGCGCCCGGTTCCGCCTGTTCCGACGCGTCAAGGCGATCACGGCCGAGGCGCAATGGTCGGGCAAATTCCTGTCGGGCTTTCCGCTCTTCGCATTGGTCGGCATCCAGATCCTAGAGCCCAATTACTACGACAATGTCATGGACCACCCGTTCTTCATTCCCGCATGCCTCATCGTCGGCGTCTTCCTGACCGTGAACCTCTTTGTCATGCGCGCCCTCGTGAACATCAAAGTCTGAAAAGGATCATTCCATGGACTTTCTCAATGACATCCTGACCGGCGCGCTGGGGCCTTTCGGCCCGATCATCGCCGTGGGCACGCTGGGGATTCTCTTGATCGCGATTACGCTGATCCTGATCATGAACCGACCCGAAGACCCGATCGACAAGCTCAAGCGCGATCAGAAGAACCGCGCCGCAGGCAGTATCCAGCAGCAGCGGCTGCGCGGGTCCAAGAACGAAAAGCTGGACAAATACGCCGGCTTTCTCGAACCGCAGGACGAAAAACAGCTGAGCGACATGCGCAAGAAGCTGATGCAGGCCGGCTATCGCGACCGCGACGCCGTGCGCTATTTTCACTTTGCGCAATTCGCCCTCGGGGTTGGCGGCCTTGTCCTTGGTATGATCTATTATTTTCTCTTCAAGGCCGGCGGCGAAACGAGCACGACGCAGGTCATCCTCTACATCCTCGGCCCGGGCGGCCTTGGCTACATGGCGCCCAAATACTGGGTGACCAAGCGCCAGCAGCAGCGCCAGGAAGAGATCACAGACGGCTTTCCCGACAGTCTGGACATGATGCTGGTCTGCGTCGAGGCGGGCCAGTCGCTGGATCAGTCGATCATCCGCGTCGCGAACGAGATCCGCGCCTCCTTTCCGGCCATCGCCGAGGAATATCTGATCGTCAGCCAGCAGATCAAGGCAGGCCGCGACAAGGCATCGGTCCTCAACGAGATGGCTGAGCGCTGCGGCGTGCAGGACATTTCCAGCTTCGTCACTGTGCTGGTCCAGTCGCAGACATTCGGCACGTCGATTGCCGACGCCCTGCGCGTCTATGCGGGCGAAATGCGGGACAAGCGCGTGATGCGCGCCGAAGAAAAGGCCAACAAGCTGCCAACAAAGATGACACTGGCGACCATGATGCTTACAGTACCGCCGTTGCTCATCATTCTGGTGGGGCCTTCCATCGTGGGAATCATGGAATTGAACGCGATGTCGCAATAGGGCCCGCCCCGTCCACAGGATACCATGACGCGAATTTCTGCGATCTTGACGATGTTTCTTGCCCTCGCCGCCTGCTCTGACAGGGGCGGGGGCGATAACCCTTTTGCGCCCGGCGTGGCCAGGTCCGGCACCGCCGTCGATGCTACCACCGTTGGCCACCGCCTGATCAGCGCCGGCGAATATGAACTGGCAATCAAATCCTTCTCGCGCGCCGCGCTCGATGAGGGCATGACCTCCGAGGTGCTCTTGGGCCTCGGCAGCGCGTATCTCGGCCTTGGCCGTGTCGGGCAGGCCGAAGAGCTGCTCCGCGAGGCCGTCGAAAAGGACGAGCGCTCGCCCGAGGCGTGGAACAATCTGGGCGTCACCCTCATGGAACAGGGCGAGATTGCCGAGGCCGAGCAGGTCTTTCGGCGGGCCTATGCGCTGGACAATGGCGAAAGTGACTCAATTCGTGACAATCTGCGCTTGGCCCTCGCAAAACAGGATAATTCGGTCTATGCTGAGGCCGAAGAGCAAGATTACAAATTGGTGCGCCGCGGAAGCAGCGACTACCTGATCCGCACGATACAATAGCGGACGGGGACGCGTTGCGGGTGACACCAAGTCGAGGCAAGGCAGTAAAAGGACGCAAAAATGCGCCACCCTATCCTAGTATCGCTCTGCGCGGCAGGGTCAGTATTCCTGTCCGGATGCGGCGAGTCCAAGACCGAAGACGTTGATCGCAAGTTTCAGGGCGTCAATGTCATCGACGAAAGCAATCTCAACGATGTGATGCTGAACTCATCGGATGCGAATGAGGCCGTGGCGTATTTCCAGCGCACCGTGGCGGAAAAACCGGACCGGATCGAGCTTCAGCGCGGCCTTGCCCAGAGCCTTGTGCGCGCCAGCCGCGGCACCGAGGGCGTCGCCGCCTGGAAAAACGTGACCGAGCACAAGGAGGCCACCGACGCGGACAAGGTCGAACTGGCCGATGCGCTGATCCGCAACAATGAATGGGATCGCGCAGAGGAGGTGCTGAACACCATTCCGCCAACCTACGAGACGTTCAAACGCTATCGCCTCGAGGCGATGGTGGCCGACAGCAACAAGAACTGGACCAAGGCCGACAGTTTCTACGAGATTGCCGTGGGTCTAACGACGACGCCCGCCAATGTCATGAACAACTGGGGTTATTCCAAGCTGAGCCGCGGCGATTACGCCGATGCCGAGCGTCTCTTCTCCGACGCGATCCGGCAGGATGCCTCGCTCTTCACAGCCAAGAACAACCTTGTTCTGGCACGCGGGGCGCAGCGAAACTATGCCGTGCCCGTGATGCCCGTCAGCCAGACCGAACGGGCCGAGCTTCTCTATACCCTGGGCCTGACCGCGATCAAGCAGGGCGATGTCGAGACCGGCAAGGGCCTGCTCCGCGATGCCATTGAGACCCATCCCCAGCATTTCGAGGCCGCCTCGCGCAGCCTTGGTGCGCTGGAAGGCAACGTGATCAACTGATCCGGTCCGCGAGGGAAAAGGCCCATGTTCATCACCGCTTACGCCGCGACGTGGTTCCTGCCCTTCGTGCTGCCGATCTGCATCTGGGTGGCCTATAGCGACCTGAGCCACATGAAGATCCCGAACAAAGCGGTGATGACGCTGGCCGCTGTCTACCTGGTGATCGGCCTTATTGCGCTGCCCCTCGATGTCTATGCGTGGCGCTGGGTGCATCTGGTGGTGGTACTGGTGGCCGGGATCGCGCTGAACGCGATCGGGGCACTGGGGGCGGGCGATGCCAAATTCGCCGCCGCCGCCGCGCCCTTCATTGCCATCGGCGATCTGCAACTGGTGCTGCTGATCCTCGCCGCGACAAGCTTTTTCGGCTACGTCATCCACCGCATCGCCAAACACAGCCCCATGCGCCGCCTTGCCCCACATTGGGTCAGTTGGACCCGCGAAGGCAAGTATCCCATGGGGCTGTCGCTGGGCGGCGCGCTGGCGATCTACCTGTTGCAGGGCGTGCTAAACGGCGCCTGACGCCCGGGCGCCCATCCGCGGCCATAATTTGCACAAGATTTGCGGGCAAAATCCCTGCCAATCCGACCGCAAATCCCGAGGCCGTCCCCAGATGAACATGCAAGTGACCCCGCAGCCGGGCGTGCAGCCGCCGCCCCCGCCCACCACGATCGAGGATATGCGCCTGAGCATCGTCATGATGCGGGACATCCTGCTCAAGACCATCTTTCGCAAGAATGTCGATCTGGTCAGCGACATCGCGGTCGCCCTCTGCCTGCCGCGCACCGTCACGCAAGAGCTGGTCGACCTCGCGCGCGAGCAGCGGCTGATCGAGGCCACCGGCACGATGAGCGCGACCTCTGGCAGTGAGATGGGCTATCAGCTGACCGATGCGGGCAAGGCGCGGGCGCTCGATGCGCTGGCCCAGTCCGAATATTTCGGCCCTATGCCCGTCCCGCTGGCCGTCTATGCCGAGCAAGTCAAGCGCCAGTCGATCCGCAACATCCAGATCACCCGCGATCAGCTGACCGGCGCGATGGGCCATCTGGTCCTGCCGCCCAGCCTGCTGGATCAGTTGGGCCCCGCCGTCAGCGCGGGCCGTTCGATCCTGATGTATGGCCCTCCGGGCAACGGTAAATCCAGTATCTCCAACGGTATACGTGACGCGATGGGCGACAAAATATTCGTGCCGATGGCCATCGAATATGCCGGTCAGGTCATCACCGTCTATGACCCCATCGTCCACTCCAAGGCCGAGGCCGAGGCCGACGATCCCAATAGCCTGCGCCGCCGCCGCACCTTCGATGCGCGCTATGTGCGCTGCGAGCGGCCCACCGTCATCACGGGCGGTGAATTGACGCTGGACATGCTGGACCTCGTCTACAACCCGACCGCGCGGACCTATCAGGCGTCGCTGCAGCTGAAATCGACCGGTGGCATCTTCATCGTGGACGACCTTGGCCGCCAGGCCGAGCCACCGCAGAACCTGGTCAACCGCTGGATCGTTCCGCTGGAGGAATCGAAGGATATCCTCGCGCTTCAGTCAGGCGAAAAGTTCGAGGTGCCCTTCGACACGCTGGCGATCTTCTCGACCAACTTCCACCCCAACAAGATCTTCGACCAGGCCGCGCTGCGCCGTATCTTCTACAAGATCAAGATCGACGGCCCCAATCAGGCCGACTTCCTCAAGATTTTCGCCATGGTCGCCCGCAAGAAGCAGATGCCGCTCAGCGAGCCTGCCCTCGTCCATCTGCTGAAAAAGCGCTACCCCGAGATCGACAATGTCTATGCGAACTACCAGCCGGTCTTCTTGATCGACCAGATGATCTCGATTTGCGAATTCGAAGGCATCTCCTACCAGATGACCCCCGAACTCATTGACCGCGCCTGGGCCAACATGTTCGTCGAAGACAGCGAGATCGTGAACTGATATTTTTCGCGAAACTCTGCGAAAAACCGGGGCGCGCCCTACATAGGCCGCATGACCATTCTGCCCCCCAAATTCACCGACTGGTTCACCGCGCGCGGCTGGTCGGTGCATCCCCACCAGCATGAGATGCTGGCGCGTAGCCACGATCCGTCGCTGCTGCTGATCGCGCCCACGGGCGGCGGCAAGACGCTGGCCGGGTTTCTGCCCACGCTGGCGGAGCTGTCAGAGGGCGGGCATGAGGGGCTGCACACGCTCTACATCTCACCGCTCAAGGCGCTGGCAAGTGACATCCGCCGCAACCTGACAACGCCGGTCGAGGAAATGGGCCTGCCCATCCGCATCGAGGACCGCACCGGTGACACGTCGTACACGCAAAAGCGTCGCCAGCGCGCCGATCCGCCCGATATCCTGCTGACCACCCCCGAGAGCCTTGCCCTGCTGACTTCCTATGAAGATGCACCGCGCATTTTTAAAGGCCTGCAGCGCGTCGTCGTCGACGAAATCCATGCACTGGCTGAATCGAAACGCGGCGATCAGCTGATGCTGGCGCTCAGCCGCTTGCAGGCGCTTTGCCCCAATCTGCGCCGGGTGGGCCTCTCGGCCACGGTCGAGGATCCGGGCGCCATCGCGCGCTTCCTCGCCCGTCATCCCGACCCGTGCGAGATCATCATGGCCGACCCCGGCCCAGAGCCCGATATCGAAATGCTGGAAGTCGCCGAAGCGCCCCCATGGTCCGGCGGCGGCGCGGCCTATGCGATCCCGGCCGTGCTGGAGCAGGTCAAGGCGCATAACACCACGCTCATCTTTCACAACACCCGAGCGCAGGCTGAAATTTTCTTTCGTAACCTGTGGCTGGCCAATGACGGCAACCTTGCCATCGGCATCCACCACGGCAGCCTCGACCGGGGCCAGCGCCAGCGCGTCGAGGGCGCGATGCAGCGCGGCGACCTCAGGGCCATCGTCTGCACCGGCTCGCTGGACCTCGGCATCGACTGGGGCGATGTGGATCTGGTGATACAGGTCGGCGCGCCCAAGAACGTCAAGCGGCTGGTCCAGCGTATCGGGCGCGCGAACCATCGCTATAACGCGCCGTCCAAGGCCCTTCTGGTGCCCGCCAACCGTTTCGAGGTGGTCGAATGTGTCGCGGCATTGGAAGCCGTCCGCGCGCGCGATCTGGACGGCGACCCGCGCGGGCCCGGCCCGCTCGATGTGCTTTGCCAGCATATCCTGATCGCCGCCTGCTCGGGGCCCTTTGATGCGGACGCGCTTTATGACGAGGTGCGCGCCGCCGGTCCCTATGCGGCCCTAACCCGCGCCGAATTCGACGACTGTCTCGATTTCTGCGCGACGGGCGGTTATGCCCTGCGCGCCTACGACAAATGGCAGCGTCTAGTGCAGCGGGAGGGCCTCTGGCAGTTGCGCGATCCACGCTCGGCGCAGATCATCCGCATGAATATCGGCACCATTCAGGACAGCGACCTCGTGAAGGTGCGCATGCAGCGCAATCGCGGCGGCAAGCCATTGGGCGAGATCGAGGAAGGCTTTGCCGCGACGCTGACCCCAGGCGATACCTTCCTGATGGGCGGACAGGTCGTGCGGTATGAATCCCTGCGCGAGATGACGTTGGAAGTCAGCCGCTCGGACGGGAAAAAACCCAAGATCGCGACTTTTGCGGGCACGAAATTTGCCACCTCAACGCAGCTCAGCCAGCGCGTCATCGCCATGCTGGCGCAGCCGGACTGGCCTGCCCTGCCCCGCCACACTGCCGACTGGCTGCACCTCCAGCGCCGCATGAGCCGGATGCCGACAGCGGGCCGCCTTCTGATAGAAAGCTTCCCGCATGAGGGGCGCGAGCATGCCTGCATATATGGCTTTGCCGGGCGCAACGCGCAGCAGACACTAGGCCTGCTTATCACCAAACGCATGGAGGAGCTGGGCCTCGATCCGCTCGGCTTTGTCTCGACCGATTATGCCACGCTGATCTGGGGACTGGAGCCGCTGACCGATGCCGCGCCCCTTTTCGACGGGGCGGCACTGCGCGAGGGCTTGGATCAATGGCTGACCGGCAATGCGGTGATGAAACGCACCTTCCGCGCCTCGGCCACCATTGCCGGGCTGATCCAGCGCAACCTTCCGCAGGCACGCAAGACCGGGCGGCAGGCGACATTTTCGTCCGATATCCTCTATGACACGCTGGTCAAATATGACCCCGATCACCTGCTGCTGCGCATCACACGAACCGAGGCGATGCGCGGCCTTGTCGATTTTGGCCGCATCGAAGAGATGATCGCGCGCATCGGTGGCCGGATTGACCTGATGCGCCTGCCGCGCGTCACGCCATTGGCAGCGCCGCTCTTCCTTGAGGCGGGGCGCACGCCGGTCAGCGGCGCGGGCGAAGAGCGCCTGCTGACCGAGGAGGCCGAAAGGTTGATGTGCGAAGCAGGGCTGGCTCAGACGTCCTGAATGCTTTCCAGATAGCTCAGCAGCGCGGCCAAGGGGCGCGGTGTGGGTGTCATGACGCCGTCGCCTGTATCGACCGGCACCGTTTCACCCTGCAAGAGCGCGCCGAATTCCGGCATCTGCTGGCCCGGCATCTGTGCACGGTGATAGCCGTCGATGCTCGACAGTACCCGCGTGCGGGGAAAGACGCCGTTCTCGGCAAGCTGCGTCAGGTCCGAGGGCGCAGGGGTCATCCCCTTGGCCCATGGGCCATCACCCCGGCCCACCGGCCCGTGGCATTGCGCGCAATTCTCGACGTATAGCTGGCGTCCTTCGCCCGCTTCGGGCATCGACGCCGTTTCCATGCAGGCCGCAAGCGCGATCAGCGCCACGAATCCTGCAGCAATCCCTGCCTGTTTCATCGCGTTCTCCTTTGCCTCATTCTGCACCGCTTTGGCCCTTGCGCGCGTTGACATGGCGCAATGCAGCGGCTTCAGACGAACTTGCCAGCCAGCGCGTCGTCGATCAACTGCCGTGTTTCATCCACACCGTAAAGCGCGATGAATCCGCCGAAGCGCGGGCCCTGAGACGCGCCGAGAAGCACCTCATAGAGCGCCTTGAACCAGTCGCGCAGTGGATCGAACCGGTCGCGGCCCACGCCGTAGACGATGGATTGCAACGCCTCATCATCGCGCGGGCCATCATAGGCGGCCAGTTGATCGCGCAGATCCTCCAGCGCCTCGCGCTCCAGATCGGTGGGCGCGCGAAAGACCTTGGCAGGCTTCACGAAGTCCTCGTAATAGCGCAGCGCATGGCCCACGGCGGCGTCCATGTCGGGGTTCGTCTCGGCGCTCGCCTCGGAGGCATAACGCTGGATAAAGCCCCAGAGCTGGCTTTTCTCCTCGGCGCCCGCGACCGACGCGAGGTTGAGCAGCATGGAGAACGGCACGACCATCCGGCTCTCTGGCACACCCTCGGGGTGGATGTGGAAGACCGGGTTATTGACCTGCTGCGCCGCGTCCTGCGTGGGATAGGCGCGCAGCTGCTGGTGATATTCGTCCACCGCCTTGGGGATCACGTCGAAATGCATGCGCTTGGCGGTTTTCGGCTTGGCATACATGAAGTAGCTGAGCGATTCCGTCGAGGCGTAAGTCAGCCACTCGTCGATCGAGATGCCGTTGCCGGAAGACTTCGAGATTTTCTGGCCATTCTCGTCAAGAAAAAGCTCGTAGGTGAAATGCTCGGGCTTGCGACCGCCGAGGATCTCGCAAATGCGGTCGTAAATCGCCGTGTTGGTCGCGTGCTCCTTGCCGTACATCTCGAAATCGACATCCAGCGCAGCCCATCGGGCACCGAAATCCGGCTTCCACTGCAATTTCACGTTGCCGCCCGTTACCGGCAGCGTCCACTCCCGGCCATCCTCGTCATCAAATGTTACTGTGTGATTGACGGCATCCACATTTTTCATCGGCACATATTGGACGCGCCCCGTCTCGGGGTGGATGGGCAGAAAGATCGAATAGGTCTGCTGGCGCTCCTCGCGAAGCGATTTCATCATGACCTTCATCACGTCGTCATACCGCTCGGCGGCACGGCAGAGAACCTCATCGAACTGCCCCGAGGCATAGAATTCGCGCGCCGAGATGAATTCATACTCGAACCCGAACGTGTCGAGAAAGCGGCGCAACATCGCGTTGTTGTGGTGTCCAAAACTCTCATGCGTGCCGAAGGGATCAGGCACGCTGGTCAGCGGTTTATGCATATGCTCGGCCAGCATCTCTTGCTGGGGCACATTGCCGGGCACCTTGCGCATACCATCCAGGTCGTCCGAAAAGCAGATCAGCCGGGTCGGGATATCGCTGATCACCTCGAAGGCGCGGCGGATCATCGTGGTGCGCAGCACCTCGCCGAACGTGCCGATATGCGGCAGGCCCGAGGGACCATAGCCCGTCTCGAAAAGAACATAGCCCTTTTCCGGCGCCTTCTTTTCGTACCGTTTGACCAAACGGCGCGCTTCTTCAAAAGGCCAGGCTTTCGAGGTCATCGCGGCGTCGCGCAGATCGGACATTGGGTCTCTCCAAGGGTCATGCCGGTGCGCGGATGCGCGCAAAGGTCCGCCGCTTCCTATTGCCGAGCACCGCCAACGTCAATAATCTGCGCGGCAACACCCGGATTTGCAGAATTCCGGTCATTGAAAAGGAAAACTCGATGAACGACACCGCGACGCACCCGCTGAGCGCCCAGGATTGCCTGGTGGCCGTCATGATCGCGGTCTCCGCCTCGGACGAGCAGATCCGCACCGCCGAACTGATCAAGATCGAGGGCGCGGTAAACAACCTGCCGATCTTTGGCGCCTATGACGTGGACCGCATCAACATCGTCGCGCAAACCGTGTTCGACCTCTTCTCCGACGAGGACGGCCTCGACGCGCTTTTCGGCCTTATCCGCGAGAGCCTGCCCGAGCGCCTTTACGAGACGGCCTATGCGCTGGCCTGCGATGTTGCCGCCGCCGATGGCGTTCTGGGCGATAGCGAGCTGCGTCTGCTGGAGGAAATCCGCTACGAGCTGAACCTCGACCGGTTGCATGCCGCCGCCATCGAGCGCGGCGCGCGCGCGCGGCACATGAGCCTCTGAGCCACCCCAAGCGACGAAGGATACCCCTATGCGCTGCGTTTTCGTGAACATCCGCTGCAAGCCCGGCACCTCCTACAAGGTGGCCGAGGAGATCGCCCTGCGCGAGGTCCATTCCGAGCTTTACTCGACCTCTGGGCCGTTCGATCTGCTGCTCAAGCTCTACATCCCCGACAGCGAGGATGTAGGCAAATTCATCAATGAAAACCTGCTGCAGATCCCGCATATCGAGCGGACCGAGACCACCCTGACCTTCAAGGCGTTCTGAGACATGCTGGACAGACTGCGCGAGATCATTGGCGCCGCCAACGTGCTGACCGGGGCGGATATGGCCGGCTACGACGCCGACTGGTCGGGCCACAAGCGCGGCACGCCGCTGGCCGTGCTGCGGCCCGGATCGACCGAAGAGATATCGCAGATCGTCAAGCTGGCGAACGAGACGGGCACGCCTATCGTGCCGCAGGCTGGCAATACCGGGCTGACCCATGCGACCGAGGCCGAGGGCGCACTGCTGCTCTCTGTCGCCCGGATGAACAAGATCCGCGAAATCCGGCCCTCGGGGCGCATCGCCATCGTCGAGGCAGGCGCGATCCTCAGCTCGATCCACGATGCGGTGGCCGAGCACGGGCTGATCTTTCCGCTCTTTTTCGGCGCGCGCGGCTCGGCCATGATCGGCGGGGCGCTGTCCACGAATGCGGGCGGCTCTAACGTGCTGCGTTACGGCAACACGCGCGATCTTTGCCTCGGGATCGAGGCGGTCATGCCCAATGGCGATATCGTCGATCTGATGCGCCAGCTGCACAAGGATAATTCCGGCTACGATCTGCGCCATCTGCTGATCGGGGCCGAGGGTACGCTGGGCATCATCACCGCCGCCGTCATCAAGCTGCACCCTGCGCCGCTGGCCAATGCCACTGCGATGGTCGCGGTGCCGCGCGTGTCGGACGCGCTGGACCTCTTGAACCGTCTGCAACAGGAAACAGGCGGGGCCGTGCAGGCCTTCGAGTACATGCCGCGCGCCTATATGGAAACCTATCTGGAACTGTCGCCCGCGCATCGCGAACCTTTCGACGAGCTTCATGACGTGAACATCCTTGTCGAGGTCGGCGCCATTGCGCCGCGCGACGCCGAGCCGGATGCCAGCGGGCAGATCCCCATTGCCGCGCATCTGGAGGAAGTGCTGGGCGCACTCTTTGAAGAGGGCGCGACCCTTGATGCCGTGGTGGCCCAGAACGAGGGGCAGCGCAGCGAGATGTGGGCAAGGCGCGAGGCCGCCGCCGAGGTCATCACCCTTCACGAGCCCTATGCCGACCGCGACATCGCCGTGCCCGTCGACCGCATGCAAGAGTTTCTGGACGAAGTGGCCGCCATCATCGACCGCCTCGATCCCGGCGCGCGCGACGTGTCGGTTGCGCACCTTGGCGATGGCAATCTGCACCTCGGCGTGTTTCCTACGCGCCCCGATGCCGCGCTCTGCACCGAGATCGGTAATGCCGTCGAAGATGCGGCGCTGGCGCTTGGCGGCAGTTTCTCGGCCGAGCACGGGATCGGCCTCAGCAAGCAGCCCAGCATGGCGCGCTACAAAAGCCCCACCGTGCTGGCGGCCATGCGCGCGATCAAGGCGGCGCTTGATCCGAACGGGATCATGAATCCGGGCAAGGTTCTGCCGCCGGTCTGACCGGGTATTTGAGTATTTTTGCCAAGATGAAGGGGCTGGCGCGGGCCTAGAGGCGCTTGCGTGCCGTCACAGGGCCACCGCCCTGCGCCGCGATGCGGGCAATGGCGGCCTCCAAGGGCTCCACCGCAACGCTCATCGAATGGGCATTGGCATGAAGGATATGCGCGGGGTCCATTACCCAGGCAACATGCCCGCGCCAGAACAGCAGATCACCGCGCTGCAGCGGCGCGTCCTCAGGTATGTTCTGGCCCAGCGCCGCCTCTTGCAAGTCACTGTCGCCGGGGCAAGGGATGCCGCAGGCGCGGCAGCCCGCCTGCACGAGCCCGGAGCAGTCGATGCCGAAGGCCGAGTTGCCGCCCCAGAGATAGGGCGTGCCAAGGTACGTCTCGGCCACGGCTACGGGATCTGGCAGCGCCATCGGCAGGGGGCTGAGATGCTGCAACGGAATATGGCCCAAGGGCGTTTCGGCCCAGTTCTCGGCCGGTCGCGTGACCACGACGCGGGAGAGATGGCTTAGCGCTGCCCGCTCGGGCGATTTGAGATCGGGGGCGCGGTAGAGATGGGTTGAGCGCGCGCTCACCCAATGGGTGGGGGTGGCGGCGCTTCTCAGCGCGGCCTCGGGCAGGTAGCCCACATATCCGTCCTCACCCTGCACGAAGGCGTGACCCTCATGGATTTCGTAGCAGGTAACCGGGGCGCCCAGCAGCCACTGGCGCGTCCGCTTGCCGCCCGGCGCGAGCGACAAATCTGCAACCGGGACGGCGACCTGCCGCGCCGCGCCGTCGGTAAACTGCGCAGCCTCGACATGGCCGCGCAGCGCCGTCGCTGCAACGCGCGCATTGGCGGGCGTCAGGCGCGGATCGCTCACAGATCCAGCGCCTCTGGCAGTGCCGCCAGCAATGCGCGCGCGCCCATCCCCACGCCGCCCTTGGGGCGGGCGGGCGCGGCGGTGGGGTTCCAGCCATAGATGTCGAAATGCGCATAGCGGGTATCCCCCGCGAAGCGCCGCAGGAAGAGCGCAGCGGTGATCGACCCGGCAAACCCGCCCGAGGGAGCATTGTCGAGATCGGCGATGCCGGGCTCGATCATGGCCTCGTAGGGGGCGTGGAACGGCATGCGCCAGACGGGATCGGCCACTTTGGCCGCCGCGCCTTCGAGCGCTGCGACCAGGGCGCAGTCGTCCGCATAATATGGCGCGAGATCGGGGCCCACCGCGACGCGCGCGGCGCCGGTCAGGGTCGCCATGGACACCATCAGATCCGGCGCATCCTCGGCCCCCAGCGCCAGCGCATCCGCCAGGACAAGGCGCCCTTCGGCATCGGTATTGTTGATCTCGATCGTCTTGCCGTTGCGAGCGGTCAGGATATCTCCGGGGCGCATCGCAGTCGCGCTGACCGAGTTTTCAACCGCCGGGATCAGCACGCGCAAGCGCAACGGCAAATCAAGCGCCATGATCATATGCGCAAGGCCCATTACGGTGGCCGCGCCGCCCATGTCCTTCTTCATCAGGCCCATGCCGGAGCCAGGTTTGAGATTGAGACCGCCCGTGTCAAAGCAGACCCCCTTGCCGACCAGCGTCAGGGCCGGGCCTTTGCTACCCCAGTGCATGTCAATCAGCCGCGGGGCCTGATCGGCGGCGCGCCCAACCGCGTGAATCAGCGGCAGGTTCTGCGCCAAGAGATCCGCGCCGCGTGTCACGCTGACATCCGCACCGAACCGGCCCGCCAGATCGGCGCAGGCCGCCTCGAGCGCCTCTGGCCCCATGTCATTGGCCGGGGTGTTGATCAGATCGCGGGTCAGCACCTCGCCCTCAGCGATCATTTGGATGCGCGCGGCATCAATCCCCTCGGGGGCGATCAGCCGCGCTGTGGCGCCTTTCTGCTCGTGATAGCGATCGAACGCATATCCGGCCAGAAGCCAGCCCAGCGCTTCCTCCTCGGCGCGGGCGGGGTCCAGCCCCTCGATCCGATAGGTGCCGGCAGGCAGGCTTGCCGCGCAGGCGGCCAGATGGAACCGTCCGCGCGCGCGGGCATCCGGCCTGCCATAGCCCGCGAGTGCCATGATCGGCGCACCATCGCGGCCTGGCACCAGCAGGCTGGCGCCCAGCCCCGCCTTGAAACCGGCGGCCGAGACCCAAGTTTGCACCATTTCCTCCTGTGCGCCAAGCCAGTCGTCCAGCCCATCCGCCTCGATCACGTGGAGCGGAATCGCGCCCTCGGCCTCGGTGCAGAAGCTGGGGCGGCGCGGATCAGATTGGGCAGACGGCATTGGAGAGCACCTTTTGTTGTCAAAGCTGACAGCCCGCCACTCAGGCAAGGCCTATTGCCGCGCAGCCTAGCCGACGCGCCAGCGCCTGCAAGCGGTCATATCGACAGGTCCTGCATCTCCCACACTTCGGTCAAGCTGGAATCGCCTATGCGTAATAGCCGTGACAGCGTTGCCGCTACGGCAACCAGATCGTCGCTATCAAGCGCGCGGGTCACATCGGCGGCCACGCGCGACAACGCCTGCATGCCAATCTGATCGGCAATGGCCACGAGGCTGCGCGCGCTTTTGCGCATTTCCGCCAGGCGGCCATCGCGGTGGCATCTTTCGGTATGGGACAGGCGCACGGCAAGCTCCTCGAGCGCGCGGCACACCACGTCCTCGGCACCGGCCTCTCCCAGTTGCGAGTAAAGCTCTTCCAGGCGGCTCGCATTCAGCCGAACCACCTCTTTTTGTTGCAACATCGTAATCTGTTCCACGGTCTCACCCCGAATTCGTGTCTTCGCCCCGCCTGCCCCACAGCAGGCCGGATGGCTGCCAACCTGACCCCCTTTCCTTCCCAAAAGGTTTCCGGCAGCGCAAATTGTCTGTCGAATTAGCCGCGAATTCGGTTTATCCCAGTGTAACGTCCCAAGCTGAAGGCCAACCAATGCAGCACGCACGCCCCCTGCCGCCCTATCTGATCCAGCGCTATCACGGCTGGAAAGCGACCTCTTACACCGAAAACGAAAGCTGGTACCGCACCTTGGCCCAGGAGGGCCAGCATCCGCGCGCCATGCTGATTTCCTGCTGCGACAGCCGGGTGCATGTCACGTCGATCTTCGGCGCGGATCAGGGCGAATTCTTCATCCACCGAAATATTGCCAACCTCGTGCCGCCCTATACCACCGATGGCGGCCAGCACGGCACCTCGGCCGCCGTTGAATATGCGGTCTGCGCACTGAAGGTCGCGCATGTGATCGTGATGGGGCATTCGAGCTGCGGCGGCATCAAGGGCTGCGATGACATGTGCTCGGGCCGCGCGCCAGAGTTGGAACAGCGCACCAGTTTCGTGGGGCGCTGGATGGACATCCTGCGCAGCGGCTATGCCCGTGTCAGCGGGATCGAGGATGAGGCCGACCGCCTGCGCGCCCTTGAAAAGGAGGCGGTTCTCGTCTCGCTGGAAAACCTGACCAGCTTTCCCTTCGTCACGTCGGCGATGAAGAAGGGCACTCTGACACTGCACGGTGTGTGGCTGGATATCGGCGAGGGCCGGGTGGAGCAGTATAACCCTGCGACCAAGGGGTTTGCCCCGATCTAACACAGAGGCGCGGCCGGAGCCCGCATCGACCGTGCCTCTTTCACTGTTCTGAAAATACTCTGATGCGCCGCCTGCCTCAGGCGCGGCGCCATAGCGTCAGCGCATCGGGGCCGATGCGCTGCACCCCGTCCAGGGCAAAGCGCGGCGCGTCCTCCAGCGCCTCCAGCCCCAGCGCGGCGACCCCGGCCCGGGCGTCGCCGCCCAGCGCCAGCCCGGCGGTAAAGCTGGCCAACCGATCGACCAGATCCGCCTCCAGCAGCGAGGCGGCCAAGGCGCCGCCCCCTTCGCAAAAGACGCGCGTCAGGCCAGCCTCGCCCAGCGCCTTCATCGCCGCGCGCATGTCGAGGCCGCGCGCATTCGCGGGACAGGCAAAGAGGCGCGCGCCAATAGCCTCCCAGCGGGCGATGGTGTCACTGTCCGCCTCGCGGCCATGAATCAGCCATACAGGAACCTCGCGCGCCGATCGCGCCAGCCGCGGGTCCAAGGATAAATCCAGCCGACGCGAGACGACCACGCGCACCGGCTGGCGCCGCGCGCCCATGTCGCGCACGGTCAGCATCGGGTCATCGGCGCGCGCAGTACCAGCACCGATCATCACCGCATCATGGCGCGCCCGCATGGCGTGTACCATGCGCCGGGCCTCAGGGCCGGTGATCCAGCGCGACTGGCCGCTGGCCGTCGCGATGCGCCCGTCAAACGATGTCGCTAGTTTCAGCAGGATCTCTGGCCGTCCGGCGGTGACGCGGCTGAAGAACCCGGCTAGATCGCGCGTGGCTTCCCGCTCCATAACGCCGGTCTCAACGGCGATGCCCGCGCTCCGCAGAATGGCGATACCCCGCCCCGCAACGCGCGGGTCCGGATCGCCGCAGGCGATGACGACGCGGGCCGCGCCTGCGGCCACCAGCGCCTCGGCGCAAGGCGGTGTCTGGCCGTGATGCGCGCATGGCTCAAGCGTGACGTAGGCGGTGGCGCCCTGCGCCGCGGCGCCCGCCTGGGCCAGCGCAAGGGCCTCGGCATGGGGGCGACCGCCCGGCTGGGTCCAGCCGCGCCCGATGACGCGGCCGTCCTTCACGATGACGCAGCCCACGGCGGGATTGGGCCATGTCAGGCCCTGCCCGCGCCGCCCGAGGGCGAGCGCGGCGCGCATATGGTGCATGTCGGCCTCGGCGCTCACGCGTCGGGCTTCTCGGCTCCGGTCACGGCGTCAGGGCGCAGTTCGCTGACGAACTTGTCGAAATCATCAGCCGCCTGAAAATTCTTGTAGACGCTGGCAAAGCGGACATAAGCCACCGTGTCGATGCGCGCGAGGCTTTCCATCACGATCTCGCCCACGGTTTTCGACGGGATATCCGTATCGCCCATGCTTTCCAGTCGGCGCACGATGCCCGAGATCATCTGCTCGATCCGCTCCGGCTCGACCGGGCGTTTCTGCAGGGCAATGCGGATCGACCGCTCAAGCTTGTCACGGTCGAAATCCTCGCGGCGGCCATTCGTCTTGACGACGACCAGATCGCGCAACTGCACGCGCTCATAGGTGGTAAAACGCCCGCCGCAGGCCGGACAAAACCGGCGTCGACGGATCGAGACATGCTCCTCCGCCGGGCGTGAATCCTTGACCTGCGTTTCAATATTTCCACAAAACGGGCAGCGCATTGGCCTGTCCCCTTCTCATCTCTGCCTCTCGGGATTGGGTCTGTCGCCCAATTATCCACAGGCACTATAGGACAGCCGCAAGGTTTTGGGTAGAGGCGAAATCGCACCCCCAGATGCAGCAGATGGACCTTTTGCGCACCCCCATGCGTTGGCGCAGCAACATCATCAGATAAGGAGATCACGACATGGCAGACAAGGTTCTGTTCATCACCGGCGCGTCGTCAGGTATCGGCGCGCAAACAGCGCGGCAGGCGGCCAAGGCGGGCTGGAATGTCGCCCTCTTTGCGCGTAGCGAGGACAAGCTGAAAGACCTTGCGGCCGAGATTGGCGACAAAGCCATCGCGCTGCCCGGCGACGTGACCGATTTGTCATCCCTGCAAGGCGCAGTCGATCAGACAATTAAAAAGTTTGGCCAGCTCAATGCTGTTTTCGCCAATGCCGGCACCGGCCTTGACACGGCGGGTATTGAGGAGGGCGATCCGGATGAGTGGAGCAAGCTGGTCGACATCAACGTCAAGGGCGTCCTGCTGACGCTCAAGGCCTCTTACGCGGCGCTCAAGAAATCCAAGGGCCATCTGGTGCTGACCGGCTCGGTCGCCGGGCGTGTACATATCTCTGGCTCGGTCTATGGCGCGTCTAAATGGTTCGTGCACGGGCTGGCGGGCAACATGGCTTCGGATATGCGCGAATGGGGTGGGCGATGCACCGTCATCGCGCCGGGCATGGTCGACACCCCCTTCTTTGACGAGGCGAAGCCCGACAAGCTGAAGCCAGAGGATATCGCCAATGCCGTGGTCTACGCGATCGATCAGCCTGAGCGCGCAAATGTGCAAGAGGTGGTGATCATGCCCACCGGCTGATCGAGCACCAAGCTCATGCAGAAAAGCCGATGCGCATCTGGCGCATCGGCTTTTTAATGTGAGGCAGGCCACGCATCCCCCTCGATGGGGGAGCATGCAAAAAAGGCGCATCACACGATGCGCCTTTGTCCACGATTACGCTTCGACCACGCAGACAGTGCGGGGCAGATCGTCATTTCGCATGAAGGATGGCAATTTGAAGCCGTCATCCGTAATGATCGGTCGCTGCCGCAACTCGCGCAGTGTTTCCTCGCAATTAGCCAATTCGCTTGCCGAGACGCGAATTTCAACCGTGTTCAAAACAGCATCACTGCCGCCGTCAAACGTGGTGGCAAGTCCCGCGACGGGCACGCAAAGGGCGGCGATCAAGACAAAGCGTTTCATGACGTTCTCCTTCCATCTGGAAAAACAACGTCTTAGAGGGTGAAAAGTTCACCCCTAATTAAGAATGACGCGAAAAACATCTACATTTCGCGTCATTCGGACATAACCGTCTGATTATTGATCCAGGAACGAGCGCAGTTTGCGGGACCGGCTGGGATGCTTCAACTTGCGCAGCGCCTTGGCCTCGATCTGGCGAATACGCTCGCGCGTGACGCTGAACTGCTGTCCCACTTCTTCAAGCGTATGATCGGTGTTCATGCCGATACCAAAGCGCATCCGAAGAACCCGCTCTTCGCGCGGCGTCAGCGAGGACAGAACCCGCGTCGTCGTTTCCTTGAGGTTGTCCTGAATAGCTGAATCAAGGGGCAGAACCGCGTTCTTGTCCTCAATGAAATCGCCCAGCTGGCTGTCTTCCTCGTCGCCGATGGGCGTCTCGAGGCTGATCGGCTCCTTGGCGATCTTCATCACCTTGCGGACCTTTTCCAGCGGCATCTGCAGCTTTTCGGCCAACTCTTCGGGCGTCGGCTCGCGGCCGATTTCATGCAGCATCTGGCGGCCGGTGCGCACCAGCTTGTTGATCGTCTCGATCATGTGCACCGGGATACGGATGGTGCGCGCCTGATCGGCGATCGAGCGGGTGATAGCCTGCCGGATCCACCATGTCGCGTAGGTCGAGAACTTGTAGCCGCGGCGATACTCGAACTTGTCGACGGCCTTCATCAGGCCGATATTGCCCTCCTGGATCAGATCCAGGAATTGCAGGCCGCGATTGGTGTATTTCTTGGCAATGGAAATCACGAGACGCAGGTTCGCCTCGACCATTTCCTTCTTGGCTAGCCGCGCTTCCTGCTCGCCCTTCTGAACCTGCCCCACGATGCGGCGGAATTCGCTGATATCCAGACCGACATATTGCCCGACCTGCGCCATGTCCGCGCGCAGCTCGGCCACCTTGTCATTCGAGCGCTCGATCAGCATCTGCCAGCCGCGGCCCGATTTCTGCGCCATGTCGTCCAGCCATGTCGGGTCCAGCTCGCGGCCACGATACTCGTCGATGAATTCACGGCGGTTGATGCGGGCCTGATCGGCCAGCTTCACCATCGCGCCGTCGATCATCATGATCCGCTGGTTGATGCCATAGAGCTGGTCGATCAGCGCCTCGATGCGATTGTTGTGCAGATGGAGCGAGTTGACCAGCACGACGATCTCGCTGCGCAGGGTCTGATAGGTCTCTTCCTGGCTCGACGAAAACGTGCCGTCCTCGTTCAGAGTGGCCGAAATCCGGCTGTCCTGCATCTCGGCCAGTTTCAGATAATCATCAGCGATGCGGTCCAGCGTCTCGAGCACCGTGGGCTTGAGAGCGGCCTCCATCGCAGCAAGGCTCATGTTGGCCTGCTCGTCCTCGTCATCGTCGTCGTCATCGGCGGCGGCAATCGGGTTGCCGTCTGCATCCAGCTCGTCACTGTCATCCTTGGACGCAGAAGGCGCATTGGCCACGTTGGCGGCCTCGACCACGGTGTCGCCCTCGCCCTCCAGCTGGTTGCCGAAGGTCGTCTCAAGGTCGATCACGTCGCGCAGCAGGATGTCCTCGCTGACAAGCTCGTCGCGCCAGATGGTGATCGCCTGGAAGGTCAGCGGACTCTCGCAGAGGCCGGCGATCATCGTGTTGCGCCCGGCCTCGATGCGCTTGGCGATAGCAATCTCGCCCTCGCGGCTGAGCAATTCGACACTGCCCATCTCGCGCAGATACATCCGCACCGGATCGTCCGTCCGATCCAGCTTCTCGCCCGTGCCCGAGCCCAGCGTGATCTCGCCCTTACGGCCCACCTCTGCCACGGCGGTGCCGCGCTGCTCCTCGTCCTCGGCCTCGTCATTCTCGATGATATTGATGCCCATTTCGGACAGCATCGACATCACGTCCTCGATCTGCTCCGAGCTGACCTGATCGGGCGGCAATACCTTGTTCAGCTGATCGTAGGTGATGAAACCCTTTTCACGCGCCTCCGAGATCATCTTCTTGATCGCCGCCTGACTCATGTCCAGCGAGATTTCGGCGTCCTGATCGTCCGGCTTCTGGTCGTCGGTGTCTTTGGCGGCCATGTAAGTCTCCTGAGTGGCGGGCGCGTGATTCGCTCGGCACATGGTGTTGTCCGAATCATCCCTGCGCAGAAGTGATTCGCAACCTGTTTACCTTTTTTTTCTTACCCGAACCTCACCAAAATCCATTCAGCGGCGCGGTTTCGAGAAAGTAATCTTGTCGAGCAGCGCGTCAAATTGCTCGCGCTCACCGCGATTTATGCGCGCCCCGTTGTCGGCCAGATCATATTCGGCCCGATCCTCGTGTTCACTGCGGACCGCGCGATTGCGCGCCTCAACCGCCTGCCCCAACCGCCATGTCACGGCCTCGTCAGCCACCCCCATCATGTCCTCGGCGGCATCGACGATCTCGGCCTGCAGGCCGCGCGTCGCCGCGATCTTGGCCAATTCCTCGGCCACGGTCATCTGGGCAAGGGATAGGTTGCCAGGATGTCTGACGGGCGGTGCCAATGCGACATGGGGAAGTGCCAGAAGTTTTTCAAGGGTGTCCTGCCCCAGAGCCCCGGCAATCGCATGTGCCAGCGCCTCGGTCCCCGCGCCGCCATGGGTGAGGATCAGATCGCGGACCTGCGCATGCTGAGGATCAAAGCAATCCAGCCGCTCGAGCTCGGTCTCGAATTCCTCAACGATGGCCGGGGTCGAAATGAGCGACGCCAAGATGACGGCCTCGCGCATGTGATCATGCTGGCGCGGGTCCGACCGCGCAAGGGGCGAGGATTTTGTCGTGGCGCGCGCCGAAAGGTCGGGCTTGGCCCAGCGCCCCTTGCCCTGCCCGCCCCGCGCGGCCTGACCCCTGGCAGCAGACCCTTTGCGCGGTGAAAACAGCTCCCAGGTGAGATCCTTGATCGCACGCTCATAATGGCTCCGTATCGAAGCATCCGCGATGAGGTCTGTTGCGGCGCGCAAGGATTTATCCAGTGCCGCGCGCCGCTCGGGGCTGTCGAAGTCGCGGCCCTCCGTCTCGCGCTGCCACAAGAGACGCACCATCGGCTGCGCCGTATCCAAAAGCGCCCGAACCGCACTCGCGCCCTGAGCCCGCAGCATATCGTCGGGGTCCTTCCCTTCCGGCATCAACGCAAAGCGCAGGCTCTTGCCCGCCTGCAGCAGCGGCAATGCCAGGTCGATCACGCGGCGCGCAGCCGCCAGGCCGGCCCGGTCGCCGTCCAGTGCCATGATCGGCTCATCCGCCGCGCGCCACATCAGTGCCAGCTGCGCCTCGGTCACGGCGGTGCCCAGCGGCGCAACGGCAGCACCAAAGCCGGCCTGCGCCAACGCGATGACGTCCATATAGCCTTCGGCAACGATCAGGGGCTGCCCCTTGCCCGCAGCTTCGCGCGCCGGACCGTAGTTATAGAGTGTGCGCGATTTATCGAAGAGTTCCGTTTCGGGCGAGTTCAGGTACTTGGCGTTGTCATTGGGGTCCATGGCCCGGCCGCCAAAGGCGATGACGCAGCCGCGCGCATCATGGATGGGGAACATGATGCGTCCGCGAAAGACGTCATAAGGCGTGCCGCCCTTTTGTGACGGGCGCGCCAGACCGCATCCAAAGATGAGGTCGGCTTCGATCCCCTTGCCGGTCAGATGATCCCACAGCCCCTGCCACGCCTGCGGAGCGAAGCCGATGCCGAACCTCTCCTGCGTCGCCTCGTCTAGCCCGCGGCGTTCAAGATAGGCGCGTGCCTCCGCGCCGGCGGCGGTCTTGAGCATCAGGCGAAAATGCTGCTGCGCGCCGTCCATGACCTCGGCCAGTTGCGTGCGCCGATCGGCCTTGACCTGCGCCTGCGGGTCGCGTTCGGGGATCTGCATCCCGGCCTCGGCAGCGAGGATGCGGATCGCCTCCATGAACTCGACATTCTCGGTGTCGCGCACGAAGCTGATGGCATCGCCTTTGGCATGGCAGCCAAAGCAGTAGTAAAAGCCCTTGCGATCATCGACGTGAAAGCTGGCCGATTTCTCCTGGTGGAAGGGGCAAGGCGCCCACATGTCGCCCTTGCCCGGATTGGACTTGCGGTTGTCCCACATCACCTTGCGCCCGACGACCTGCGTCAGGGACGTGCGCGTGCGCAACTCGTCAAGAAAGCCGGGAGGTAATGACATCCTGGCAATATGGACCGAGTCGCGGGCCGAGCCAAGGTGTTGCGCGCTTCGCGGTCAATCAGGTTTTTACCGAGCGCGCGCGGACCGATCAGCCCATTTGTGCAAGACAGGCGTCGCGATAGGCGCTGGCTGCCTCGTCCGTCAGTTGGTCCTGAGGCAGCGTGTAGACCCAACCGACAAGGGGGGCGACCGCGCCCTTGTACTTTTCCGCGACATCGCCCGATTGCAACGCCTTGGCTGCCGCCTCCTGTGAGGTGCCATCCGCCCGCATCTCTACCGCATCCGCGACGATGGCCGCCGTGGCCGCGCAGCCCGCAGCGCCGCCCTCACCCGCCATAGCAGGCGCACTGAGAAGCAAAGATAGCGCGAGGATAATCTTGCGGGACATGGAACGGAACCTTTCGAACTGTAGAAATGCCCAGCTTTGCCGAGCTGCCTTGGGCGCTAGAGGCCGAGCGCGCGGTAGCTGGCCGCCACCTTATTGATCGAGACAAGATACGCCGCCGTGCGCAGGTCCGTCACGTCCTTTCGGTCATGCCAGACGTCGCGCATCGACTGGTAGGCGGCACGCATCGTGTCATCCAGACCCGAGCGAACCAGCTCAAGCTCGCCCGCGCCGCGCAGGTAGCGCTGTTTGAAATCGGGGCTGAGCGTCCAACCCAGCTGTTTGTCGTTGCTCAGGCGCTCCAGCTCGTCCACGACCAGCTGGTGGCGCGACTCCTCCTGCCGGCGGCCCATCCGGCCAAAGCGGATATGGCTGAGATTCTTGACCCACTCGAAATAGGAGACGGTCACACCACCCGCGTTCGCGTACATGTCGGGGATGATGACACAGCCCTTTTCGCGCAGGATCTGATCGGCACCTGCAGTAACGGGGCCATTCGCCGCCTCGATCAGCAGCGGAGCAGAGATGTTCGCCGCGTTCGAGATGTTGATGACGCCTTCCATCGCCGCCGGGATCAGGATGTCGCACTCTTTTTCCAGCACTTTCGCGCCGTCGGCCACATGCTCGGCATCGGGGAAGCCTTTGACGCCGCCGTGCTTGCCGATCCAGTTATGCACATCCTGAACGTTCAGGCCCTTGTCATTGATCAGCGCGCCGTCGCGCTCGATGATCGCCGTTATGATGGCGCCGTCATCCTCGGACAGGAACTTGGCGGCATGGTAGCCCACATTGCCGAGGCCCTGCACGATGACGCGCTTGCCGTCGAGCTTGCCCGAGAGGTTCGCCGCCTTGATATCCTCGGGGTGGCGAAAGAACTCCTGCAGCGCGTACTGCACACCGCGCCCCGTTGCCTCGGTGCGGCCCTGAATGCCGCCCGCGTTGATCGGCTTGCCGGTGACGCAGGCGCGGCCGTTGATGTCGGTGGTGTGCATCCGCTTGTACTGGTCCGCGATCCAGGCCATCTCGCGCTCGCCCGTGCCCATGTCGGGGGCCGGGACGTTCTGGCTGGGATGGATCAGGTCGCGCTTGATCAGCTCATAGGCGAACCGGCGCGTGATGCGCTCCATCTCGTGCTCGTCCCACTCGCGAGGATCAATCCGCAGACCGCCCTTGGAGCCGCCGAACGGTGCCTCGACCAAGGCGCATTTATAGGTCATCAGCGCCGCCAGCGCCTCGACCTCATCCTGGTTCACACCCATGGCAAAACGGATGCCGCCCTTGACCGGCTCCATATGCTCGGAATGGACGCTGCGATAGCCGGTGAATGTATGGATCTGCCCGCGCAAACGCACACCAAAGCGCACCGTATAGGTCGCATTGCACACCCGGATCTTTTCTTCGAGGCCCGGCGGAAGATCCATCAGTGCAACCGCACGGTTGAACATCAGATCCACTGATTCACGGAAACTCGGTTCTTTCGCGGCTGTCATCGCTGTCCTCCCTGGATGCGCCGAGGGTGTCTGCGCACCCCGCCCATCCTGTCTAAATTGCATTTCGCAAAGGCATCGTTAATGCATGGGTTTTTTTTGTCCACCCAAGCCTGCCGCGCCGGACAGACGATCTGTCGCCTTCGCGGTCGATGACGGCGCGTTGGCGTCAAGTTGGAAACACTCGGCCAGCTTCCGCCCCATTGTCGCCCAAAAACCTAATCTATATCTGATTTTCACGATTTTTGGCCGTAATTCAGCCACAGTGCTACGGCATACCTTCTCTGATGAAATCCGAGTCGGCAACGACGGTAAGACGGTATCGCGAGGTAACACTGTGACACGTATGACTTCCAAGATCAGAACGTTCCGGGTATTGGCGTCCATCATGCCCCTGCAGCAGACGCGCCGATTCCGCAAGGATGAGGATGGCGCGGTCGTGGCCTTCACGCTGTTCGTCCTCTTGATGATGCTGATCGCGGGCGGCGTTGCCATAGACATGATGCGCCACGAGATGCAGCGCACCAAACTGCAGAACACGCTCGATACCGCCGTTCTGGCAGCCGCCGGCGCCCCTTTTGACACTTCTCCCAAAGGCATTGTCGAGGATTACTTCGCCAAGGCGGACATGGCGTCTTATCTCAATGAGAGTGGGGATGACGATTTCATGCAGACCCTGAACCGCAGCAAGGTCACGGCAAGCGCCCAAATGACGATGAATACCCACCTGATGAAACTGGTCGGAGTCAATTCGCTCAAAGCCGCCGCTGCCTCGAGCGCCGAACGCCGCATACCCAAGTTGGAGGTGGTTCTGGTGCTGGATGTATCCGGCTCCATGAAGAACAACAGCAAGCTCGCAAACCTCAAGAGCGCGGCAAAAGGCTTCGTGACTACTGTACTGGGAAGCTCCGCAACCGGCGAGACGGTGATCTCAATAGTTCCCTTCAGCTGGTCGGTCACCCCATCGCAAGCGACCTTCAGCGCACTTGCTGTCGACGAAAGGCACGAGTATTCCACGTGCCTCGTCTTTGAGGACAACGATTTCACACATGCCACTTTGGCCACTGGTGAATCCGGGTTTTCCAGCGGCAAGCCTGTAAACCAGATGGTTTACACGTCCGTCTACGGCGGGTTTGACGATTTCAGCGGATCCGACTCCCGGTCATGCTACGCACAGGACTATATGGAAATACTGCCGTATTCGTTCGACAAAGCAGCCTTGCACTCGAAGATCGACTCTTTTTTGGCAAGCGGCAATACGTCAGGGGACCAAGGCATGAATTGGGGCGCCGCCATTCTTGATCCGACGTTCCGTCAAATCACTGACGATATGATCGCCGCTGGCGAAGTTGATGCGTCGCTGTCAGCAATTCCTGCCGACTATGACGCGCCTGAAACACTCAAGGTCATCGTGATGATGGGCGACGGTCAAAACACGTCCTCTTACCATTTCTCCGAAGGCGGACATTGGCGAAATCAGAACTCGGATCTTTATCTGGTCGAGACTCAGGATCGAAAATTTGAATATGCGTATCACACGTATAAGAAGAACGAGACTAGTCTTGACCCCGGAAAATGCGGCAAAAACAAATGGGAATGCGTATACTCGAACCTAGGCACCATCGAAAGCACATACTATCTGGAATACGCTAACAACTACTACAACATCGACGATGGGTTCTGGATCACCAACGGCGAGTTCGCGGGCATCCAGAATGATCAAACCTTTATTAGCCTAGACCGCCTAACATGGGAAGATGCCTGGGGTCTGATCACTCCCGAATTCTACGGGATGGTGACCGGAGATTGGTCTGCTTTCAATGACTACTTGGCCGACGAGATAACAGGATCGAGGAAGAACACGCGGATGCTGAACTCATGCTCCTCGACCAAGAACGAGGGTGTCATCGTATTCACAATCGGCTTTGAAATCAGCAAGGGCGGAACAGCCGAAACGATTCTTCAGAAATGCGCCTCCTCTGAAGCCCATTACTACCGCGGCGAAGGTATTAACATCAACGATGCGTTCAGCTCGATCGCGTCAAACCTTGTCAACCTGCGGCTGACACAATGATCCGCGCCTTACATCACCTGCGGCAGCGTTGCGCGGGTCTGCTGCGCCGCGAGGACGGCAATGCAACGGTCGAATTCGTGATCATTGTGCCAATCTACCTGGCCCTCATGGCCATGTCCTTGGAACTCAGTATGATTACCCTGCGCCAAACAATGGTGGAGCGCGGACTGGATATCGCCGTCCGCGATCTCCGGCTGGGCACAGGCACCAACCCAACCCATGATGCGATCAAAAAGCGAATTTGCGGAGAGGCTTACGTAATCAACGATTGCGAAAACGCCATCCGGCTGGAAATGGTGCCTTCGGACATGCGCAACCTCACCACTCTGGGCGGGGAAGTCATGTGCACTGACAAGGAGGAAGAAGGCGCGCCAGTGCTGAAATTCACGCCTGGTCAGCAAAATCAACTGATGTTCCTTCGCGTGTGCGCCAAATATGACCCGCTTTTCCCGACTTGGCACCTTGCACGCTCGCTCAAGAAGGACAGCAGCGGGCAGGTTGCCATCATTTCAATGTCGGCGTTTGTTCAGGAGCCTTTGTAAATTGGCACTCAATTCTTTAAAATCCCGGCTTTCGGGCTTTCGTTGTGAAGAACGCGGATCCGTTATGGTCGAGGCGGTCATCACGCTACCACTCCTCATCTGGGCTGTCGGGGCCACCTACGAATTTTTCGAAGTGCACCGCTATCAAAGTGCGCGCGACAAGGCGAGCTACACGGTCGCGGATATGGTTTCGCGCGAGATGCTGTCGATCACTCCCACCTATCTGGACAACGCCAAGACCGTGTTTGACACCATGGCGAACGATACGGGCGACAATACGCTGAGGGTATCGGTCATCAAATACGACGCCGACGCAGACGAATACTCGGTCAAGTGGAGCCACGTGCGCGGCGCGGCTCTCTTGCGCGCGTTGACCACTGACGAGGTCAAAAACAACCACGCTAAACTGCCGATCATGCGCGATGGCGAAGAGTTGATCATCGTCGACAGCCTGTCCTCCTATCCGCCCCTGTTCGACATCTGGGTGGGTGACAATATCAACGTCTCGACACATGTGATGGCGATCCCGCGCTTCGCGCCGCAGATCAACTGGTCGAACAGCTAGGGCGGTGCTTCGGGGGCATTGCCGCCCCTCGGGACCCGCGTAGCGGCCGCGCCGCCGATCCGGCCGCGCGGCGCTTGCCCCGCCAAGGCAAAGGATGGCATTAAGGACGGGACCCGATGGAACCGCCCATGACCCTGATCCGACCCACCCTTGCCCTGATGATCGCGCTGGGGCCTGCCGCCCTTCTGGGATGCACGCCCTTTCCGGATGTCGGCACAGCCGCGTCGGATGCCGCGCTGGCTCAGCCCTATCCGCAGCTTGTGCCGCTGGAAGGGCTCGACGCACGGCTCACCTCCAGTCGCATCACCCCCGAAACGGCCCCCGCCATAGAGACCCGCGTCACCGGGTTGAAAAACCGGGCGGACCGACTGCGCGGCGATGTTGTCGACCCGGCCACGCGCAGCCGGATGCGCGCCGGCGTGCAAGAGTAGCCCGAGACGCCGCACCCGCCATGCCCAAGGCAAAACCCGCGTTGCACGCCTGCCTCTTTGCCTGTAGATCGCGCGTCAGAGCCACCAGACTGCAGACACCATAAATTCCGGAGACATCGCCATGACAGACCCCCTGCGCCTCGGTATCGCCGGATTGGGCACTGTCGGCACGGGCGTGGTGCGGATCATCCGTCAGAAGGCCAAGCTGCTGGAGGCGCGCGCAGGTCGCCCCGTCACGATCAGCGCCGTCTCGGCCCGCTCCAAGGGCAAAGAGCGCGGTGTGAGCCTGTCGGATTACGCGTGGGAGGACGATCCCGTCGTCCTCGCCCAGCGGGATGATATCGACGTCTTCGTCGAGCTGGTCGGCGGCGACAACGGCCCTGCGAAGGACGCCGTCGAGGCCGCCATTGCCGCAGGCAAGGACGTGGTCACGGCAAACAAGGCCCTCTTGGCCCATCATGGTCACGCGCTGGCACTGGCCGCCGAGGATGCGGGGCGCGTCATCCGCTTCGAGGCCGCCGTCGCGGGCGGCATCCCGGTGGTCAAGGCGCTGACCGAAGGCCTTGCCGGCAATGACATGACCCGCGTCA
The DNA here is from genome assembly GCF_043355935.2 of Roseovarius roseus. NCBI lineage: Bacteria > Pseudomonadati > Pseudomonadota > Alphaproteobacteria > Rhodobacterales > Roseobacteraceae > Roseovarius > Roseovarius roseus. The sequence continues at coordinate 202,937 of NZ_JBHFPE020000002.1, read as the reverse complement.
TGGGCGTGATGAACGGCACCTGCAACTACATCCTGACCCGGATGCAGTCGGCGGGCCTCGCCTATGAGGACGTGTTTCAGGAAGCATCCGATCTGGGCTATCTCGAGGCCGATCCGCAGCTGGACGTGGGCGGCATCGACGCGGCGCACAAGCTGGCGCTGCTGGCCTCCATCGCCTTCGGTTGCCAAGTCGATTTCGGCGCGGTCGAGATGGAGGGGATCGGCGCGATCACCATCGAGGATATCCACCACGCCGCCGATATGGGCTTTCGCATCAAGCTGCTGGGCGTGGCCCAGATGACGGGACGCGGTCTTGAGCAGCGCATGACGCCCTGCCTCGTGCCCACGGGCAGCCCGCTGGGCACGCTGGAGGGCGGCACGAACATGGTCGTGCTGGAAGGCGACAATGTCGAGCAGGTCGTGCTGCGCGGCCCCGGCGCGGGCATGGGCCCCACCGCCAGCGCCGTGATGAGCGACGTGATGGATATCGCCCGCGGGGTCCGCCTGCCCACCTTCGGTCAGCCCGCGGCGACGCTGAAGCGCGCGCAACCTGCCGCCGCTGGCACACCCGCACCCTATTACCTGCGGATGTCGCTGGTCGACAAACCCGGCGCGCTGGCCAAGGTGGCGACCGCACTGGGCGACGCCGGGATTTCCATTGACCGGATGCGCCAGTATGACCACGCTGGTCCCGATGCACCCGTTCTGATCGTCACGCACAAAACGGGCCGGGCCGAGTTGACCCGCGCACTCGATGCCATGCCCGGTCTCGGCGTCGTCACCGGAGATCCCATCGCACTTCGTATCGAGAATATCTGAACTGCTGCCCCGCCCGCGCGCCGGGCCGTTTATACCGCAAAGGACCTTGCCATGACCGACACCGCAGATTTCAACGACCGCATGCTGTCGCTCGGGCTGGCCCGCGTTTCCGAGGCGGCCGCGCTGGCCTGTGCCGACATGATCGGGCGCGGCGATGAAAAGGCGGCCGACCAGATGGCCGTCAACGCGATGCGCGAGCAACTGAACAAGCTGGCCATTAAAGGCGTCGTCGTCATCGGCGAGGGCGAGCGCGATGAGGCGCCCATGCTCTATATCGGCGAGGAAGTCGGCAGCGGCGATGGCCCCGGCGTCGACATCGCGCTCGACCCGCTGGAAGGCACGACGCTGACCGCCAAGGCGATGCCGAACGCGCTCACTGTTATCTCGATGGCACCGCGTGGCAGCCTCTTGCACGCACCCGACGTCTATATGGAAAAGCTGGCGATCGGGCCGGGGTATGCCAAGGATGTCGTGTCGCTGGACATGTCCCCGCGCGAGCGGGTCGAGGCGCTGGCCGCCGCCAAGGGCTGCAAGGCGTCCGAAATCACCGTCTGCATCCTCGAGCGTCCGCGCCATCAGGAAATGATCGAAGAGGTGCGCGGCACCGGCGCCGCCGTTTTCCTGATCACCGATGGCGATGTCGCGGGTGTCATCCATTGCGCGGATGCCGAGGCTACTGGCGTCGACATGTATATGGGATCGGGCGGTGCGCCCGAGGGCGTATTGGCGGCCTCGGCGCTCAAATGCATGGGCGGCCAGATCTGGGGCCGGCTCTTGTTCCGCAACGATGACGAGCGGGGCCGCGCGGCGAAGGCCGGGATTACCGATCTTGATCGTGTCTATGCGCGCGACGACATGGTGACCGGGGACGTCATCTTTGCTGCCACGGGTGTCACCGACGGCTCGCTGGTGCGCGGCGTCAAGCGCCGTCCCGGCTATGTCGAGACGGAAACGGTGCTGATGCGCTCGAAAACAGGCTCGGTCCGGCGGATGTTCTATCGCAACCCGGTGAAGTGAGCTGCGGTCTTCGGATTGACGCCTGCGCGTCTTGCGGACTGGGCTTGAGTATTTTTGGAACAATGAAAGGGGGAGCCGCATGACCGCCTTTCTGGATGTCGAAGCCTCGCTGACCGGGCGGCGCTGGGTTGGCCCGACGCCGCTGATGGACCGTGCCGCCGAGGCGATCGCCCAAGGCACGGGCCTGCCGCGCGCCGTCTCGATGGTGCTGGCGCGGCGGTGCGTGGCGCCGGAGGCGGCCGAGGCTTATCTGGCCCCCTCCTTGCGCGACCTGCTGCCCGACCCGCGCAGCCTGTTGGACATGGAAGCGGCGGCGCGGCGGTTTCTGGCGGCTGTGGAGTCGCGCGAGCGGATCGCGATCTTTGCCGACTACGACGTCGATGGCGGTACCAGCGCCGCACTTCTGATCGACTGGCTGCACCAGATGGGGCGCGAGGCAACGCTCTACGTCCCCGACCGGATCGACGAGGGCTATGGCCCCAATGACGAGGCGATGGCACAGCTGGCCGCCGCGCATGACCTGATCGTCTGCGTCGATTGCGGCACCCTCAGCCACGGGCCGGTGGCGGCTGCCAAGGGCGCCGATGTGGTCATCCTCGATCATCACCTCGGCGGCGAGACTCTGCCTGATGCGCTGGCCGTCGTGAACCCCAACCGGCAGGACGAGAGCGGCGATCTGGCGCATCTTTGCGCCGCCGCTGTCGTGTTCCTGATGCTGGTCGAGGTGGGGCGACAGTTGCGCGAGGCGGGGCGCAAGGGCCCGGACCTGATGGCGATGCTGGACCTTGTGGCGTTGGCGACCGTGGCCGACGTCGCCCCGCTGATCGGGGTAAACCGCGCCTTCGTCCGGCAAGGTCTGCGCGTGATGGCGCGGCGCGAGCGTCCGGGCCTTGTCGCACTGGCGGATGTCGCGCGGATGGACAGCGCGCCCAGCGCCTATCATCTGGGATTTCTGATGGGGCCGCGCGTCAATGCCGGCGGCCGCGTCGGCCGCGCCGATCTGGGCGCGCGCCTTTTGGCCTGCAACGTGCCGCACGAGGCGCAGGCCATGGCCGAGCGGCTGGATCAGCTGAACTCCGAGCGCCGCGAGATCGAGGCCGGAGTGCAGGCCGCCGCGATGACGCAGGCCGAGGCACGCGGCCTTGATGCGCCGCTGGTCTGGGCGGCAAGCGAAGGCTGGCATCCGGGCGTTGTCGGCATTGTGGCCAGCCGCCTCAAGGAGGCTGCGAACCGCCCGGCGATCGTGGTCGGCTTCGACGGCGATGTCGGCAAAGGCTCCGGCCGCTCCGTCGCAGGTGTCGATCTGGGGGCCGCGATCCAGCGATTGGCAAGCGAGGGCCTGCTGGTCAAGGGAGGAGGGCACAAGATGGCCGCGGGCCTGACGGTGATGCGCGATCAACTGGAGCCCGCCATGGCGCGCCTGTCGGAGCTGCTGGCGCGGCAGGGTGCCGGGACGGGCGGCGCTGCTGATCTGTCGCTTGACGGCGTGCTCATGCCCGGCGCCGCAACGCCCGATCTGATCACGCAACTGGAGGCTGCCGGCCCGTTCGGAGCGGGATCCGCCGCGCCGCGCCATGTCTTTACCGATATGCAGATCACCTTCGCCAAGCGCGTCGGCGAGCGGCACCTGAAGATCCGCTTTGGCGACGGCATTGGCCCGCAACTGGACGCGATCGCCTTCGGCGCCTTCGACGGTCCGCTGGGTGCCGCGCTGGAGGGGCATGGCGGCGCGCGCTTTCACCTGGCCGGACGGCTGGAGTTGAATGTCTGGCAGGGCCGCCAATCAGCGCAACTGCGCCTTGAGGACGCCGCCCGCGCCTGACCCTTCGGATCCTCCCGAGGCGCGCGAAAATAATTCGCCGCGGGAGAACGATTTGATGCACAAACCCCCTTGCGCACCCCCGGCCTTTTGCCTTAGGAACCGCCTCACGCAGCGAGTGGCCCGTTCGTCTATCGGTTAGGACGCCAGGTTTTCAACCTGGAAAGAGGGGTTCGATTCCCCTACGGGCTGCCAGCTGCCTTTGAAATCATTGACAAATATCACGACTTCAAACGACAACCCCACAACATACCCCACATAGAAAAAACGCTTGGGAAGTGCTTAGAGCGGCTTTCAACTTTTCTTCTCTGAAATGCCCGCGCGTAAAATTTGCTAACCCGCCCGGTCCCGATCAGGACGCGGCAGAGATTGCGCCACCCCCCCGCCCCCTTGTCTGGTCAGATTTTCTGAAGTGTGGATGCGCGCTTGCGCTTTTGCAGGGGAAATCCGAATAGCTGTATCTGGTCGCCTCGCGAACAAGCGCTCCGAATTTCGATTCGTTATTGTGGGTGGGTCCAAGAATATGATTCCCGTGCGACGTTCAGATCGAAATCGATCGCTTTAGGGTCGGAGCTCTTCCGCGCCACGATAAACAGCTTGTCTATGTCACCCTTCCCGTGGGTCAGATAGCAGTGAACCATCCTGTAGCGTTCGATAGTGAAGTGCTTTGAAAGGATTGCTATCTTCTGATCCATATCTCCGTCATCGCCTTCGCCGCCAGTCCCCGGTCCGAAGACGTTGTGGCTTTCAAACAGCATAACGCCATCCGACCTTAGAAGGTCGGCAATCCGAGCGATGTGCTGCTCGAACCCCATATTCAGATTGCCATCGATAGTGTGGTGGTTCGATAGCGACAGGACAACGTCGTACTTCTGGTCTGTCTGATAGGATCCGAAGTCCGTTTCCAGGATTGATAGGTTGTCAACGCCAAGGTAGGCGGCCGCGTCCCGACCGATACGATTAAGGTAAGGGTTCAATTCGACGCCGACTACTGACTTGGCAAGCCGCGCGCAATAGATCGCGACGAACCCAGCATTGCTTCCTATGTCGAGAACATCCGCACCCCGAAGGACGTCATCAACCTCATACTGTCGAAACCGGAAGCCGGTGGGCTTGGCGCCTGTGATACCGAGGTCTTCGAGGCCCTGATAGAAATAGCCGTTCGTATAGCCACGTTCCCAAGACTTCTGCTGATCCTTGAGGTGCCCTGCAAGTCGCCTTTGAATTCCTAGGTGCCCCATTCGCACCGCGTTCCAGAAGTCTAAAAGACGCAGTCGATAATGATAGGGTATTGGCATCCGTGCATTCCTTTTGTCAGACGGTAAGCAATAGCATCGCACCTCTGGGAAGACTATATTCGCGGCTGTCTTCCAGGGGCTCGCTTCCGAAAGCACCGAGCAGAAGGTGGTGATGATCGACGCCACCTATGTCAAGGCGCACCGCAAAGATTAAAGACTGCCGTTCCCTGTTTTTTGACATGGAGGTCTGGCTAGCTTGGCAGCCGCTTCCTTTGCCTGCTTAACCAGCGCCATAAGCGTGCGCCTATCTTGCTCGACTGCAAGCGACCTGCCACCATGCACCCAAGCTCCATTTGCTGGGCCAGTTGGTGCGCCGCCACACGCGCCATGCATCCGGCACACCTTCCAACCGCGCCGCGCAGGGGCTATGCAACGCTTACCCGTTGTCTTGGCCTTGGCGTGGCATCTTGGGGCGCTGTGAGCCTTGTGCATGGGGTTGGCGTCACTTTCCACGGCTACCCCGCCCCCCATGCGTTACGGCCCCGACAATGGCTTGCCCGCCCTTGTTCACCGTCACATGCTCCACCGTGACTTTTTGCTGCCCGCCTGTGCGATAGCGTTTCAGCGCTTCCATTTGCGTGGCATATGTTCGTGCCAGCTTGTTTAGTGCCCGTTCAGCGGAATCTTGTTGGCGCAGGTTGTCCACGTTGTTCATCGGTAACAAGAAACGTCGCGATGATCTGGCCAAGCGCGCCCGTGATCCCGACGACCCGATGAAGCTGGTCATCGTGCGCGATATGTGGCTCACCGGCTTTGACGCGCCATGTATGCACACGATGTATGTGGACAAGCCCACGCTCAAGCGCCTTATGCGACACGGCGCCGCAACACCGCTCACCCGGCCTCCTATCAAGCGGTTTTGCACTGCGGATTGCGTCGATTCCGCGCCGCGGCATGTCGGTTTTGCTTGAGAATAGGGGAAAATTTCACCACACATGGTCGGAGCCGCAAAGGCCAGCAAGTCAGGAGTGTCCGTGTCCCTCTTTCTCGTCGTCGCCTTGCCGTTTCTCGGGGCTCTGCTGCCCGGATTGATGTACTCCGCCGGCCGCCAAGCCTGCGCAGGCGTGACTCTGATGGTGACGCTGACCGCCCTGATCGGGCTGTTGACGAATGCGCCGGCGGTCCTGGCGGGAGAGGTCGTGACGGCCGGATTTAACTGGCTTCCAGCCATCGGGCTGAACATGACGCTCATGCTGGATCCGCTCGGCTTTTTCTTTGCCTGCCTCATCCTCGGGATCGGCCTTCTGATCATTGCCTATGCGCGCTACTACCTGTCGCGCGACGACAATATGGGCGAGTTTTTCACCTATCTCCTGCTGTTTCAGGGCGCGATGGTGGGCATCGTCCTTTCAGATAACGTTCTTCTTTTGCTGATCTTCTGGGAGCTGACATCGCTCTCGTCCTTTCTGCTGATCGGCTATTGGAAGCACCTACCCGAAGGCCGGCAAGGCGCGCGCATGGCGCTGGCGGTAACGGGTATGGGCGGCCTTGCGATGATTGCGGGCATGCTGATCCTGGGGCAAATCGTAGGCAGCTATGATCTGAGCGTGATCCTGCAGCAGCGCGATCTGATCCAATCCTCGCCGCTCTATGTGCCCGCGCTGATCCTGATCCTGCTGGGCTGCTTTACCAAGTCGGCGCAGTTCCCGTTTCACTTCTGGTTGCCGCACGCAATGGCCGCGCCGACGCCGGTCAGCGCCTATCTGCATTCCGCCACGATGGTGAAGGCGGGCATTTTCCTGATGGCGCGCATGTGGCCGGTGCTGTCGGGCACGCCCGAATGGTTCATGATCGTGACCACAGCGGGCCTGATCACGATGGTGCTGGGTGCCGTCATCGCACTCTTCAAGCATGACCTGAAGGCGCTTCTGGCCTTTTCGACCGTCAGCCATCTAGGTCTGGTCACGATGCTCTTGGGCACGGGCACGGCGTTCGGGGCGATGGCGGCGGTGTTCCACATCCTCAACCACGCCTCGTTCAAGGCCGCGCTCTTCATGACTGCGGGTATCGTTGATCACGAGACGCATACGCGCGACATCCGCCGCCTTGGCGGGTTGCGGCACCTCATGCCCATCACCTTCATCATCGCCACGCTGGCCGCGCTGTCGATGGCGGGAATTCCACTGCTGAACGGCTTTCTCAGCAAGGAGATGATGCTGGAGGAAGCCTATCACACCACCCTCTTCGGCTTGCCTTGGCTGGTGCCTGCGCTGGCGGTGGTCGGCTCGCTCTTTTCCGCCGCCTATTGCTTCCGCCTGATCGGGCATACGTTCCTCGGCCCAAAGCGCGATGACTACCCGGCCAAGCCGCATGATCCGGGCGCGGGCATGTGGTTGCCGCCGGCGCTGCTGATGATCCCCGTGGTCGTGATCGGCGTCGCGCCCTTCGTGGCCGAACCTTTTGTCAAGCTGGTGACGTCCGCCGTGCTGGGCCAGGCCGCAGTGGTCCCCACGGCTTATTTCAAGATCTGGCACGGGCTAGTCCCCGCCCTTTACATGTCCATCGCGGCGGTTGTCGGCGGCCTGATCATGCTGGTGATCTTCAATCCCGCGCTGCGCCTTTGGGATGCGGCCCCCCGCCCCGAGGCCAAGGCGATCTTCGACGGCCTGATCCGCTGGGCCGTCCTTGGCGCGCGCGCCATCATCCAGCCGCTGCATGACGGCGCCTTCTCGCGCTATGCGGCCATCATGGCGACGACAGTCATTGCCGCCGGGGTGCATGCCTGGGCCACCGGCACCGTCGGGCCAGCCGCCTATCAGATGAGCCCGCTCGACACGATTGCCGTCGCCGGGTGGATGATGCTGGTTGCCGCGACGCTGGGCCTCGTGTTCCTTCATCGCAATCGTCTGCTGTCGCTCATCCTGATCGGTATCGTCGGGCTGATGGTGTCCATCGCCTTCGTGCATTTCAGTGCGCCGGATCTGGCGCTCACCCAGTTTACCGTCGAGGTGGTGACGATCATCCTCTTGTTGCTGGCGCTTAACTTTCTGCCCAATCGCACGCCCATCGAATCGACCGTGCTGCGCCGCACCCGTGACGCGGCCATTGCCATCGCGGGCGGCCTTGCCGCGACGGCGCTGTCGTGGCATTACCTGCTGCGTGATCCGGTTGCCGCCTCGATCTCGGAATTCCACCTGGCCAATTCCTACAAGGGCGGCGGCGGCACGAACGTGGTCAATGTGATCCTCGTCGATTTCCGTGGCTTTGACACGTTCGGCGAGATCATCGTTCTGGGCATCGCCGCGCTGGTCATCTACGCGCTGACCGAGGCGCTGCTGTCCGGCCCCGCCCGCGCCAAGCTGCTGAACCGCAAGCCGGATCAGCCACGCGCAGGCGACATCCACCCGCTGATGATGGTGGTCCTGACGCGCGTGACCATGCCCGTGGTGCTGATGGTCGGCTTCTACATCTTCCTTCGCGGCCATAACGAGCCGGGCGGCGGGTTCATCGCAGGCCTGATCGTATCGATCGCGGTGGTGATGCAGTACATGGCCAGCGGCTTTGGCTGGGCCTCGGCGCGGCTGCGGTATCCCTATCACGGCGTCATCGGTACCGGCGTTCTGGTCGCGGGTCTCACAGGCATCGGCAGCTGGTTCTTTGGCAAGCCGTTCCTGACCTCGGATTTCACCTATGTCCGCATCCCGCCCTTCGAGAAATTCGAGCTGGCCACCGCCGCGCTCTTTGACCTTGGCGTGTTCCTGGCCGTGGTCGGCGCCGTGATGCTGTCGCTCGAGAGTTTCTCGCGGCTCGCCCGCCGGGCCCATACCGAGGATAGCGAACACGCGATGGATATCGACCCGTCGCGCGACCCAGATGCAACAGCGAAGGAGGTGTAGGATGGAACTGCTCGTCGCCTCCGCCATCGGCATCCTTACCGGCGCCGGTCTTTACCTGGTGCTGCGCCTGCGCACCTTCCCGGTGATCATGGGCGTGTCGCTGCTGACCTATGCGGTCAACGTCTTTCTCTTTGCGTCGGGCCGCCTGACAGTTGGCGCGCCGCCCATCCTGACGGATGCGACGCGCTATACCGACCCGCTACCACAGGCGCTGGTGCTGACGGCGATCGTGATTTCCTTCGGGATGACGGCAGTCGTCGTAGTCATGGCACTGGGCTCCTATCTGGGGGCGGACGATGATCACGTGAACGACCCCGAGCCGGAGCCCGAATCGAAGGAGGGCGCGGCATGACCCACTGGATCATCTTGCCCATCATCCTCCCTGCACTGCTCGCGCCCTTCATCGTGCTGGCGGCGCGCTATCACATTGGCATCCAGCGGGTACTGTCGACCGCCGGGGCGCTGGCGGTGATCGGCCTCGCGGCGGGACAAGCATGGATCGCCGCAGACGGCACCGTCACGCTCTACCAACTGGGCGACTGGGCCGCACCCTTCGGCATCGTGCTGGTTGCGGACCGGCTGTCGACCTTCATGGTGCTGCTGACGGCCCTTCTCGGCTTTTTCGTCCTGCTCTACGCCATCGGCTCGAAATGGGACGAGCGGGGGCGGCATTTCCACGCGCTTTTCCAGTTCCAGATGATGGGCATTATCGGCGCCTTCCTGACGGGCGACCTCTTCAACCTCTTCGTCTTTTTCGAGGTTCTGCTGATCGCCTCCTACGGCCTTATGATTCATTCGGGCGGTGCCGTGCGCCTGCGCGCGGGCGTGCAGTACGTGCTCTACAACCTGCTCGGCTCGACCCTCTTTCTCTTTGCCCTCGGCGCGATCTACGCCGAGACGGGCACACTCAACATGGCCGATCTTGCGGGACGCGTGCAGCTGATCGACGCGGGCGACAGCGTGGGCATCCGCGTGGCCGCAGTGCTTTTGATTCTCGTTTTTGCCGTCAAGGCGGCGGTCGTGCCCCTGCATTTCTGGCTGCCCTCCAGCTATGCCGAAGCGCCCGGCCCGGTCGCCGCGCTCTTTGCCATCATGACCAAGGTCGGCGCCTATGCCATCATCCGCGTCTACACACTGATCTTTCCGCCCGATCTTCAGGTGACGGCCGGACTGCAGGGCCTCTGGCTGATGCCCGCCGCGCTGATTTCCATCGCCATCGGTATGATCGGCATCCTGGCCGCGCGGCATCTGGACCGGCTTGTGGCCTATTCCGTCATCGGCTCGATGGGGATGGTGATGGTGTCCATCGCGCTATTCACCCCCGAGGGGATCGCCGCCGCGCTCTATTACATCGTGCACTCGACGCTGGCCGCCGCGGCGCTCTTCCTCATCGCCGACATGGTGCGCAGCGGTCGCGCGGATCTCGCGCTCAAGGCCGCGCCACCGGTGCCCGGCGCGCCGCTGATCGCCGGGATGTTCTTTGTCGCGGCCATCGCGATGGTGGGCCTGCCGCCGCTTTCGGGCTTTGTCGGCAAGCTTCTGGTGCTGGATGCGGCGGTCGCATCGCCTCTGGTGGTCTGGATATGGGCGATCATCCTCGGTACCAGCCTTATCGGCCTTGTCGGCTTTTCCCGCGCTGGCAGCACCGTCTTCTGGAAGGCCAGCTCGTCGCCCCTGCCTGAGGATGCCGAAGCGCCGCCCGCGCCCAGCATTTTAGCCTATGTTTCGGTCGGCGGGCTGCTGGCCTTGCTAATCGCGCTGACGATCTTTGCCGGACCGGCTTACGACTACACGACGTCCATCGCCGCGCAGCTGTTCGAAGCGAGCGATTACATCACCGAGGTCATGGAGACCCCCGGCAAGCTGAGCGGCGGAGCGGAGGGACATTGACATGAAACGCACATTCTATTGGCTATTCCCTCACCCCCTACTGACCGTTCTGCTGACGGTGGTCTGGCTGTTGCTGCAAAAGACAGTCTCGCCAGGCATGATCGTCTTCGGAATCATCCTGGGCGTGTTGATCCCGTGGATCACTTCGGCCTGGTGGCCGGAAACGCCCAAGGGATTTCGGCCGGGCCGCATGGTGATCTATGTCATCATCGTGCTTTGGGATATCATGGTCGCCAACGTCCAGGTCGCCTGGATCGTCCTGACCAAGCCCAACTCCAAACTGCGCCCCGCATGGGTCGTCGTGCCCTTGGACCTGCGCCAGCCCGAGGCGATCACAATCCTTGCGGGGACCATTACGCTGACACCCGGCACCGTTTCGGCCGATCTGTCGGACGAAGGCCACAGCCTGCTGGTCCACGCGCTCCACACGGATGACCCGGACGCGGTGCGCGACGACATCAAGCACCGTTACGAGCGCCGCCTGAAGGAGATTTTCACATGACCCAGGCGACCGATATCATGAACCTGGCGGTCTGGATCGCCTTCGGCGCCGTCGCCTCGGCGCAAATCATGGCGATGATCCGGCTGATGATCGGGCCGGGGGTCGGCGACCGGATCCTTGCGCTGGACACGATGGTGGTCAATTCCATCGGTCTCATGGTGCTGCTGGGCATCGCGCAGGGCACGGCCATCTATTTCGAAGTGACGCTGATCATCGCGATGCTGGGATTTGTCAGCACCGTCGCCTATGCGCGCTTTATCCTGCGGGGGGATATCATCGAATGACCTGGGACATCGTCGCCACCTACGCCGTTGCGGTCTGCCTTTTCGTCGGGGCCACTTTTTCCCTGGTCGGCTCGATCGGGCTGCTCAAGTTCAACGATGCGATGACGCGGTTGCATGCTCCGACCAAGGTCGGCACGGTCGGCATCGGCGCGCTGCTGCTCGCGGCGATGATCCATTCCTACCTGATCGGCGAGGGCGTGTTGCACGAGATTCTGATCATGGCCTTTCTGTTCGTCACGGCGCCGATCTCGGCCAACTTCATGGCAAAGGTCAACCTGCATCGCCGCGAGTGCGAGACGCCGCCCGCCCCGTCCAAAGACGACACCTGGTCCACGTTGAACGTGCCCGAGGCGGATCGCGAGTTGGCAGAGCACGCCGAGGAGTGATCGCGCCAGCGGCGTCTGCGGCCCGCAAAAGCAGGACGTGATTGTGGCGCTCAGCCCGTCTCGCCCGCGAAGGCCACGTGACAGCCGCGTCCACGATCCTTGGCCTGATAGAGCGCGCTATCCGCTTGCTCCATCATAAGGGCGATGTTGGCCCGACCGTAATGGCACGACAGGACCGATCCCGCGCTAGCCGAGATATGATAGGTCTGCCCGGCATAGGCGATCGGCTCTTGCAGACGCGCGATCACGCGGGCCGCGATATCATGCACCTTGACCGGATCGGTCAGCCGTTTGAGGGCCAGCACGAATTCATCGCCGCCTACCCGCGCGACGGTATCATCGCTGCGCGTTTCCTCGACCATGATACGCGCAACCTCGCGCAGGACGTGATCCCCGGCGGGATGACCGCCGGTGTCGTTCACCGCCTTGAAGAAATCGAGATCCATGTGGATCAGCGCGAAATCCTGCTCCAGGTCGACCAGCCGACCCAGAACATAATCCAGCGCCCGGCGGTTACGCAGACCGGTCAGCGTATCGGTATAGGCTTGCTCCTCAGCGGCGATCATCGCGCCCTGCAGCCGCAGGTTCAGCGTACGCGAAGCCTCCATCGCGGCATTCTTGGCCTCGACAAGGTAGAGCATCTCGACCGCGAGATCCGTCGGCGCGAAATCACTGCCCGTCAGGCCGAAATCGCGCACCGCCGCCACCACGGAAATCCCGAAGGACAGATTGACCAAGGCGCCCCCCTCGGGACCGACGCTCGCCGGTAGCGGGACAAGAACGCCCTTGAGATCCGTGCGGGGTCCGCCCCGGATCCGCAGATGCATCTTGCTGCCCGCGGCCTCCAGCAGCGCCGCCATGGAGCCGTCATCGCGCGGGCGTTTGATCTCGAAAAGTTCGGCAAATCGCACGCCGATCAGGGGCCGCGCCTCGAACAGTTTGAACAGGGTCGGCCCGGCATGGACGACATGGCCCGTCGCATCCAGTACGGCATGCATCGGGCACAGAACATCCATCATGGCGGCGTGCGAGGCCCCTGCGGCGACTTCTGCAGTGGCGACCTGCCCGGCGGCGCAATCGCCTGCCTGTCCTTGGGTCATCGTCATGCTGTCCTCGCGCCCAGATCAAAGCTTCGGCCGCGGGCATGCTCTGCCGCCAGAAGCCGAACCTCGATGATTTCGCAGCCGTCGCGCAGTCCCTTATGCTCGAGCAGGGCAAGAGCGCCGTAATCATCGGCAAGGGCACGCAGCAAGCCGACGATAACATAGCCAAAGCCCAGCTGCCCACTATAGCAGTCGATGGCGTAGACACCCTGCCCATATTCGCGCAGCTCAAGCTCGGGCAGGTCCAGATCCGGCACCGCCAGCTTGGCGCGCGCAGGCAGATCGTCCAGCGAGTGCAGAAATTCGGTGAAGGTCGGGCCGCCAAAGCGCAAAAGACGGCGCAAGGGCTCAAGCTTGGGGTGCGAGACGAGATAGGTTCCCACATCCTCCAGGATTTCGGGCAAGGGTCTGTCCAGCTGCGCGGCCAGCGCGACCAGAACGCGCTGTGTCACGTCCGCCTCATAGCTCAGCATCGATTCGAACTCGGTGAATTCCAGTCCGGCCGTACGCATCACGGCCCCCCAGACATCCCGCCCGTGGGTATCGCGCACGAATCGTTCGATGGCCCGATTGATAAGCCCGTGCATGTCAGTCTCCGCTGCATCCGCCCTCGGTTATGCATCCGGTGTGTTAACAAAATGCCAACGCGGACCGGTTTTCAGGGCGAGAGGCGCATTCCCTCCACTTCCAGCACGTTGCGCGCGGCAGGCATGATGGCAAAGCGGCCTTCGAGAATGTCTGTGATGATCTGTGGCGATGCCGTGGCAAAGGCCCCCGATTTCAGATCACGCGGAAAGCCGCCCTGCTCGAGTGCGTCGCCGCGCAGCGCATAGGATGTGATGTGGACATGTGTGTCGGAGGTCATGAAGAAGCCGATCACGTGATCCACGCCGTCATCCGGCTCGAACGTGCCCCGCACCATCACGCAGCCGGGATGATCGCCAGGCGCGCGCCGGTTGCAGGCGGTCTCGATCATGCGGCGCTCTTCGGACGGCAATGAATCCAGCGCACCTTGCGGCAGGCGGACCCCCTCGGGGCGCAGGGGCACGCGGCCCGAGATGGAAATCTCGGCCTCGCCCGCCTCGGCATAGGCCCATTTCGTCTCGCTTCGGCGGGCCTTCTCGATCAGGTCGAGCGTCGCAGGCGCGTCTTGTGAGCGCGTCTCCAACATGGCCAGCCCGCGCTGGCCGGCCTTGCCCCAGTCATGCGCCAGTTCCCACAGAGGCAAGGTATCGGGCGGTGTGCCTTCTGCCGCACGGGCCAGCTGGCTGGCGGTCGCCAGACGCTCGGCATTCAAAAGGGGCGTCATCCAGGCGGCGGCGATGACCAGCGTAAACACGGCCATGGCGCGGTTCACGTGCCGCTGACGGGTGCGCCAGCCGCGGCGGCGCAGGACGGCGCCCGCATAGGCCAGCGAATAGATCGAGGCGACACCAGCCGCCACGAGGGCGGCGATGCGGTGAGGCGTCAGCCCGTATTGATCCACCCGCAGCCAGACGGCCCAGAGCGCCAGAAGCGCCGGAACCACCAGCAACACGCTCAGCGCCTGCGCCGCGCCGCGCATCAGCGGCCCCTGCACCGACAGCGGATCGTCGCGGTGAATGGCCGTGGTGATCAGCGTCACCCCCGCCCCCGTCACACCGAGCAGGATCGCCGCTGCCGAGAGCTGCCCGAAAAGGCTGCTCAGCCCGCGCACCGGCAGGGCGAGGATAAAGACCGCCAGCACCACCAAGAGCGCAGGCAGCAGAACCCGCAGCAACTGGATGATCAGGAAGGGCGAGACATAGTCGCGCAGCTCGTAGACGATGGCGAGGCTGAGGCCCAGCGCAACGCCGCTGATCAGGTAGGGCACAGGATCAAGGTCGATCAGCCACTCGATCACGGTCAGCCCGACCAGCCCCAAAAGTTGATCCGACAGCATCAGCACCGTCCAGGTCACCGCGACAAAGAGCAGCGCCGAGGCGATGCGCACTACCAACTCCCATGCCGCATCGAAAAGCAGGCCGTAGTGCCGCCACCCGCCATGTTGCTGCAGTTGCGCGATGGCGAAGGGCACCGCGATGAACAAAAGATAGATATAGGCGGAAACCTCGTAGCCGCCCTCCAGAAAATCGGCCGCGTTGTCGTGCCGAAAGCTTGCCCAGAGCAAGAGCAGCGATGCCGGCAGGGCCATGCCCAGCGCCGTGGCGGCGGCAACGCGCAGCCGCAGCGGGCCCATCAGGCCCAGCAGGACGCCCAGAAACCCCAGCCCGAAGGCGATCAGAAAGAGGACGAGCCGCGCGTTTTCAACCACATCCGGCACGATTTCGGCTAGCGCATAAGTCGCGAGGCCCGCCGCGCCCCCGATGAGGGAATAGATGATGCGCGTCGTTGCGGTCTGGCTGGCGGTGATCATGCGTGGGGCACTCCGGCTGTTCGCGGGCAGCGTAGCGGCTTTGACCGGCAAGCTGAACGGGTGATTTGCCCTAGCCATTCGATCGGCGCCATGGCGCAGACGGGCCCGTCTTCGCTGCTTGCAACGTGTCTCCACCGCCGCTAGTCTACTTGCATCCGTTGGGGTGCTCCGCAATGCCGGGGCTGAGAGGCGATGCTGCCGACCCATCGAACCTGATCCGGTCAATACCGGCGGAGGGAACGGAGACAGGCATGTGCATCCACGCGCAGGCATTTTAAGTGCTCCCACTTCGCCGGCCAGGCCATGAATTGCACCGCTCTCTTGCGGGGATCCGGCCACGTGCAGCGCACAGCCGTCCCTCGCAGAGAGCACAAGACCCGGAGCCATGATGAAGCCCCTCGCCCTTGCCGCCGCCCTTCTCGCCAGCACGCCCGCCCTCGCGCAGGACCAGATGACCCTGGTGCTGGACTGGTTCGTGAATCCCAACCACGGTCCCATCATCATCGCGCAGGAGCGCGGATATTTCGCCGATGGCGGCCTCGCGGTCGAGGTGGTGGCACCTGCCGATGCCTCCTCACCGCCCAAGATGGTGGCGGCGGGCCAGGCCGATCTGGGTTTGTCCTACCAGCCGCAACTGCATATGCAGGTGGCCGAGGGCCTGCCCCTGATCCGGGTCGGCACGCTGATTGCCAGCCCGCTCAACTGCCTTCTGGTGCTGGAGGACGGACCGATCGAGGAAATCGCGGACCTCAAGGGCGCCAAGATCGGCTATTCCGTCGCCGGTGTCGAAGAGGCGCTGATGAAGGCCATTCTGGGCGCGAATGACATCGCCCTGAGCGATGTCGAGATGATCAACGTCAACTGGTCGCTTGGCCCCTCGGTCATGTCCGGCCAAGTCGATGCCGTCATCGGCGCCTACCGCAATTTCGAGCTGAACCAGATGGAGATCGAAGGCGCCCCCGGTAAATGCTTCTTCATCGAGGAGGAAGGCGTGCCGCCCTATGACGAGCTGATCTATGTCGCCAACCCCGAAACGATGGACGCCGATGTCATCTCGCGCTTCATGCGCGCGACAGAGCTGGCGACGCAGTATATCGTCAACCACCCCGAAGAGAGCTGGGAGATATTCAAATCCACCTCAACGGAACTGGATGACGAGCTGAACGCGCGCGCCTGGACTGACACGCTGCCGCGCTTTGCCCTGCGCCCCGCCGCCGTCGATACCGCGCGCTACACCGAATTCGAGCGTTTCCTCAGCGAGGCCGGCCTCATCGAGGGCACCCGCCCCGTCTCGGAACTGGCGATCGACCCCGGCGCGCGCTGATGTACGGAGCGACCTTCACCGCATGGCGCGATGCGGCAGCCGAGCCGTGGCACGCCTATACCCGTCATGCCTTTGTCGAAGGACTGGGCGACGGCAGCCTGCCGCGCACGGCCTATCTGCGCTATCTGGTGCAGGATTACCTCTTCCTCATTCATTTCTCGCGCGCCTGGGCGCTGGCGGTCAACAAGGCCGGCACAGTGGACGAAATGCGCTTTGCCTCGCGCACGCTACACGCACTCCTGAACGAGGAGATCGCGCTGCATGTCGCGACTTGCGCCGCCGAGGGATTGGACGAGGCCACGCTGTTCGCCGCCGAGGAACTGCCGCAGAACATCGCCTATACGCGCTATGTGCTGGACGCCGGTCATTCGGGCGATTTCCTTGACCTGCTGGCCGCGCTCGCCCCTTGCGTTCTGGGCTATGGCGAGATTGGCCTCCGCCTTGCCGCCGCGTGCGCCGATACGCCCTATGCCGAGTGGATCGAGACGTATGCCGGAGAGGGCAACCAGCAGGTGTGCCATGAGGTCGGCGCGCTGCTGGATACGGCAATCACGCACCGCCTTGGCAGCAGGGCTGAGGACAGCCCCCGATGGCAGCAACTCTCGCAGCGCTTTGCCACGGCCACTCGGCTGGAAATCGGCTTTTGGGATATGGCGTTTTCATCGTGACCTGTCCGGGCATCTCTCTGGAGGGCTCGGTCTCGGTCGCCGGGGCGCCCCTCGTGCCGCGCATCTCGCTACGTGTGGCGCCCTGCGGCTGGACCTGCCTGCTGGGCCCCTCGGGTATCGGCAAATCAACCCTGCTCCGCGTGATCGCGGGCATCGCCGACGAGGCTGAACTCTTGGGCACGCTGACCACAAGCGACGGCGCGCCGCTGACGGGGCGGGTCGCCCTGATGTCGCAAAGCGATCTGCTTTTGCCCTGGCTCAGCGTCACCCAGAACATCATGCTCGGCGCGCGCCTGCGCGGCGAGGCGGCCCAGCCGGAGCGCGCCGCCGCCCTGATCGAGCAGGTTGGCCTGACGCAGCATGCGCAGAAAAGGCCCGCGCAGCTTTCAGGCGGGCAACGCCAGCGCGCCGCGCTCGCCCGCACATTGATGGAGGACCGCCCGGTGATCCTGCTGGACGAGCCGTTCTCGGCGCTCGACGCGCGCACCCGCGCTCAGATGCAGGACCTGACCGCCGAATTGCTGGGCGATCGCACCGTGCTGATGGTCACCCACGACCCGGCCGAGGCCGCGCGGCTGGGCACGACGATCCTCGTGCTGGGTGATGATGGTCTGCGCACTTGGCCCGCCCCGCCGGGCGCCCCGCCGCGGCCCGTCGACGACGCGAAAACCCTTGAAACCCAGGGCGCCCTTCTGGCCGCGCTGCGAGGCGCGCCATGAGCCGCCTCGTCAGCGTCACCGCCTCTGCGCTGGTTGCGCTTGCCGTCTGGCAGGCGCTGGTCATCGCGACGGGCGTGCCCCGGTTCATTCTGCCGGGCCCTACGCTGGTCGCGGAAACGCTCTGGGACAGCCGCGCGCTGATCGCGCATCACACGATGATCACGGCCATCGAAGTGCTGGCGGGCCTCGCGCTTGGCGCGCTCTTTGGCGGGCTGACGGCGATCGGCCTTGCCGCCTCGCCCATCGCGCGCAGCCTCGTGCGCCCCATGCTGATCTTCAGCCAAGCAGTGCCGGTTTTTGCCCTCGCCCCCATCCTCACACTCTGGTTCGGCTACGGCATCGGCTCGAAGGTGGTGATGACGCTGCTGGTTATCTACTTCCCGGTCACATCCGCGTTCTTCGATGCGCTGATGCGCACCCCGCAGGCGTGGATCGACATGGCGCGCCTCATGGGTGCCAGCCCCGCCCGGATCATGCGCCATATCCGCATCCCGGCGGCGCTGCCGGGCTTCGCCTCTGGCCTGCGCCTTGCGGCCGTCTACGCCCCCATCGGCGCGATCATCGGCGAATGGGTCGGGGCCTCAAAGGGGCTTGGCTACCTGATGCTGCTGGCCAATGGCCGCGCGAAGACGGACCTGATGTTCGCCGCGCTGATCGTGCTGGCGGTCTTCACGGTGCTCCTTCACGCCGCTGTCGACCGCGCCTGCCGCGCCACGTTGGACAAGAACGCCTGACCACGCTGAGTTGCCACCGCTGTATCTGAGTATTTTTACCAAGATGAAGCTGCGGGAGTCCTTGGCTTCATCTTGGAGAAAATACTCAAGACCCGGCCAGCTGCAGGCGCCGTCCTAGAAATCCGTAGGCGCACCGCCCTCGGATTTGCGGCGGGCGACGAAATCCGCCAGCTCATCCTGGATCGCGGCGTCCATGGGCGGCGGCTCAAAGCTGGCCAGGATGTCGTGCACGATTTGATGCGCCCGCTGGGGCGTCCAGACGCCGCCCGCCGCCTCCCATGCCTCGTAGTTGCGCCAATCGCTGAGGAAGGGTTGATAGAAGGCGGCTTCATACCGGTCCTGCGTGTGCTGGATGCCGAAGAAATGGCCCTGATTGCCCACCTCGGCGATGGCATCGACTGCGATCTCGTCCGGGCCGGTCGCCGTCAGTACCGGATCCATGTAGCGCTGGATCTGTTGCAGCATCTCGCAATCCATGACGAATTTCTCGGGGCTGGCGATCAGACCGCCCTCCAGCCAGCCCGCCGCGTGATAGACCATATGCGCCCCCGACTGGACGGCAGACCAAAGGCTGTTCGACGTCTCCCATGTCGCCTGCGCGTCGGGCACATTGGCGGCGCAGACACCACTGGCGCGCATCGGCAGCCTGTAGAGGCGGCACATCTGGCCGGTCATCTGCGTCGCGCGCATGTATTCCGGGGTCCCAAAGGCGGGCGCGCCGGATTTCATATTGACGTTTGAGGTGAATGTGCCGATCGCGCAGGGCGCGCCGGGGCGCACCAGCTGGGCCAGGACCACCGCCACCAGCGCCTCGGCCAGGGATTGCGCAACCGCGCCCGCCATGGTCACCGGCGCCATCGCGCCCGCCAGCGTGAAGGGCGTCACGACCAGTCCCTGCCCCCGCCGCGCAAGGCGCATCCAGCCGTCCAGCATCGGCTCATCATGTTTGAGCGGCGAGGTGGAGTTGATGTTGGTATACATGCGCGGGGTCGCATTGAATTCGGCATCGCTCAGCCCGCCCGCGATGCGCACCATCTCCATCACATCCTCGACGCGCTCTTTCCCCAAGGAGTAGGCATGCGCCACCTTGTCGGTCAACGTCAGCTTGTCATAGAGCACGTCGAGATGGCGGACCGAGGCGTGAATGTCCTGCGGCTCGACCGGGTAGCCGCCGATGAAATGGATGCAGTTGAAATACTGGCTGAGTTTCAGAAGGTTGGCGCACATCTCGCGCGTGCCGGTCACCTTGCGGCCCAGCGTCATGTCCCAGTAGCTGGGCGGGGACGACACGTTGCCGAAATTGAGGTGCCGCCCGCCCATCGTGATCTGACGATCGGGGTTGCGCGGGGTGATCGTCCAGCTCTCGGGCGCAAGGGCGATCTGCTCCATCACGAAGTCGCGGCCCATGCGCAAGTTCGTGCCCGATGTCGTGCAGCCAGTCGAGGCGCGGAAGACCTCCAGCGCCTCGGCATTCAGGATCTCGATCCCGATCTCCTCGAGGATGCGCATCGCGCCGTTGTGGATGGCGGAGACGCCCGCATCATCCAGCGGCTCAGTCGGGCGGTCGATATTGATGGGGGGCGCCCAAGGCATCTGCTCGATCACGGCGGTGCCGCGGCGGCCAGCATTGCCGGCGCGCCCGCCGCTGCGCTGGCGGCGCTTTGGTTCCTCGGTCATCCGGCGCCTCCCATTTCCTCCGTACCGGGTTTACCGAACCACGGCCAAGAGTAGAGCGATGTTCACTTTGCGGCAGCCGGTGTCGTTTTTGCCGGGCCGCGCCGCGCAATGCGCCGCGCGTGCAGCAGATAGACGGCAATCGCCACCACCACGATGGTCCCGCCCAGCAGCATCCGGGGCGTCAGCGCCTCGCCCAGCGCCAGCCAGACCCATGCGGGCCCGAGCACCGTTTCCAGCAGCAATAGCAAGCTGACATTCGCGGCCGCCGTATGGCGCGACGCGAAAGAGAGGGACAGGAACGAGACCGGCAGGATGATGCAACCGGTGATGGCGATGGCCCAGACGTTGCCTTCCGTCATCTGCGCAGGGCCGGTGGCAGTCACGCCCGCCGCACCGGCACATAGCGCACCTAGCCCGATCAGAAGTGGGATTGGCAGCGCGGGCCGCGCCCGCAGCACCACGAAATTCAGCGCCAGCATCATCGCCACGCCAAGCCCGGCGAAGGCGCCGAAAAGGACAGCCCCCGGCGCCCCTGACATCTCCTCGCCGCCCAGAACGGCAATGCCTATGCCGAAGGCGACGACCGCGATGGTGATCCATGTGGCGCGCGCCGTCCGCTCGCCCAAGAGCACCCATGCCAGAAGGGCCGCCCAGATCGGCGTGGTCGCGACGCCAAAAAGGATGATCGCCACCGGCGCGGCCCCAATTCCTAGCGCAAAGAGCGCCGAATTGACGAACTGGCAGGCGACGATGGCAAGGCCCGCGCCGGTACCCAGCAGGGCCAGATCGGCCATGGGCCGCCGGCTGCTAAGCAGCCACAGAAGGATCAGCGAAGTTCCCATGAAGACCCCGCGCCAGCCCATCATCTGGGGGCCCGACATCTCGGACAGGCGCAGGAACATCGCGTCGGGCGTCAGAACCAGCGCGCCGAACGCGGCCAGCGCAAGGCCGAAGGACGGATGGCGCGTCACCTGTCCAGCCAGACGGGGATATGGCCGATATCGGGCAGGACCGCATCCGACAGGGGCGTCAACTCGTCCCGGTCCGCGATGCCGGTCAGCACGCCCAGCGTCCACATGCCCGCCGCGCGGCCGGCCCTCAGATCATGGGTGCTGTCGCCCACCATGACGCAACGCGCCGGGTCGAGGCCGGATTGAAGTGCAAAGGCCAGAAGCGGGCCGGCCTCGGGCTTGGCCCCATGACCGGAATCGTATCCGGCGACGAAATCGAAATGATCGAGCACGCCCGCCGTGCCCAGATGCGTGCGCGCGCCGTGATCGGTGTCATTCGTGACCAGGCCCACCTTCAGGCCGCGTGCGGCCAGATCCGTCAGGAACGGCACCAGCGGCACGGCGGGCTGCAGCGGCGCCTCGCCCGAGCTGAGGCGCATATGCTCTTCGATCTGGTCCGCATCGACACCCCTCAGAACGGCGGCCAGCGTCTCGGCCCCCTCGCGGTTGGTCGCGCCGATCAGCGGGCTGGTCGGCAGGAACCGGCAAGCCTCCAGATCGAACTGGACGGCATCGGCCAGAGCCTGGGCATCCCCGTCATGAGCCTCGGCCAGATGCACCAGCAGATTGCGCGTCCAGTCGGCCCAGGTGGTGTGAAAATCAAAGAGCGTGCCGTCCTTGTCAAAGACGATGCCTTCGATCGGCAGGGCGCGACTCATGTCCAATGCTCCACCTGGCCACCGGGCAAGAGGGTGCGCGCCTGCATCGGGGCCTCGGTGGTCAGTCCCGCATCGCGGCAGAAATCGATGACCCACTCGTCATTCATGGTTAAGAAATCCAGCACCGCCCCGAGGAAGACCGGATCTGAGGCCCCTTGGCGCAGATCATCCTCGCCAGCGCCCGTTGCACCCATGAAAACAGGCATCAATTCGTCATTTGCGATCAGCCAGCCAAGGCATTTGAGCGCAATCGTTTCGGCGGAATCTCGCGTATACTTCATAATGATGAAAATCCCGGAAAGGTTTTCTTAACTTCTGGCACGGATAGTCGAGCGTGAGAATAGGGCAAGTCAGAAAGGCGCACGCCCATGTCAGGCAAAATTTTGATCGTGGACGCCGTGGCGACCAACCGGATCGTGCTGAAAGTGAAACTTTCGGCGGCGCATTTCGAGGTGCATCAGGCATCGACCGGCAGCGCGGCGGTCGCGTTGGCGCGCGAGCTGCGCCCCGACCTCATCATCCTGGGTGCCGCGCTTTGCGACATGAGTTGCGCGGACCTCATCGGCACACTGCGGGCGCGGCCCGATCTGGCCCCCGTGCCGATTGTCGCGCTTCTCTCAGAGGATACCGGCTCTGCCCGCATCGCCGCGCTGGAGGCGGGCGCCGATGACGTGATCACCCAGCCCATCGACGAGCGGATCATGCTGGCTCGGCTGCGCGGCCTGCTGCGCCAGCACCACGCGCTGCAGGATATGCGGCTGAATGCCGGGCCTGACTGCGCCGCCGGGTTCGGCGAGGCGCAGGGGGGCCTGTTGCGTCCGGGCCGGATCACCATCATCGGCGTGCAGATGGCCGAGGCGATGGCCCTGCGCACCCGCCTGCGCAGCGCCTGCCGCCACCAGATCACCGCGCTGCCCGCGGGGGGGCCTGTCACCGCGACACTTGGCGCGCCCGCGGCAGACGTCTTCGTGCTGATCATCCCCGATGCCTCCCAGGCGACCGGCCTCGAGATGATGGCCGAGCTGCGCGCCTCGCCCGAGGTGCGGCATGGACGCATCATCTGCCTGCTCGACACCGAAGGACGCGGACAGGCAGCCAGCCTTCTGGACATGGGCGCAAACGACGTGATCGTCGGACAGGCCGATCTGGGCGAGCTGACGCTGCGCCTTGGCCGCCAGATCCAGCGCAAGCAGGCGGTCGATCACCTGCGCGCGCGCCTGCATGACAGCCTGCGCGCGGCCATGATCGACCCGCTGACCGGCCT
This sequence comes from Roseovarius roseus, assembly GCF_043355935.2. Taxonomy (NCBI): domain Bacteria; kingdom Pseudomonadati; phylum Pseudomonadota; class Alphaproteobacteria; order Rhodobacterales; family Roseobacteraceae; genus Roseovarius; species Roseovarius roseus. The sequence goes on along the minus strand of NZ_JBHFPE020000002.1, from coordinate 179,534 downwards.
CGACAATCGCCGCTTTGCCATGCCGTTCCTCAAGGGCCTGGCGATGGCGCAGGAGGATGGCGGCGCGGGCTTTGCGGTGATGCTGGCCGATCTCGACCATTTCAAGCAGATCAACGACCGTCTGGGCCATGCGGCGGGCGACCGCGTGCTGTGCCATGTCGCCGACCTTCTGGGCAGCAGCGTGCGCGAGGTCGACCTGGTGGCCCGCATCGGGGGTGAGGAGTTTCTGATCGTCATGCCCGGCGCCGATGGCACCGAGGCACGCCGCGCCGCGGACCGGCTCTGCCGCCGGATCGGCGAGGCGGGGATCACGCTGCGCGGACAGCCACAACCGGCTCATGTCACCGTCAGCATCGGTGTCGCCATGGGCCGCGCGCAGCCGGATGAAAAGGCCGCGGGCGAGCATGTGGAGACGCTTCTGGAGGAGGCTGACCGCGCGCTCTATCGCGCCAAGGCACGTGGACGCAACACGGTCACCATCAGTGCGCGGCCTGCCGCCTGACCTGCCCGCGCCGCGCTGCGGCGCGGCAAATCGGCGCGACGGCGCGCCGACATGACCTTGCCTCTTCCAATTTCACCCAACCTGACGCAGATTGCGCGGATGCACAGGTTTGAGGGTGATATGACGGACAACAGCACACAGATGGACGAGCGCGCGCTCTGGCCCGCATTGCGCAAGGGGTTCCGCTGCAAGTGCCCCAATTGCGGCTCGGGCCCGCTGCTGAAAAGCTATCTCAAGGTGCGCGACACCTGCCCCGTCTGCCGCGAGGATCTGTCCCAGCACCGCGCCGATGACGGCCCCGCCTACCTGACCATCCTGATCGTCGGCCATATCATGGCGCCGGCGCTGCACATCGCATTTGTCCAGTTCCGGCCCGAGCCTCTTGTGCTCTTTACCATCTTCGCTATCGGCTGCGTGGGCCTGTCGCTGTATCTGCTGCCGCGGCTCAAGGGCGCGGTGGTCGCCTTCCAATGGGCGCGCCAGATGCACGGCTTCGGCTCGAGAGCCTGAGACCCAAACCGGAGGGCACCTATGCCTGAGCAGCCAGTGCCTGTCCGCGATGCCGCCACCGTCATCCTTCTGCGCAAGGACGGCCCTGCGCCCAGCGTGCTGATGGGCCAGCGCGGCGCGGCGGCGACCTTCATGCCTTCGAAATTCGTCTTTCCGGGCGGCGCCGTCGATCCGGGCGATGCGGCTGTGCCTTTGGTCGCGCCCTTGCCCGCGCTCTGTTCGGACCGGTTGGATGAGGCCTGCGCGCCAGGCCGCGCCGCGGCCCTCGCCGCCGCCGCCATCCGCGAGCTTTGGGAAGAGGCGGGACTGATCGTCGGGCGGCCCCGCGCCTGGCCCGGCGCCATCCCCCACGACTGGGCCAGCTTTGCCGCGCGCGGCCATGTGCCGGACGCAGGCGCGCTGCAATTCGTCTTTCGCGCGATCACGCCGCCGGGCCGCCCCCGCCGATTCGATGCCAGGTTCTTCCTGATCGACGCTGTGCATGTCATCGGCGATCTGGATGATTTCAGCGCCGCCACGGACGAGCTGAGCCACCTGCAATGGATCCCCCTGCCCGAGGCGCGCCGGTTTGACCTGCCGTTCATCACCGAGGTCGTTCTGGCCGAGGTCGCGGCCCGCGCGCATGATCCCGCACCCCCCGCGTCGGTGCCATTCTTTCGCAACGATGACGAACAAAGCCTCTTTCTGCGCCTCAGCGGAAGAAGCCCACTGCAAGCACCGAACAGCTGACAAGCGCCACGCCGACGCCCTCGCGCGGCGTGATCCGCTCGCCAAAGAACACGCGCGCGGCGATCAGCGAAAAGATCACCTCGACCTGTCCAGCCGCGAAAACATAGGCGGCATTTTGCAGCGTGAAGGCGGTGAACCAGCAAAGGCTGCCGCCTAGCCCTGTCAGCCCCATCCAGACCGCCGTGCGGCGCGCGGCGATGACGCGCCCGATTTCGCCCGCCTCGCGCCAGCGCAGCCAGAGCGCCATGCCCAGCGCCTGCGACGTCGTGACCGCGGCCAGCGTGATCAGCGCGCGCATCAGCGCATCGTCTGACGCGACCTCCAGCGTCGCGCCACGATAGCCCACGGCGGACACCGCAAAGAGCGCCCCCGCGATCAGCCCCAGCGCCGCCGCCCGGTTGAAGATGCGCCAGCGGTCCGCGCCTACCCCGCCCGAGAGGATTATCACGCCGACAAGGCCGATGAGGATGGCCGCCATGCCCAACGGGCTGACTCGGTCGCCCAGCACGACTAGCCCGATCAGCGCGGTTTGCACCGTCTCGGTTTTCTTGAAGCTGATCCCGACGGCAAAGTTGCGGGCAGCAAAAAGCGCGACCATGCACCATGTGGCAAGGATCTGCGCCAGCCCGCCCGCCAGCGCGTAGGTCCAGAAAAGCGGCCCGAGGCGCGGCAGCGCTTCGTCCATCTGCCAAAGATACGCCGCGGCCAGCACCAGCACGAAAGGCATCGAATAGGCAAAGCGCGCAAAGGTCGCGCCGCCCACCGACAGCGTTCCCATGCTCAGATGTTTTTGCAGCACGAAGCGCAGCGTCTGGAACGCGGCGGCGGATATGGCGAGGATAACCCATGCGGACATGGCTCCTCATGCCCTCAAATCAGGCCCGGTGCCAGAGCGGATCAGCCGCGCGCGTCGATGCGCCCCCATGAGATGCGTGACCAGATCCGCTCGTAGAGGAAATAGAGGGTGAGGCCGATTGCAGTGTTGATCACCGCCATTGCGCCGCCCGCGCCCGCCGATCCGGTCATGAGATAGCCGACGAGGCTCATCACGATCAGACCGTTGATGTTCCAGATGATCGCCTTGACCAAAGTGCGGCGGGGCCGTTCCATAGATCCTCCAAGTGATTTCAATGCGTTGATTGGCACCCGGATATCCCAGCCGCCGTGCGGCGCCCATTCTGTTTGTAGTTAACATTTCACTGCATTGGTGATAATTATCACCGATGATGGTCAAAACCGACAAGCGTGCCCGCGCCACCCTCTTTCGCTCGCGCCTCGGCGAGGCGATGGCGATGCGCCGTCTCAGCCAGAGCGCGCTGGCCCGCGCCATTGGCGTCGATCGCTCGACCGTGTCGCAGCTCTTGGCCGGGGCAGGTGCGCGCCTGCCCAATGCGCAGGTCGTGGCAGAATGCGCCCGCGTTCTGGGCATCTCAGCCGATTGGCTGTTGGGGTTGACCGACCGGCCCGAAACGGCGGCGGACATCCTTGCCACCTCGCTGTCGCTGACCGAGGCGCCCCGCGCACTGGTCGATGCGCAGATCTTCGAGTGGCACAAGGAGGCGGCGGGCTACAAGATCCGCCATGTGCCCGCCGCCTTGCCCGACATGCTGAAAACGCGCGCAATGCTGGAATGGGAATACGAGCCGCATCTGGGCCGCAGCACCGATCAGGTGATCGGCGCATCCGAGGATAGGCTGAACTGGATGCGCGGGACGCAATCGGATTACGAGGTGGCCCTGCCGCTGCATGAAATGCAGAGCTTTGCGCGCGGCGAGGGGTATTACCGGGGCCTGCCCCTGCCCGTCCGGCGCGCCCAGATCGCCCGCCTGATCGATGTGACGGAGGCGCTTTATCCTCGGTTGCGCCTGTCGCTCTTCGATGCGCGGCGGGTCTACTCTGCGCCGGTCACGGTTTTCGGCCCGCTTCTGGCGGTGATCTATATCGGGCGCAATTACTTGGCCTTCCGCGATACCGAGCGGGTTCAGGCGCTGACCGGCCACTTCGATCACCTGCTGCGCGAGGCCGCCGTGTCGGACCGCGATATGCCTGACTTCCTGCGCGGCCTTGCGGGCGAGATCGCCGGATAGCCCCGCCGCCGTTCAGAACGGCATCGGATGGGCGCGGTGGGCCGCGTCGATCTCCTCCATCACTTCATCGCTGAGGGTCAGATCGCCCGCGCCCAGCGCGATCTCGAGCTGCTCCATGGTGGTCGCGCCAAAGATGCAAGAGGTCATGAAAGGCCGCGTCAACGTCCATGCCAGAGCCATTTGCGACGGGTCCAGCCCGTGCCGCTTGGCGATGCCCAGATAAGCATCGACCGCTTCGAAGACGCGCGGCGTGATGCGCCCGCCCAGATCCTCAGTGATCGACTTGCGCGAGCCTTTGGGCACCGCACCGCCCTGATATTTCCCCGACAAGAGGCCCGCCGCCAGCGGCGTGAAGGCCAGAAGGCCCACATCCTCATGCACGCTCAGCTCGGCCAGATCGGTGTCATAGAGGCGGCAAAGCAGCGAATATTCGTTCTGGATGCTGGCGACGCGGGGCCAACCATTGGCCTCGGACAGCGCCAGGAACTGCGCGGCGCCCCATGCGCTCTCATTCGAGAGCCCGAAATGGCCGATCGTGCCGCGCGCGACCTCGCGCTCGACTGCCTCAAGCGTGGCATGCATGTCGTCCAGCACCTCAGCGGTATTCTGGGTCGATGGGTCATAGGTCCAGTTCTTGCGAAACATGTAGCTGCCGCGATTGGGCCAGTGGAACTGGTAGAGGTCGATGTGGTCGGTCTGCAGGCGTTTCAGCGAGCCTTCGACCGCTTCGGGGATACTCGCGGCCGAAATGGGCGCGCCGTCGCGCACATGCATCAGGCCGGTGCCCGACACCTTGCTGGCAAGGATCATATCCTTGCGCCGTCCCGTCCGGGCCAGCCATGTGCCGATGATCTCTTCGGTGCGGCCTTGCGTCTCGGCGATCTTGGGGTTGGTCGGATACATCTCGGCAGTGTCGATGAAGTTGACCCCGCGCTCCAGCGCGCGGTCTATCTGGGCATGGCCCTCGGCTTCGGTATTCTGGCTGCCCCAGGTCATCGAGCCGAGGCAAAGCTCGCTCACCATCAGGCCGGTGCGGCCAAGCGGATTCATCTTCATCGCGCGTCGTCCCTTGTTACTTCGCGCGCAGGGTAACGTCTGAGCGCGCGGCGTCACGCGCAAAATGCAGGTTGAGAACATTTAGCGAACAAAATAGCATGAACGCATGTCCGTACTTCCGAATCTCGACACCAGAAAAGGCCACGCGGCCCTGCCCGTTCTGGGCGATATCGCCCTGCCGCTGGCCCGCCTGCACGAGGCATGCGGGCCAGCGCGGCACATGCTGGCCATGCTGATCGCCGCAGCCAGCCAAGGGCCGGTGCTGTGGATCGCGCCCCCGTGGCAGGCGGGCGCGCTGAACCCCGACGGCATGGCCGCCTTTACCGGCCCCGAGCGGTTCATCTGGATCGCACCCGAGCGGCCCGCCGACACCCTCTGGACGCTGGAGGAGGCGCTGCGCAGCGGCGCGGCCCCGCTGGTGGTGGCCGATCTGCCGGGCCCGCCGGGCCTGACGCCGGTGCGGCGCCTGCATCTGGCGGCCGAGGCGGGCGCGGGCCTGGCGCGGCAGATGGGCACCGGCGCGCCCCTTGGCCTGATCCTGACCCCCGGCACCGGCGGCGCACCGGGCATCGAGACGCGCTGGCACATGGCCCCCGCGCATAGCCCCGGCGCGCCGGGATGGAGCCTGACCCGCGCCCGCGCGCGCACCGCGCCGCCCGCCACATGGCATCTGTCGGGCGCACCGGGGCGTTGGCGCATGGACCCGGCACCGGTCTGAAATGCCGGTTGGGCCGCCTGCGGCCTCTGGAGGAGCCTCCGGCGGGGATATTGTCAACGAGATTTTCTTTGGCTGGAGCAGATGGTTACGGGAAAATGCGTTACTTGCATCTACCAACCGATCCACCAACAAAATGGCCAATTTTTTCAGGGCACGACACAGCTCAGGTTTCGTGTGAGAGCTTGTGGACGCCGACTGTGGTAGCATCTCAAAGACTATCTTCTGACTTTGCAAAGGTCCAGAGGTCCTAGCCTAAGGTCGACGTGTTGTTCGGCCTCGGTGCACCGGGGGAGTGCCGCCAACGCATCTTCAGGCAACGAGAGATTGCGGCTGGAACTTGAACGCCACCGGACCCGAAGCGGCTGGCCAGATAACATTGCAACAGCCGCCAACAGTCACAGGAGGCGTGAGTGGTCGATAGATCTGTTAGCCTTTTACTGTTCGGACGCAGCATTGTTTGAAGCCGGCCCCGGAAAAAAACGCGTTTACGCTGCTTAAATTCTTGCCGCTCACCTTCCCTGAACCTGAAGGAGAGTGAAGCGATGCGAAACACAGACTACACCAATCTTGGGCAGAAAGATCGGGATAACACAAAGGACCAAATCGCACGTCTCTCGCTCGCGGGATTGCAAAGATCGACATACGCAGGTGTCTTCGAGGCGGTGCCGTCGCAGAGGCAGACTTGCTGGACCTGCGATCTCATCTTGGATGGTTACAATCGTCGGTTAAACATCACCATCAATCGCAAGGCGGACCCAACACCTGCCGGCGACGCAGTGTGGCGCTACCGAGGTCGGTTGACCGGATTGCACCCCTTATTCCAGCGCCGTGCCTTCGACCTGACGGCCCAACCGGGAACCGGCTCCGCTCTTCGATTGATTGGCCGGCTGGACCTTCGTGTTGCCGTCCTGTGCGTCAGCGTTCTGCCCTGCGTGGGGGCGGATGGAGAGAGGCGAATATTATGCCTCTTGGAGGTTCAGCGCACATCTCTCGGTCATTAGACGTAGCAATACTCACCCTCAAACTCGGGGTGATCACTACACCCCCCGGTCGACAATCGAGGTTCGCAACCGCCAGAAGCTGGTTCTGCCATCACTCGAACGGGATACTGAAGTTTTCAACGCAATTTTTCAAAAATGAGACCATTTCCATGACGCTTTCTGACCGCCACCCGTCCCATGCGGACGACCTCATTCCAATGAACTGCAAAGGTAGTCCATCCGGTCATGAGGATGCCCCCATCTCCATTCAAATGAGCATCCATGCCTTCAAACTTGCGTCCCATTCGAATGCCGCGTTCAGCATCGAAGATCTGATTGAAAGCGGAACCTGGCAAAAATACGAGCGCCGGGCTGCTGCTCTCGCGCGCGCCCATCCCAGAGGGGATCCCTTCAAGGTCTTCCTCTCGCGCCTTGAAGTTGACGATTGGGCCACCTCCAACGCCAGGCAAGCCGATCGCTCTGCGCTGGTTCGCCTTGCCGCCCGCGACGTTCTGGAACTGATGCCAATTTATTGGCGGGAGACCTTGAACCGGATCGAGAGCGCAGAAGAGCAGAAAGAGTGTCTAGGCAGTCTGCGTCCTCATCTGTTCCCCTCGGTCAAACAGCAGATGAAGGACGCAGTCCGGCCGCTCTCTGGGGTGGAGAGAGCTCAGTTGGCGTCCGCGGTTCACTTTTTGATCGAAGTGCCTCCAGATCCGTTCCATGACCAAGCCCGCACCCGAAAACGAGAGGACAAGACCGCGCCAGACACCAGGCGCCGGCGGGATCGGTCGGCTCAGTCAACTTTATCGGCGCTCGGCCATCACGAACGCCGGAAGCGTGACGCTTTTCCCAATTATGATTGGCGCAGCCACTTGTGGACCTCTTCAATCGCAAGGGACCGACATCTGGACATCACGCGGCAGGCGATCTTGGCGACCATGATGCTCACTGGTGCGCGGCCGGCAGAGTTTTCGGAGGATTACGGCGTCGATATTCGTCTTATTGAAGTGGAAGGTGCGGACCGGCTGATCTTCCTGATAAAAGGTGCAAAGTGCATGACACAGCTTCATGAGGCTTTGCCAGCCAAGGGGCAATCGGTCCGTGAGATTGAGATCGCATGCGAGGCGCCTGAGGCAAGATGGCTTCGAGAAACGCTTCGAGATAAAGGCAATCTGCACCTGACCGTGTCGAGCCCGGGCAAGGACGCCAATGGAATTCCGCTGCCGGCGTCGGAAAGGCATCGCCGGGTTTCGGTCAGCCTTGGGAAACTTGTGACCCGATTGGGCAAACTGGCGTTCCCCAGCCTTCGGCATAACCTGACACCTTACGTGTTCCGGCATGCGGTGGCCGCCGACATGAAGAACTCAGACCGGTTCGATTCCGAGATGATCGCCAGCGCCCTCGGCCACCAAACTACTCGAACGCAACGGTCATATGGTCTCAAGAGCAGTGGCCGCAATCTATCTCTGGATCGGATAGAAGCCATAACCCGTGTCTCTGCGGTGAGCCCTGTTCGGGACTGTGGAAGATTGGAAGAGCGGTTTGGATCTGACGCAGGGTAATCACCCATGTTGGGCAGCTATCACCCAACCGAGCTCATCGGGTAAAAGGGCGGAGAGCGGACTTCCTCTGCGGCTGCGCTATTCCTGCTTTTCACCTTGAAGAGCTGACCTTCGACCATTCGACTCCTTATGCATAAATTGGAGGGGGCGCCAAGCGGCTCTGCCATCTCAACGCAATGACGGTGACAGCTTTCTCGCACTACGGTTTTGAGTGATCGGCTTCATTCTCTCCCTCTACTTCGATGGTCCCTTCGTCTGCCTTGGGCTTAACGTCGCGGCGCTCTCGTGGTAACGATGCAACGAAATCTTTGGAAAGGTATTCCTTCATATGGTCGCGCAGCATATCCATCTTGAGGCGTGTGCGGAGCGCATAGATTTCCTCGTCGGGTAGGTCTTCTAGCCCTTCCTCGGATGCCTTAGAGACGTCCGTTGCAATAATGCTGACCTTGGACAGGTTGAGGCGCTGCTGGTTGATTCTCATTATCTCTCCAACTAACAACGCTGCTAGTTTATAAGCCGCACCGATAATTGCAGTGGCTATCACGATGTAGGGGATACGCGTTACAAGGATCGAGAATATCCTCGCGTTCTCATATTCGTCGATTACGGTAGTGAGGTTTGCTGCATTGAAGACTAGCAGCCCGGCCATGATGACCAGAAGAATTATTGGAATCCAAGACAGCTGCCAATACGTCTTAGTATTTTGAGAAGCTTGCGAGACGAACCCGCTTATCTCTGTTGGGAACATGTTGATGTCATCTTGAAGTAATCGTAGTTCCTGTTTCTGCTCGGCAATCTCAGTGGCAAGCCCTGAACGCTCAGCATTTCGTTCCGCGATATGCTCTTTGATCGCCTCCGCTTGTTCTTCCAGAGTGACAGCGGTTTCTTCGCGTTTTTTGACGTCTGCAACCAGTCCATTTCGTTCCTCTGTCAGGCGGCCAATCTGATTGTTCAGGTCTGTAACAGTCCCTTTAGCTTCGGTTATTTTACCGTTCAGCTCATCGCGTTCTTGGCGCAAGGTATCGAGTTTGGCGTTTGCTTCTTCCGCACTTTTGATAGCGCGTTCACTATCCTTAACAATGTCTGATTTGAACCGGTCTAGACGTGTAACAAGACGAACAAACTCTTCTAATTCACCAGACTGGAAGCCTATTAGAGAGACGGAATTCAATTTAGCTGCTGTCCACCATTTCTTCGGCGGCCGGAATGAAACTGACCTAATCAACTGATTAACGTTGCAGCGGTATGTAGTGTCAGAATCCCTTGAGATTTCCTGTCTTATTTCACCACCTTGTGCCATTTCCCATTTTACTTCGAAAGTGTCGTAGGAGGTATAGTTCTCCATAACAATGACAATTTCACACAAGAAAACGGGTTCTGAAAACTCATAGTCGAACCAGCGGTTGGCGCCGTCCATTGGCTCTTTCGCACCAGAGTTTGCAGCCAGCTTTGTGGTCTTGTTGGTGCGTCTATTAAGTAGTTCGAACGGTAGATTGGTGGCAGACTCAACGCCACTTTCTCTAAGTTGGTTCAGCTTGTCATTGGCGCCACTCAGGTCGACTTTATCCATAATTAAGTATCTCTTTTCTTTACGATAACTTTGGCCTGCGCCTCAACTCTTACAAAATATAACGACACCACTGTTATCTTTGTAGTAAAATATGAAGGCGCATGCAGCCCGCCCCCAATTGGGAGCAACGGCGGGTTCGGGATGCTGCGTTCCAACAATTTAATTTGTCACCAAGGTCAGCAGAGGGTCGAAAACACCTCTCCCAACGTTTTCCGCGATGTCACGAAAGCGTTTTTTCAAAAGCGGGTGCGAGGCTGTCCGGTCCGCGTTTTACACGTAGTTGAGAGTGACCATCGCCAGCACGATGTAGCGCCCGCCTTTCGCGAAAGTCACGATGAGCACGAAGCGCCAGAATGGCTCTTTCAGCAGGCCCGCGGCCAGGGTCAACGGGTCTCCGACGATGGGCAACCAGCTGCCCAGCAGACTCCAGAACCCCCATTTTCGATACCAACCGGAGGCGCGCTCAATCTGCTTTGGAGACACCGGGAGCCAGCGCCGATCAGCAAAGTGAGCGAGGTATCGCCCGAAAATCCAATTGACTACAGAGCCGAGAACATTCCCGGCTGTGGCCACCAAAATCACCAGCCAGACGGGATGGCTGCCAGTCCAAAGTAGACCTGCCAGCACAGCCTCGGACTGGGCGGGGATCAGAGTGGCAGCGAGGAAGGCCGCTGAAAACAGGCCAAAGAGTGACAGCATGTCAGCCGCGCATGGGCCAATGGCGATGCAGATCGTCGATGATGATTTCGTGCCGGTGAACCTTGCCGACTTGCCCCTCAAGATGCGGATGATCAGGCGGCAGGTCCGGGTGCTCATGAGGCAGACTATCCAGCGCTTTGGCGGGCCAGAACCGAAGTGCCGCCCCGATGCCGATCGCCGCCAGACCGGCCAGCACCAAGAGCGCGGGCAACGTTCCGAACGCGGTCATCAACCAGCCGGACAGCGGATAGGTCAGCAGCCAGCAAGCATGGGACAGCGCAAATTGCGCGGCGAAGATCGCGGGGCGGTCCTCCGGGTGTGCAGAGCGGCGTAGGAGGCGGCCTGAGGGCGTCAGCACGGCCGAGTTGCCCAAGCCGATCAGCAGCCAGACAAACAGCAGAAGCGGCCAGCTCAACCCGAAGACCAGGATGACGCCTGCGATCCCCAGCAGCGCGGCGACCATGAGCCATGCGCCGGCCACCATCATCGGTCTGTCAGGCAACCTGTCGAGCAAGCGCGGCAGGGCAAGCGCCGAAATCATGCTTCCTGCCCCGAAGGCGAACATGGTCCAGGCCAGGGCGGTATCATCGAGCCCCAGTTGCCCTCGCACGAGAACCACGGAGTTGACGAGAACCATCGCGCCTGCGGAAGCGACAGCCAGATTCAGGCCCAGCAGTCCGCGCAGCCGCGGAGTGGCGAGGTAGATGCGGATGCCCCGGGTGGTCCGGTCATAGATCCCGCGCGGCTTCGTCGCCTTGGGACTGGGCAGGATGACCGACAGCACCAGCAGTGCAGAAGCAACAAAGCCCGCGACAGTGCCGAGAAACAGCGTGTTGTAACTCATCACCGCTAGCAGCATCGCGGCCAGGGCGGGCGAGACGATATTCTCCAGATCATAGGCCAGGCGCGACAGTGAGAGCGCACGGGTATAGCGCGCCTCGTCCGGCAGGACATCGGGGATCGTTGCCTGAAATGTGGGCGTGAAGGCGGCAGAGGCCGACTGCAGCAGGAAGATCAGAACATAGACCTGCCAGATTTCGGTGACGAAGGGCAGCGCCAGTGCCACCGCCGCCCGGATCAGATCCAGGGTGACCAGCATGGCGCGGCGCGGAAGGCGGTCGGCAAATGCGCCTGCGATCGGTGCGATGCCGACATAAGCCACCATCTTGATCGTGAAGACGGTGCCGAGCACGAGCGCGGCCCGGTCTCCCGCAAGATCAAAAGCCAAGAGGCCAAGCGCCATCGTCGCAAGGCCGGTGCCAAGGAGCGCCACGACCTGCGCCAGGAAAAGATGCCGGTAGGTTCGATCAGCGAGAATGGCCAGCATGGTGCGCTCACAGATAGCGGGTGATCGCCTTGAGTTCAGCACGATCGGTCTCTGATCCGTCGATATTGAGGCAGTGGTCAATATGCTCATGTATCAGCACGCGCTTGGCATTCGTCACGGCCTTCTCGACAGCCTGAAGCTGCTGGGCGACGTCGAGGCAGGGTTTGCCATCCTCCAACATCGCGATAACCGAGCGAAGGTGACCGTCGGCACGTTTCAGCCGGGCAATGAGCGCAGGATGACTTGCATGAGTGTGTGTGTCTGACATACTAGTGTCGTATCCTCCCAGGGGGGATAGAACAAGATAGCGCAGTGACGGCGCTGCAAACAAATAGAGCGGACAGGCAGGCTTGATGACAGCTTCACGTAGACTCGGAAAAGCCGCCTTCGCGACGCTTCTCTGCGTGGCCGTTCTTGTCTGGTCAATCATGCCCACGACGTCCCATGTCCCCACGGTGCTGGATGTGCTCCAGGAGCACTCGGAAACGATTGCAGAGCATGGGCATTCGCACGGACTCGAGGAAGACCTTGCTTGGGCCATGCACGGACACAGCCATGACAGCGTCGATCATGATCACAGTCAGGCACTGGTGCTTGCCCACGATCCTGCCGGTCAACCGCTGGATATCTACAAGGCAGCATGGCGGCTGAGTTCGGCCTTCGCTCATCCTCTGAGAATGGACCTGATCGAACGACCACCGCGCGTGTGATCGCCCGCGCCTCTCGGGCGCCATCGATCATTCCAACCATTCGCGGAGTTCAATCCATGAAAACAGTCCATCTGGGCTGGACCGATCCAGGTATGCGCCGGATCGTGGTCCTGTCCGCCATCACACTCTCATTGCTCTTTCTAAGCACGGGCCATGCGCTTGCCCATAACGTCACGCCCGGGGATGCGGGCTATATCCAGGAGATCTGGGGGGTGAACATCATTCCCTTCATGTATCTCGGGGCCAAACATATGGTTACCGGCTACGATCACATCCTGTTCCTGCTGGGTGTCGTCTTCTTTCTCTACAAGATGAAAGATGTCGGCATCTACGTCAGCATCTTCGCTGTCGGCCATTCAACGACAATGTTGGCGGGTGTCTGGTTTGGCTGGGGCATCAACGCCTACATCGTCGATGCGATCATCGGCCTCTCGGTCGTCTACAAGGCCCTCGACAATCTGGGTGCATACCAACGCTGGTTCGGGGTCCAGCCCAACACTAAGGCCGCGACACTGATCTTCGGTTTTTTCCACGGAACGGGCCTGGCTACCAAGATCCTCGACTACGATATCGCGTCGGAAGGGCTGCTGGCCAATCTTCTGGCGTTCAATGTGGGAGTCGAGCTGGGCCAACTAATGGCACTTGGCGTCATCCTCATCGTCATGGGCTACTGGCGGAAATCCCCGAATTTCTTCCGCCAGGCCTACACCGCCAACGTCGTCATGATGTCCATGGGGTTCATCCTCATGGGCCTTCAGATCACCGGCTATTTCGTAGCCACCTGAGAAATAGGAGACCCAAATGTTCAACGCAGAAAAACCAAGTCTTGAAGAGCTGCCGAGCTCCACGCAACTGCTCCGGTCTACCGCGATCGCCGCCGCCAGCGCGGCCGCAATCTTGATCACAGTGGTGCTTCCAGCCGAATACAACATCGATCCGACCGGGATCGGTGGTGTGCTCGGGTTGGCGGAGATGGGCGAGATCAAGGTCCAGCTGGCAGAAGAGGCCGAAGCCGACAGGCTGTTGGAGCTCGGCACAGAGGATCAGTCCAGCTTGATGGGTGACATCTTCGGGATTTTTGTCGGCAGCGCATATGCGCAAGAGGTCGAAGGCTGGCGCGATGAAACAAGCTTTACGCTTGCCCCCGGCGACTCAGCAGAGTGGAAACTCGTTATGGAAGAAGGCCAGAAGGTGGAATACCGAATGCTCGTCGAAGGCGGTCGCGTGAACTTCGACATGCATGGCCATGGTGGTGGGCAGTCGGTGACCTATGACAAGGGCCGCGGCTCCACCGGAGACGAAGGCGAACTTGTCGCCGAGTTCGACGGCGAACACGGTTGGTTCTGGCGCAACCGCGACAGCTCGGAGGCCACCGTCACTGTTCAGGTGCGCGGCGAATACGCCGAGTTCAAGGACGCCAGCTGAAGGCTGGGCTGCCGGTGCTTTGCTAGCGAGCACCGGCAGCCATTAGGCGCAGAAGCCAAGATTTTTGCACGCATCACAAATGTAGATGACCGGGAAATTCTTCGGCGAAGCGAGAAGCGTAGAATTCCTGTGCTCCGCCGAAGGACCGCCAATCGTTGGCGGTGAGGATCCGACGGAGCGCTGCCTCTGACGGGAGCGAAATTTTCTTAAGACCAGAACGGGTAAGCATGCAATCCACATGGCCCGCAGGCGCGCTCCATCGCGCCCTGTGGAGGTTCGGACGTTGGGGTATTTCGCACGCGTCATCCCCCTCATCGAAGAGCCCGGATCAGATGCGGGGTTCGTTCCCCCAATCGGTTTCCGAATTGGCAATCTGAGCGGGAAGAAGCCTCTTCCCGCCCTATCTGCGGGTTACCCGCTGGACTACTCAGGCATCATGCCGCCGATTGCATACATGCCATCGGCGCCCTTGATCAGCATGAGGGTCACTGTATCGCCCTCAGCGATGTCGCCCATCATTTGAGCGTCCTCTGTCACAGGCAGATCCATAGTCATAGCGGGCCAGCCGATTTCGGGGATCGGCTCATGGCTGACATTGGCCATGCCATCGCTCAGGGAGTTCAGCGTAGCCGTGGTGTGGACAGCGCCCCTCATTTGTTCTGCGCTCATGTTCATCTCCGAATGATCCATTTTAGTGTGGTCCATTTCGCTGCTGGTCTGGGCGATAGCAGGGCCAGTTAACATGCCAAGGGCGATCGTGAGGAGAAGAGGTTTCATGGGATATCCTTTCAGGTCAGGGAAGGGTCCGGCCTTCATTCGGCCGGGGTTTGCGCTGCATCCGGCGTGGCCGGTGTCAGCAATTCGCGGTTGACCCGTTTCAGGGCCAGCCGTTTCCAGATCACGAAGATCGACGGAATGACGAAGAGGGTGAGGAGGGTTGCGGTAGCCATGCCGCCCACCATCGGGGCGGCGATGCGCTGCATGATCTCCGAGCCTGTGCCAGTGCCATACATAATCGGGATCAGTCCAGCGAAGATGGTCGCAACGGTCATCACCTTGGGCCGCACGCGCAATAACGCCCCCTCGAAGACAACCTCCTCGACGTCCAGCGGTGTCATCTCGCGCCGCTCCTGCGAAGCCTCGCCTCTCCGCTTCTCCCAAGCGAGGTTGAGGTAGAGCAGCATCACGATCGCCGTCTCGACAGCTACGCCCGCCAGCGCGATGAAGCCGACCAATACGGCCACAGAGATGTCGAAGCTGAGATACCAAAGGAACCAGACGCCGCCCGCCAAAGCGACGGGCAGCGCGGCGAGGATGATGCCCACCTCGATCACCCGGTTGAAGGCCATGAACAGCATCAGCGTGATGATCAGCAGGGTGGCCGGGCCAACAAGTTTCAGCCGCTCCTGCATCCGCTCGATATATTCATACTGGCCTGACCATGTGATCGAATAGCCCGGCGGCAGGGTGACCTCTTCGGCCACCAACGCGCGTGCCTCCTGAACGTAACCTCCCAGATCGCGCCCCGCTATATCGACAAAAACAAAGCCGGTGCGCCGCGCGTTTTCCGAGCGGATCATGCCGGGGCCGTCTTCGATGCTGATCTCGGTCAGGGTGCCCAGCGGGATATGCGCGCCCTGCGGCGTGACGACGGGCAGATCGCGCAGCGCCTCGGGGCTGCTGCGCCAGTCCTGTGGGTAGCGTAGGTTGATGGGATAGCGCTCAAGGCCCTCGACGGATTCCGACACCTGCATGCCGCCGATAGCGGTCTGCACGATGTCCTGCACATCCCGCACACTCATCCCGTAGCGCGCGGCCGCGTCTCGGTCGGGGTTGATCTCGATGAAGCGCCCGCCGATGGGACGCTCGGCATAGGCCGAGGCGGTGCCTTTGATGCCGCCGACCACGCGCTCGACCTCGATCCCGATCTGCTCGATTACTTTCAGGTCCGCACCGGATATCTTGACGCCGACGGGTGTCTTGATGCCGGTCGCCAGCATGTCGATGCGGTTCTTGATGGGTTGGATCCAGACGTTTGTGACGCCGGGAATTTGCACCGCGCGGTCCAGTGCATCGCGAATGCGGTCCATCGTCATGCCCTCGCGCCATTCGGCTTCGGGCTTCAGCTGGATCGTCGTCTCGATCATCGTCAGCGGCGCAGGATCGGTGGCCGTGTCAGCGCGGCCCAGCTTGCCGTGGACAGTCTCGACTTCGGGAATGGTGGCGATCATCCGGTCGCTCTGTTGGAGCACCTCACGAGCCTTGCCGATGGAGACGCCCGGATAGAGCGTCGGCATGTAGAGGAAATCGCCCTCGTTCAGCTCGGGCATGAACTCGGTCCCGATCCTTTGCAGCGGCCACCACATGGACGCGACCAAAAGGCCCGCCAGAAGGGTCGTGGCCCAAGGCCACGCGACGGCCGCGTCAAGGAAGGGTCGGTAAATCCAGATGATCAGCCGGTTCAGCGGGTTCTTGCGCTCGGGGATGATGCGCCCGCGCACGAAATAGCCCATCAATACGGGCACCAGCGTGATCGACAGGATCGCGGCGGCGGCCATCGCATAGGTCTTGGTAAATGCGAGCGGCTTGAAGAGGCGCCCTTCCTGGCTCTCGAGCACGAAGACCGGCAGAAAACTGACCGTGATGATGGCCAGCGAATAAAAGAGAGCTGGCCCCACTTCTGAGGCGCACTCGCTGACGATACGCCACCTGTTCTCGGGTGTGATCTTCTCCTTCTCAAGCCGTCGGTGCATCGCCTCAATCATCACGATGGCGGCGTCCACCATGGCGCCAATGGCGATGGCGATGCCGCCCAGCGACATGATGTTGGCATTCACCCCTTGAAACTTCATCACGATGAAGGCCGCCGCGATACCAAGGGGCAGCGAGACGAGGATCACCAGGGACGAGCGGATGTGCAGCAGGAACGCTGCGCAGACGAGGATGACGACGATGAATTCCTCGGTCAGCTTCTTTTGTAGGTTTTCGATTGCCCGCTCAATCACGCCTGCGCGGTTGTAGGTCGTGACGATCTCGACGCCCTCGGGCAGGCTGCTGCGCAGTTCCTCCATCCGCGCCTCGACCGCCTTGATCGTGCTGAGCGCGTTGCCGCCCCAGCGCAGGATCACCACACCGCCCACGGCGTCGCCCTCGCCATTCAGCTCGCCTACGCCGCGGCGCATCTCAGGTCCAAGGCGAATATCGGCGATGTCGCCAATCGTCAGGGCCGCGCCCCGATCATTGACCATCAGCGGGGCCTTGGCGATATCGGCCAGCTCGTCGACATAGCCCGTCGAGCGGACCATGAACTCGGCCTCGCCCATTTCGATCACGCTGCCACCGGTTTCGCGGTTGGCGTTCTCTATGGCGGACCTGATCTGGCCCAGCGTCACGTCATAGGCACGCAGCTTGTCCGGATCGACGACGACTTGGTATTGCTTGACCATGCCGCCGATCGTGGCGACCTCGGAGACGCCCTCGACGGTCTGCAGTTCGTATTTCAGGAACCAGTCCTGCAGGCTGCGCAGCTCCGAGAGGTCATGCCCCCCGGTTCGGTCAATCAGCGCATACTGATAGATCCAGCCGACGCCGGTGGCATCGGGGCCCAGCTCGGGCGAGGCCCCCTCAGGCAGGTTCGACGTGATCTGCGCGAGATACTCCAAAACGCGGCTGCGCGCCCAGTAAAGGTCTGTGCCATCCTCGAAGACGACATAGACGTAGCTGTCGCCGAAAAAGGAAAAGCCGCGCACGTCGCGGGCGCCCGGAACGGCCAGCATGGCAGTGGCGATGGGATAGGTGATCTGGTCCTCGACCACCTGCGGCGCCTGGCCCGCATAGGGCGTGCGCACGATCACCTGCACGTCCGACAGATCGGGAATGGCGTCCACCGGAGTCGAGCGGATGGCCCACACGCCTACGACGCCCATCATGATCGCCAGCGCGAGGATGATGACGCGGTTGGCGATGGACGCCTTAATGATGGCGCGGATCATTCGCCTGCCCCCTCTGTGATGCCCACGAGGGTCATTGAGAAGTCAGGGTTGCGGCGCAGCTCCAGGGTAACATCCTCGCCCGTGGGGAGCGTTGCGGCATTGACCGAAGGATCAATCGCGAAATCCATGGTCATCCCCGGCATTCCGATCTCGGTCATCGGTCCGTGCGTGATGTTGGCCTGGCCCGTCACGGCGTCGACTGAATTGATCGTGCCGCTCACCTCCATTGGTGGAATGACGGGTTCGGCCTTATCCAGCACCATCGTCATGCCGTCCGGCCGCGCGAAGGTTAGGATCATGTCCTGACCGGTGACCAGGCTGCTCGTGTCCAGCGTCTTGGCCAAGCCAAAGTCCATCGTCATTCCGGGCATGCCGATCTCGCTAATGGGGCCATGGCTGATGGTCGCCTTACGCGCGCCCGCATCGACGGCGTCGATGGTGCCGGTGACGGTGATGGGCGGCACCTCCATGGCGCCCTTTATTTCGGAGTGGGACATATCCATTTCCTCGTCCATCCCCTCGGCGCGCACCGCGACGATGGTGAAGAGACCGTCCGCGCCCTTCGACAGATCGAACTCCACAGGCGCGTCGATGGGCACCGAACCCGGATCGAAACCCGCGACCGGCATGTCCATCTCCATCGCCGGCCAACCGAGGGCCGGAATGGGGTCGTGCGACAGCGCCAACTTGCCATCCGGTGTTACTGCCGTGACCCGGCCCGTGCCGGTCGCCGCAACACCGTCATCGGTGCCAAGCATGGTCAGCCCCAAGAGGCCATCCGCGCCGCGCACCGCGCGAAACGCGACCTCCTGCCCCACTTCCAGCCCGTCCAACGGGACATCAGCGCGCAGGGTGAAGTCGGTGGTCATCGTGGGCCAGTCCAGCGCCTCGAGCGCGCCGTGGCGGATCGTGGCCACGCGTGCCTCGGCATCGAGCGCGACGAGCGTGCCCGTGCCGGGGGCGGGCGCCGCCTCGGTCGGGGCCATGCGCATCATGCCTGCGTTCAGCGCGCTTTCGCTGTCGATCAGGAACTGCGCCGAGGCGACGACTTCTTCGCCGGGTGCAAGACCTTGCATAACCTCGGTGCGCCCGCCCTCGCCGAAGGCGTCGCGCAGACCGGTTGTCACGAGGCGCGGCTTGAAGGTGCCGTCACCCGTTTTCAAGACCACGCGCTCGGCCGAGCCGGTGCGGATAATCGCCTCGGACGGCACTGTCAGGGCCATCCGGTCGTCGCTGGGCATCAGGCTGATCTTGCTGAACATGCCGGGGCGCAGCGCGCCGTCGGAATTGTCGAATTTCAGTCGAACAGGCAGGGTGCGGGTTTCGGGGTCGAGTTCGGGATAGATGTAGTCGATCTGGCCTTCAAAGGCGCGTGTGGGCAGATGCTCGAATCGGGCGGCGGCGCGCATATCCTCGTTCAGTCGCGCGATATCGCGCTCGAACACATCTACGATTAGCCAGACGGCGCTGGGATCGCTTAGCGATACCGCGCGCGTGCCAGGCTGCAGATACATCCCCTCGGCGGCCTCGAGCGAGATCACGACACCGTCCTGTGGCGCAAGGACCTCGATATTACGGGCCAGGGTGCGGCTTTCCTCGATCTGGGTGATCTGCCGGTCAGACATGCCCTGACTGCGAAGCGCGTTGCGCGCTGCATCGATGATGCGCGAGTTTCCGGCCTCGAGCGCGCGGATCAGATCGCTGCTGGACGAGCCGATGACGGGCGAGAACATTTCGAAGAGAACGTCGCCTTTGGTCACCGGATCCCCGATGGCGCGCACGTTCATGACCTCAATCCAACCCTCGACACGGGTATGGACGTGACTGGTCAGATGCTCGTCATACTCGACAAATCCGACGGTCTCGACCTTGCGTGCCACGTTCTCGCGCCGGGCAAAGGCGGTGCGCACGCCGATCGCATTGATTTCGGCGCCCGAGAGCATCACCTCGGCGGGATCGCCCGCGGCTTCCTGACCGGCATAGACCGGGATCAGATCCATCCCCATAGGCGATTTGCCGGGGCCGGGTTGACGGAAGTTCGGATCCATGGGTGCGACCCAATAAAGAGCCTCTTCTCCACCCGCGCCCGCCTCATCAGACGGATTCAGGTGCAGTCTTTCAAGATAGATACCGCCCGCCGCGCCCGCGACGAGGGCAAGTGCGGCCAAAGCCGAATAACGTCCACGCATGTTTGCCTCTGATGCGATCACCCGTTGGGGTGCCGCCTAATTCGATCAAAATCGCGCGCAAGCCCTCCTGAGCTTGCACAGCTAAAGAGTGATCAGAGGGCTTGAGGAGGGCGGTCTTGAGTAGAAGATGCGCGTGAGGGCAGCGTGGAGGCTTCGATCGGCCAGCCGCCACTTTCCACCAAGGTGCCTACGAGGACGGGCGCCGCCATCTCTACCGAGGTGAGCGCAGTTCCGATCGCTGGCATGCAATGCATGGACGCATCTGGCGCGCCACCAGGCTCTGTCGCGTCCATTGACATGTGATCGAACTGATCGCTGTCGTCCATTTGCTTGGCACTCGTCATGCAATCAACGGGATGATGATCGGCCGACATAGCGACCTCGTGCTGGGCTTCCATCTGATTGCCGGGCAGGCAGATCATGTCATTCGCTGCGGCGGGCAGCATCGCAATCGCCAAGAGCATGACGCCCATGAGCACGGTATGTGCCAGTCGGACGACCAGTCTCGGCCTGCAATTGCGGAATGAAGCTACCATACCCTTGAGTTACGATTAATCATACGCAGGTCAAGTAAGAAGCGCGTGAACGCAAGCGAAGGGCAAACCGTGATGATCTGTGCTCAGCCATGTCATCAGAGCTTCTGCCGCCTCAATCTAAGTGCATTCGTAATGACTGAAACCGACGACAGGCTCATGGCGGCGGCTGCGATCATGGGTGAAAGCAAAATGCCTGTGAAGGGATAGAGGATGCCGGCGGCAATCGGCACTCCAGCCCCGTTGTAGATGAATGCAAAGAAAAGGTTCTGCTTGATGTTCCGAAGCGTAGCCTTGGCCAGCTTGCGTGCCCTGACAATACCGACAAGGTCGCCGCTCAGGAGCGTGATGCCGGCGCTTTCTACAGCAACATCCGCACCTGTGCCCATTGCGATGCCCACATCGGCGGCTGCGAGGGCCGGAGCGTCGTTGACCCCGTCGCCTGCCATGGCAATGGAGGCGCCTTTTGCGCGCAACTCTTCCACCAGCGCTTTCTTGTCCTCGGGCAGAACGCCAGCGCGAACTTCGTCGATGCCCAGTTGCCCGGCGACGGCTTCTGCGGTGCGCTGATTGTCGCCTGTCGCCATGATGACCCGAAGGCCGACCGCGTGAAGCTCGCGGATCGCGCTGGCGGTGGTTTCCTTGATAGGATCGGCAACAGCCACCAGCCCGGCGAGTGCGCCGTCCAGCGCAACATACATCGCGGTCTTGCCTTGAGCGCGTAACTCATCGGCGGCCTTGTCGGCTTCTTGCGTATCGATGCCCAACTCGGTCATCATCGCCGGGTTGCCAAGGGCAACTTGTCTACCTCCGACCAGTCCTTGCACACCCTTCCCGGTCACAGACTCGAAATCCGACGCCTTCTCAATGACGATATCGCGGGTCCGGGCGCCCTCAACGATTGCTTCGGCCAAGGGATGCTCCGATCCACGCTCCAGCGCGGCGGCCAGCCCAAGAAGGGTCTCGTCAATGATATCAGCCATGGCCACGACATCGGTAAGCTTGGGGCGTCCTTCGGTTAGCGTTCCTGTCTTATCCACGATCAGCGTGTCGACCCGCGCCATGCGCTCCAACGCTTCGGCATCCTTGATCAAAACGCCGGCTTGCGCCCCGCGCCCGGCGGCAGTCGTGATCGAGATCGGCGTGGCAAGGCCCAAGGCACAGGGGCAAGCGATGATTAGCACGGAAACCGCAGAGGCAATGGCGAAAGCCAATGCTGGATCTGGACCGATCCAGAGCCAGACAGCGAAAGAGGTCAGCGCAATGGCCACGACGGTCGGGACGAAGATCGACGAAACCCTGTCGGCCATGCCCTGGATCGGCGCCCGGGAGCGGCGCGCACCGGCGACCATCTCGACGATCTGGGCCAACATCGTGTCTGCGCCGACCTGGGTGGCCCGGATCGCCAATGTGCCGTTCTTGTTAATCGTGCCCCCGGTCACGCGATCACCCTCCCGTTTCTCTACGGGCAGCGGTTCGCCGGTGATCATGCTTTCATCGATGCTTGAATGTCCCTCGACGACCTCCGCATCCACCGGGACGCTGTCACCAGGCCGAACGCGCAGAAGATCGTCTTCACGGATGTTTTCGAGGGGGGCCTCATATTCATCGCCATTTGGAAGGATGCGCCGGGCTGTCTTCGGCGCCAGATCGAGCAGCGCCTTGATTGCGTCACCTGTTTTCTCGCGCGCTCGCAACTCCAGCACCTGACCTACGAAAATCAGCGTGATGATGACAACCGCGGCCTCGTAATACGTGCCGACGCTTTCACCCATCCTGTATTCGGCGGGAAAAACGCCCGGCAGAAAGGTCGCGAAAAGTGAGTAGAGATATGCCGCGCCGACACCGAGCGCGATCAACGTCCACATGTTGGGCGAAACATTGCGGATCGACTCCCAGCCTCTGCGGAAAAATGGCGCCGCGGCCCAGAGCACGATAGGCGTCGCCAGAACGAACTCGATATAGATGGCCAGTTGGTGACCCAGCCAGTCCCTGACCGGCAGGCCGACAAGCTCGCCCATAGTCAGGATCACCAGCGGCACCGCCGCCACCGCGCTGATCCACATGCGCCGCGTGAAATCGACCAGTTCCTCGCTGGGTTCATCCGTGGGCAGAAGCGGCTCAAGCGCCATGCCACAGATCGGGCACGCGCCAGGCTCATCGCGGATGACTTCGGGATGCATCGGGCATGTGTATTGCGTTCCGGGGGTCGCCGCGACAGCGGCTTCCCTGCTGCGGCCAGAAGCGTAATACCATGGGTCGCTCTGGAATGTCGCTTGGCAGCCTTCGGAGCAGAAGTGAAATCGCTCCGAGCCGAAATCCTCGTGGCGGGTCTCTTCAGTGACGGCAACCGTCATGCCACAAACAGGATCCTGTGCGGACTTTGCACCCTCCGGCACGTTGTGTCCGACGCTGCCGTCATGGTGGTGTGGATGATTTTTTGTCATGACGTGCTCCGATTGCTTTGCAGTTCAGAAGATGGGCGTTCCAGCGGGGGGAGGGTCAAGTCATGATCCAGAACGCGTGCGCATCGCTTATTTCTGCATGTCTGAGTGAGGCTCAGCGTCGTTTTGGCTCCTTTTGCGCAGGAATAGCCACTCGAAGACAAAGACAGCCGCCATGAGCCCCAGCGATATGAAAACGATGAGCGGATCACTTTGCCATTTCATCCCGGTAAATGCCGCGAGAACGACGACATCAAGGGCGATGGCGCAAAGCATGACCCACCCCTTGGCCCCGATGTCTTCCTTCAGATGACGAAACACACCCCAATGGATGATCATGTCCATTACGAGGTAGAAGAACACGCCGAGAGATGCGATCCGGCTGAGATCGAAAAAGACCGTCAGCACGCCCGCGATGACGACCGTGTAGACCAGCGTGTGATCTCGGATTTTGCCCGTCATGCCGAAATGGCTATGAGGGATCAGCTTCATGTCGGTCAGCATGGCCAGCATGCGCGAGACCGCGAAGATGCTGGCGATCAGGCCCGACGAGGTGGCGACAATGGCCAGAAGGACAGTCAGGTAGAAGCCTGTCTGCCCTAGCGTTGGCCCGGCAGCTTCGGCCAGCGCATAGTCCTTGGCGGCCACGATCTCCTCCAGGCTCAGGCTGGATCCGACGGCGAAGGCGACCAGTAGATAGACGATCACGCAGATGCCAATGGATGCGATGATCGCCCGTCCGACATTGCGATGAGGGCTGGTGACCTCGGCCCCGCTATTGGTGATGGTGGTAAAGCCCTTGAACGCCAGGATGGACAGCGCGACGGAAGCGACGAAGCCAGTCGCCTGTGTCGATTGCTGATCAGAGGCGGCCTCGAATGAAATGCCGCCCGCCCAGAGTGCTGCCGCCCCGAAGAGCGCGATGCCACCCACCTTGATGACGGCCATCACGATGGAAAACAGCCCGACGGATTTGTTGCCAGCAGCGTTGATCAGGTAGGCAAAGACTATGAGGCTAACGCCAAGCGCGGGCACCAGCCACGAGGACTGATCCATACCGAGGCCACGTAGTAAATAGGTTGCAAAGGTTCGCGCTACGAGGCTCTCGTTGATGACCATGGACAAGGCCATCAGCAGGGCCGCGCCTGCGGCTATGGTCGTCGGCCCGTAGGCTTTTTGCAGGATCATCGCGATGCCGCCCGCCGAGGGGTAAGCGTTCGACACCTTGATATAGCTGTAAGCGCTGAACGCTGTGACAATGGCGCCAACGATGAACGACAACGGAAAGAGAGGTCCGGCAAGCTCGGCGATCTGACCGGTCAGTGCGAAGATCCCGGCGCCGATCATGACGCCTGTGCCCATCGCGATAGCGCCTGCGAGGGATATGCTGTTTTTCTGATACTCCGAGGTCACATCAATTTCCTTAAATTTCATTTGTTCTTGTCATTTGCCCCGCTCTCGCACGGCGATGGCAACCAATGGGATGAGCGTCACGATACCAAGGCCGATCGCGATCCACGTGGCAGAGCCTGGCTTGCCACTCACGGCCTCCATGCCGAAATGCGCCAGAAAAAAACTGGCCGGGATGATCCCGGCCAAGGTAGCCAGCGCGAAACGCCAGAAATGCAATCCGCTAAGCCCGGCCGCGTAACTGACCAGATCGAACGAGACGAAAGGCATGAGGCGACTGGCCAGCACTGCCCCGGTCAATGCGTTCTGCGAGCCGAGCCAGCCAAGATCCACCTTCTCGCCGAACCACTTCACCATGATGTCGCGACCCAGAAACCGCGCGAGCGCGAAAGCGATGAGCGCCCCGAGCTCGGCGCCGATGACGACGTAGACGGTGCCCGCCGTATGGCCATATGCCGCGCCCGCCGCCAAGGCGATGGGCGCGCTGGGGATCGGCGAGGCGACGATCGCGGCAGTCATGAGAAGCACGATCAGAAGCGGGCCCCAGAAACCGGCAGCCCTGAGCCAGGTTTCTATTCGCGCCCCGTTCAACTCATCGATCGGCAGCTCCCAAGGACCAAAAAGGATCGCCACGGCGGCGCCGAAGCCGAGAAGGACAACCACGACCGTGGTGCGTTGCCGCGACGATAATTCTCCGAGCATGCGTGGGGCCCTCGCCGATCATCCAGACCTCGGGTCTAACCGCTTCAGTCCTGTTTCTTGTGTGATCCGTGGCCCATACCACCTGCGCCAGAGTGCATCTTGGACATCATCTCGGCATGTGCGGCCATCTCATCGCTGCTGAGGGCGCCGTTGCCATCGGTGTCTAGTTGCGCGAACCGCTCGGTCAGGTGTTGCTGCATCATCTTGATGTGCATCGCTTCGAATTCGGCTGGGGACAGGCTTCCATCGCCGTCCGCGTCGTTTTCGGACAGCCTGGTCTGCATCATGTCGCGCATCTCATCAGCGCTGACGGCGCCGTCACCGTCCTTGTCGGCCATCTTCATCATGTCGGCCATCATGCCGCCCATCATGCCTTTGCCAGAATGCATGTTCCCCATCATGCCAGCAGGGCTTTTTTGGCTCGTGGCTGCATCGGTCGACGACTTGGTGCCATGGCCGTGGTCCGTTTGGGCCAGCGCCGCCGATCCTACGGCTGTCGATGCGGCTAAAGCGAGGATGAAAAGAGGGTGAGTAGACATGGTGATCTCCGTTCTTGAGGTTTCGAAAACATATAGCGAAAGCGCGATGATGAGGACGCGATGCCGTCCCTGCATTCATCACTGCGCTTGAGGGCAACATTTCAGGGCGCGGTCTGTTCCGATCCGCGGGCGCCACGCAGGTGCCTTGCAGATCGGTGGTCAGTCGACGGGTTTCAGCGGTCAGCGCCGGCTTCGGGCGGCAGCGGGCCGTCGATACCATCAGCGTTGGTCTTTGTATTGCGGGCGTGAACGGTATCAGCGTGAGTGTCTTCTCCCGGCTTCGCCATCAGAGTGCCATCGCTGTAGCGGTCAAGGTGCTGGACGTCGCCGGTGCTGAACGAGCCGTTGTTCTGGACGGATGTGTTTTCAGGCAGCTGGTGATGGCCGCTCATATGGCCTTGGTTGGCATAAGCCGCGCCGCCTGCGGAGATGGCGCCGATCAGGGCGAAAATCTGGATGGTGCTACGTTTCATGTTGAGGCTTCCTTCTGCTCTCGTTGTCGATGACTTCTACTTGAGCATTGCGAGGGTGGCTTCAACGGGGCTGAGAGGCGGGTTTGTATCACCATGTCACGACGCCGAACCACGATACCTTTCGTTACATTTTTCAGGCGTTTGGCGGATACATTCCGATACAAAATTCGGTAACGTCCTCCCATGGCAGATGCGCATCATATCCTTGTCGTCGACGACAGCCTCGAGATCCGGAACGCGGTGTCGCGCTATCTCATCAAGAACGGGATGCGCGTGACCAAGGCCGAGAATGCATCCGAGATGGATGCCGCGCTCGCCAAGAGCCGGTTCGACCTGATCGTGCTGGACGTGATGATGCCGGGCGAGGACGGGCTTTCGATCTGTCGTCGCCTCTCGTCAAGCGGCACGATCCCGATCCTCATGCTTACCGCACTTGGCGAGGAGATGGACCGCATCGTTGGCCTTGAAGTGGGCGCGGATGATTACTTGGCCAAGCCGTTCAATCCGCGCGAGCTATTGGCGCGGATCAAGGCGATTCTCCGACGCGCGGGCCGACCCGAGATGTTCGCCGGCTCCCTTGCGGGCCGACGAATCAGTTTCGGACACCAGACATTGAACACGGATACGCGGGTTCTGGTCGATGAGGACGGTGCGGAGGCGCAGCTCTCAGTGTCGGAATTCAAGCTGCTGACCGTTCTTCTGGAACGGCCGCGCCTTGTGCTGACGCGGGACGAACTGCTGGATCTCACTGCAGGCCGCACGGCGGGTCTCTTTGACCGGACAATCGACAATCAGGTCAGCCGGCTGCGCCGCAGGGTCGAAAAGGATCCGATGCGCCCGAAGCTGATCACGACGGTTCGGGGCGGGGGATACTGCCTGTCGGCAGATGTCGAGGACGCAACATGACGCGCCGGTTCCTTGGCAGCTTGCGGGGGCAGCTTGTGCTGCTGATCATCGGCGCGCTTTTGCTGGCCCAAGCCATCAGCCTATGGCTTTTCGTCGATGAGCGTGGCCTCGCTGTGCGCGCCGCGCTCGGATCCGAAGCCGCCGGCCGGGCGGCGAATGTCGCGCGCCTGATCGAGGAGGCGCCGACGGATTTGCAAGCGTCCATCTTGCGCGCCGCAGACTCGCCTCTTGTGCGGTTCAGCATAACGGAGCAGCCCGAGGTCGATCATCTCGATCATGAGGATGGCGGCAGCGTCGAGGCGCGGATGCGCGCGCTTCTCGGCCCGGACGACGATCGCCCCATCCGAGTGGAACTGCACGAGGCCGAGGGCAGTCTGACACCCATGTCGCATATCAATGCGGACGCCAGCACGATGCATCTGCAGATGATGCAAGGCGCATTGTCGACACTGGAGATGACCGTGTCGGTCGGGCTCGAAGATGGCCGCTGGCTGAATGTCGATACCCGGTTCAATCGCCCTCCGTTACAATGGCCCGTCATCTCGACACTGAGCTTCGGGATCACCGCCGCGTTTCTGTTGATTGCCGCGATCTGGTTCCTTCTGAGCCGTCTCACGGGGCCTTTGCGGCGCGTGGCCTCGGCAGCTGAGCGCTTTGGCAAAGGTGAAGCGCCCGGTGCCTTGCCCGCAACAGGCCCGCGCGAAGTGCGCGACCTGACAGTGGCCTTTAACGAGATGCAGGATCGGCTGACACGCCATATCGCGGATCGCACTAGGGTGCTTGCGGCCTTAGGGCACGACCTGCGCTCGCCTCTGACGGCGCTGCGTGTGCATGCGGAACTGGTGGATGAGGACGACATTCGCGACAGCATGGTTTCCTCGATCGAAGAGATGCAGGAGATGGTCGAGCAAACCCTAGCTTTCGCGCGCGGCATGGCCATGTCGGAAGAGGTGCAGACGCTGGATGTAGGCACGTTTCTCGAGAAGCTGCGGCAGGACATGGCGGGCGGTTTCGAGATGCGTGATGTGCCGGCTCTCCAGATCCGAATGCGACCCAACGCAATCCGCCGCGCCCTGCGGAACCTTGTCGAGAACGCGGAACGCTACGGCGGTGGCGCTTTCGTGACAGTGCGGGCGAATGATGGCAGCCTTGCCATCGAGGTATTGGACGAGGGCCCCGGCGTTCCCGAGGCAGAGCTTGAGCGCGTGTTCGAGCCCTATTTCCGGCTGGAGCAGTCACGGTCACGCAATAC
This sequence comes from Roseovarius roseus, assembly GCF_043355935.2. Classification (NCBI taxonomy): domain Bacteria; kingdom Pseudomonadati; phylum Pseudomonadota; class Alphaproteobacteria; order Rhodobacterales; family Roseobacteraceae; genus Roseovarius; species Roseovarius roseus. The sequence continues at coordinate 151,216 of NZ_JBHFPE020000002.1, read as the reverse complement.
TGGCGGCACCGGTCTGGGTCTGTCGATTGCCCGGACGATCGCGCGGGCGCATGGCGGTGACGTCATCCTGGAAAATCGGTCCGCAGGCGGCCTGAGGGCGACGCTGATCCTGCCGCGGGAGAACAGCGTCTGACTTGCTGTTTCGAATAGGAATGGCCCCCCGCAAGTGTCTTGCGAGGGGCGTGCTCAATCTTGCCTAAAACATGATCCGCGTGCCCACGACGACCGAGAAGGCATCCTTGTCCTCGCCCGCTGCGCGCAGCATGTCCGATGTGTCGCCAAAGGCCCGCTCGTAATTGATGCCGACATAGGGCGATACCGCGCGATCGATCAGATCATAGCTGATGCGTGCCCCGATCTCGACTGTCGGGCCCCAGGCGCCCTGATTGGCCGCCGTGTCGTCCTTGAAGGGCAAGGTCATCTCGACGCTGGGCACCAGGATCAGCCGGTTTGTCAGAAGCGCCTCATACTCGGCCTCAGCCCGAAAAAACGGGTGATCCGAGACATAGAGATCGGCATCGACCTCGAACCATTGCGGGGCAAGACCCTTGACGCCGAATACGGCGTTGTAGCGATCCGGACCGCCGTCGGGTGTGCTTGCCTGGATGCCGACGACCGAGTCGAAGAAGTCCGAAATAGGCATCTGCAGGCGGAGCTGATTCTCCAGCCCCTCGAACTCGCCCGAGGACTCTCCCAGCTCGCCCTCGCTGCGCCAGACGAAGCGCAACTCATCGGTGCCGGCAAGTGCGTCGAAATCCCACACCACGGCATCCTCGCCATCGTTGAAGCGATATTCGAGTTGCTCGGCCTGAAACCCCCAGATGGGCTTCTCGGCCGCTGCCGGTGCGCCGAGAAGGGCGGTGAGCGCTGCGGCAAATGAGGTCAGATAGATAGGTTTCATAGGATTGATTCCTTTCCTGATAGGGCCGCTCATGACGGACCGCCTTCAACGATCACCTTGCGGAACATGCCCGCCTCGGCGTGATAGGACAGGTGGCAGTGGAACGCCCATTGGCCGGTCGCGTCGACCTCGGTCTCGGTGTAGACGGTGGTGCCTGGTGCGATGCTGACCGTGTGCTTGATCGGATCCCATTTGCCCTTGCCGGTATCGAGGATCGTCCACATACCGTGCAGGTGCATCGGGTGGCTCATCATCGTCTCGTTGACGAACTTGAAGCGCACGCGTTCGCCGTATTTCAGGCGGATCGGGTCGGCGTCCTCCAACTTCTTGCCGTTGATCGACCAGATGTAGCGCTCCATGTTGCCGGTCAGGCGCAGCTCGATCGTGCGGGTCGCCGGGCGATCCCGGTAGAGCGGTCTGGCCGCCTTCAGGTCGTTGTAGGACAGGAACTTGCCACCATTCGCCGCACTGGGGATCAGGCCGCTGCCCGGCGCGTAGAACTCGCCGACCCTGCTGTCACGGGCACTGTGGTTCATGCCCGGCATCGCCATCTGGCTATGGTCCATGGTCTGCGTGCTACCGGACATATCCATCTTGCTGTGGTCCATGGCCTGCGTGCCACCGGACATATCCATATTGCTATGGTCCATGCCCTCCATGTCGTCGGACATGTCCATCTTGCTGTGATCCATGCCCTCCATGCTGCCCGACATATCCATCTGACTATGGTCGATACCCTCCGGCATCGTCGTGCCCTGCGAGGACATCGTCATGCCGCTATGATCCATGCCACCCATGTCCATCGACATGCCGTCCATCATGCCGCCCATATCGGCCATGGTCAGCAGTGGTTGCGGACGCATGCGCGGGATGAGCCCGGCATAGCCTTGCTTGGGCGAGAGCGACCCGCGCACCATGGCGGTCCGGCCCATCGACTCAGCGATGATGCCGTAAGCCTTGGCCTCGCGGGGCTGGACGATCACGTCATAGGTTTCTGCCACCGAGATACGCAGCTCGTCCACCGTCACCGGCTTGACGTCGTTGCCGTCAGCCTGAACGACTGTCATCTTCAGTCCCGGAATGCGGACATCGAAATAGGTCATGGCGGAGGAGTTGATGAGGCGCAGGCGCACCTTCTCGCCGGGCTTGAACAGGCCGGTCCAGTTCTGTTCCGTGCTCATACCGTTGATGAGCGGCTCGAAGCCTTGGACATCTTCGATATCCGTGGGCATCATGCGCATCTTGCCCCACATCGCCCGATTTTGAAGAGCCTGCTTGAAGCCATCCTCGCGGGAATCGCGCACCAAGTCCTCGAGCGTGCGCTGAGAGCGGTTGTAGTAATCGGCAGACATCTTGAGATTGCGGAAAATGCGATCGCCGCTATGGGGATGTTTATCCGTCAGCTGCACCACGTAGTCGCGGTCGGCGCGGACCGTCTCGCCGCCCTTCGGCTCGATTACGATGGCGCCATATGCTCCGTCGGGCTCCTGAAAACCGGAGTGACTGTGGAACCAGTAGGTGCCAGCCTGTTCGATCGGGAACTGGTAGGTGAACGTCTCGCCCGGTTTGATCCCGTTATAGCTGATGCCCGGAACACCGTCCTGGTGGAAGGGTAGGATCAGGCCGTGCCAGTGGATCGAGGTGCTTTCGCGCAGGTTGTTCTTGACGTTGATCGTGACCTGCTCGCCTTCCTTGAAGCGCAGGACGGTCGGGGTCTGGCTGCGGTTATAGCCAATGCCGGTCTTCTTGAACGTTCCGGTGTCGATGCGGATCTTGTCGACGCTGACATTGTAGGTGCCTGCCATCGTCATGCCGCCGGACAGGGCGAGGGCCGCGGCTAGAATGGCCGTTTTGAAAAGGGGGATGGGTTTCATCTCCGGTCCTTTCGGAATTGTTTTGGGAATAGCGCTGAAATGCGCGCGCATTGCCACGAACAGGAGAGACACGCGAAGTGCTGCTGCGGATCGTCTCGCCCTATTCAGGCAGAAATATTGGGTGACCTCACCCTCGTGGAGGAGGCGTGTCACCAAAGAATGCGAGAACGTCCCACCCTGCAGTGCCGAAGGCGTAATAAGTCGGGAGCTGAAGCGCCATCAGCCGAGGTATTGCGGAGGGTTGCGGCAGCACTGTTGCACAATGCGCCATCATGGCTGCACAGCCGTCCGACTGGTGGTGATCCATACTGTCCGGGAGACAAACGGCATGAGCCCGTCCATCATCGGCCATCTTAGTCGCTTGCGAGGAGCGAGGGGTCTCGTTCGCAGCCGCCATATGGGGAGTGATCGCCGAAACCATCACGGCCAAGGCAAGAAGCCATCCCCCCAAAAATCTGCGCAGCTGTGCCATCTTATCCAGACTTGTCCGCTTCTAAAGATCCTCCAAAAAAATCTGTCATATCCGCTGAAACTGCAAGCTTACACTTCGTTACAATAAAGCCCGCGATGTGCGCTTGACCCTCCCGCGCAGGAATCCTTTTCTTTGTCAAACTGAGGCGGACACGGCTTTCAAAGGCGGTGGTTGCCCACTTCGTATTCAGTATCCAACCAAGGAAGCGCGATGACATTTTTCAGATCCATAGGGGCCGTTACGGGTCTTATTCTTTTTGCAGGCTCCGCTGTGGCGAGTCCGGGGCATGGCTCCTCCATCGGCGAGGCGGGCGATCCGGCAAAGGTCGATCGCATTATCGAGGTCAGCATGTCCGAGATGAAATACGAGCCCGCAACCATCAGCGTCTCTGAAGGTGAGACGATAAAGTTCGTGGTGCGCAACGATGGCAAGCTCGTCCATGAGTTCAATCTGGGCACCAAGGAGACCTGGGGAGGGCATAAGTCCGAGATGCAGAAGATGATGACATCGGGGATGATGACGATGAACAAGCTCGATCATGCCAAGATGATGCAAGGCGGCATGATGCACAATGATCCGAATGCCGCACTCCTTGATCCAGGGCAGAGCGCCGAACTCGTGTGGACTTTCACAGAAGCTACTGAGATGGGCTTTGCCTGCAACGTGCCCGGGCACCTTGAAGGCGGAATGGTCGGCGACATCGAGTTTTCGGGTCACTAGCGGGACAGGCCCGAGGGGACGCCCCCTCGGGCGAGTCGGTCTTGCCTGAAGAGGCCCCCTGCACGGTAGATCGACAAGCGCGATCTAGCCGCAAGACAAGGAATCTTGAGGATCCATGAACACCAAACGATTATCACTTTTGGCGCTTTTGGCTATCGGCGCGGCGGCCACCTACTGGGGGGTGATGCCGCAAGCGCCGCAGACAGCGGGGCGCTCCATGGCGCCCTCGGACAGCAACGACATCGGACAGGGCGCGCTAATCGCCGATGTGACTGTGCCAGCTAAATTGACGGCGGATGCGCAGATCGGCAAGCGGGCCTATGAGGCAAAATGTGCCGAGTGCCACGGGACCAACGCCGCCGGGCAGAACGGCATCGCGCCCCCTCTCGTTCACAAGATTTATGAGCCCAGCCACCATTCGGATATGGCGTTTGTCATGGCGGCCAAGAACGGTGTGCGCGCGCATCACTGGCAATTCGGAAATATGGCCCCGGTTGGCGGTGTGACCGACGCCGAAGTCAAACTAATCACCCGTTATGTGCGCGAATTACAGCGAGAAAATGGGGTTTTTTGATCCAAAGCGTGAACTCAGCCTTTCGGGCGGGCCGCTTGGGATGTGCTTCTTATGCTAGGAGCTTTTGGCGAAAACATGGACAAAGTCGCTAGAAAAAGATGGATGCTAGGCTGCCCTATCGGTCTCATCTCAGCCATTTTGCTTATCTGGTTTCTGACGCTTGGCGAACAGGCGAGGATGCCACCTCCGGCAAAATTCGATTTGACTGAAGGTTCGGATCTCTACCAGGGTTATTGCGCGGATTGTCACGGTGCTGAGCTAGAAGGCCAGCCCGACTGGCAGTCACCTGGAACAGACGATGTTTTCCCGGCGCCGCCCCACGATGAAACGGGTCATACTTGGCATCACTCTGACGCAACCCTTTTCGACTATACGAAATGGGGTGGCGCGGAAACACTTGCCCGACAGGGCGTCGACTTTGCCAGCGGGATGCCGGGGGTTGGCGATGACCTGACAGATGATCAGATCAGAAACATCTTGGCGTTCATCAAATCAACATGGCCGCAGGAGAAGCAAAACGCGCAAGCCCGGAGAAGTGCCAAAGATACTGAGGCGAGCGGTTTGTGAGGTTGCGCAACCTCACCAAAAACGGAGACACCGCGAAGCTCTAGCCACTTGCCAAGGCGTTCTGTGGTAATTCGAAAATGTTGGTCAGGCACCCGCCATCACTTGAACATCATATCCCGCGCCTTGGATCACCCCGAGGAGCGCTGGAGCGTCCAGAACGCTTTCGACTTCGATCATCCGCGATCCCGTGTCGCAACTCATTCGTGCAGCAGGGTCGGCTGCCTTGATCGCTTTCTCGATGGTCGAGGTGCAATGGCCGCAGCTCATGCCGGGAACCTTAAATTGTTTCATGGTCATCTCCTTTGTGCATCTACTTTTCTTTCCCTGCGAGATGGGGTGCTCCTGCGCTGGAAGGTCAAGAGATGGGGCGAAACTTTCCGCCGCTCCTCAAAGTTCAATCATCGACCTCGCCACTTGAAAGGTGCTCGGCTCTGCGCCCCGCATCGCCTAGTGCAGGAAAGATCTAGGATGACGAACAACAGCTCTTCGCCTCGACCGCGTGGCGCAAATGGTATCGTGCATTGCCGTGCGGTTATCCGTCGCTCGAGGTTTTACAGAGTAAAGGCCTGCAACTCAGATGTTGGTGGCCTTGTTTGGTTTGCGTGCAGCCCGAGGAGCAGATGGAAATGGTGATAGCGGCGGGATTGGCCGTTTTGCTCTTCGGCCTTTGCGGGGTGGTGCATGCGCACGCGATGTCCTTTGTCATGCGACTGACCGAGCGCAGGAACGTCACAGGCATGCGAGGGCTTCTAGTGGCTCTCTACGTGCTCGCCATGGCCCATGTCGCCGAAGCTGGCCTCTATGCACTTGGGTTTGCCCTTGGCGAACAAATGGGAGTAGGCGGCTTCAAAGCCGGCAACGTCACTTCCTTTATGGATGTCTTCTATTTCTCGGTGGTCAATTACACCTCACTCGGGCTCGGGGACATCTACCCTACCGGGCACCTGCGCTTTCTCGCGGGTGTCGAGGCGCTGAATGGTTTTCTCCTGATCAGCTGCTCGGCGTCAACGATCTTCCTGGTCACGACGCACGACAAGCGGCGACCCTGAGAATGCGAGGAAATTCTTTTTTTTCGGAACCCTCCAGCGCTGGAGCATGGTTTTATCCTCATTCAAAAGGCCGAATTATCCTCATTCAAAAGGCCGAAACCGAGGTTTCGAGCATCCTTATGCAAAAGGGGAAAAGCCATGCCCTACTGGAGATTTGCCGCCATGATCGCGACATCAACAGTCGTGATGTTCATCCTGATGTATCTCAACACGTTTCTGTGGACGCATATCTTCTGGTCCGAGACGCGCGCCTACATGGCGATCCTGATGGGGGGCGTAATGGCGATCATCATGCTGTCCTTCATGCTCGCGATGTATTCCAGCAAGGCGATCAACGCCGCCATCTTTATCGGTGCGACAGTCGCTGTCGCAGGTTCCTTGTGGTTGGTGCGCAGCCAGACGACCGTGGGTGACACCAGCTACATGCGCGCGATGATCCCGCACCATTCCATCGCCATCATGACCTCGGGTCGGGCTAACATCGAGGATACTCGCGTGCGCAAGCTCGCCGACGGGATCATCTTCGCGCAAGACAAGGAAATCGCCGAGATGCGCTACCTCATCAACGATATCGAGGCCTCAGGCGTGACCACCGACGAGAGCGGCGATTCGCCGACGCAGATTGTCAGCCTGGAAGAAGCACTTTCCACCGCAAAGGTGGCTAGGGTCGATGCGGAGTTTCTCAAGGATGAAGAAATCAAGCAGTTGTTCCCTGACGGCGCGGCCTGCACCTTCAATTACACGACGAAAAGCCCGGCCTCGCTGGCCATTGGCAACGTGGATGGCGCCCGTGTAGCGCTGGTCAAGTTGAGTGGTGATCTGGTGCGTCTGGATGCCGACGCGGAAGGTCAAACCTTTATGACTGACGGTGCAACGATGCAGTTGAACGCTGCAGATGGCTCAAGCAGCCTTGAGAATGTCGCTGAAACGCCGGTCGACGCGACGCTCCTACTCGAGTTGGATGCTGGGTTGTCCGCTGGATATCGCGGCTTTTACAGCTGCAAATCGTGACGCAGCGACGCATCCCAAGAAACGACCGAGGCCTGCGCTCCAGAGAGCCCTAGTCTTCTCGTGAACTTTTCAAGCCGGGAGGGAGTGTGTGCTGTGCACGGTCGTGTTTTAATCGGCGCTGGTCCTTCTACCTAATCGGACTGTTCGTGGCCGTAGAGATCGGCGTTCTTATGGGCACGGTCTTCATGCTCAAATTCCAGGCTTGAATGGCCAATATCATATTGCTCCTCGAGCACTGTTTTGATGCGGCTCTTGAGTGCTTCGATATGGGACCACGCGTCGGACCTGACGACGACGTGGCAGTCTAGCGCCGCCTCATGTTCCTGCATCTGCCAAAGATGCACGTGATGAACGTCCGCGACGCCTTCGACACCGCGGATCGCCTTGATGACGGCGTGGCTATCGATATCCGGGGGGCTGCCCAGCATCAGGGTGCGGACTGGGCCACCGATTTCGGTAAGGGCAAGATAGAGAATGTAGAGCGCGATGCCGATGGTGATCGCAGGGTCCACCCATCGCATATCGTATAGGATGATCAGCGAGCCGCCGACGATGACTGCTACCGATGCAAGCGCATCTGACAGGTTATGCAAAAAGAGGGCGCGGATATTCACGCTGCCTTTCTGCATCGAATAGGTCAGCACTGCAGTGAGGGTATCTACAACGAGCGCAACACCGCCCAGGATCACGACTGTCCAGCCTTGCACTTCGGGCGGATCAATCATGCGCATGCCGCCTTCGTAGATCAGGTAGAACCCGATCAATATCAGCGTGGTATAGTTAATCAGCGCAGCGACGATCTCGATGCGGCCATAGCCGAAGGTCATGCGCGAGTCCGCCGGTCGTCGCGCAATCTTTCTCGCCACGAAGGCGATGACAAGCGACGCCATGTCGGAAAAGTTATGCAGCGCATCCGCAATGAGCGCGAGGCTCCCCGAGAGGATGCCGCCGACAATCTGCGCAACGGTCAGAATAGCGTTGGCCCAGATGGCAACGGATACGCGCCGGTCGCCGGATGTGGGATCGATATGAGCGTGACCGTGGTCATGCGGCATGGTGCGGTTCCTCATGTCGGTGGTTCGGTAGGGCGGCGCCGATAATACCTGGCATCTTGCCACGCCGGATCGCGCGCACACGCTGGTTCATCCGGTGGCGGATGACATGGCGGTAAAGCCAAGTGCGCAGAACACCAAGCTCCTGGCGATGGTTCGCGTAGAATTCATCGGGCCTATGATATGTCCCGAGGTCGCGGATTATGCCGGTCCTTTGGATGTAGGTGTCCTTGCCCGTCCATGCGACCGGCGGCGCACTCAGGCTGGTCGTTCCAACACCGAAGCCGCATAATTCGTCCGAAGCGCTGAACGCGCGCTGAAGTGCCGCCAGGAAGGGTGCGTTGAGAATGAAGCCTTCAAGGCTGATCCAACCGCCTTGCGTTTCCACCTCAATCCATGAATGCAAGATCTCGCGCGGTGCCAACCGGAAAACCGACTCGGGCACGATACCGCGCTGAAGCTCTTTGTGAATGGTGAAGCCGTGCAGCCGACAACCGATGCCAAGGCCACGCAAGAGGGCCATGAGAAGAGTGCCCTTCGTGTTGCATTGGCCATAGCCGTCGGCCAGCACTCTTGAGGAAGGAATATCATCCGCATGATTGTAACCAAACGCGATCTCATTGCGGACAAATTCATATGCCGCTCCAATTCTCTCGTTCCGGGAAAGGCCCTGCCAGCCACGACGCAAGATGAGGCGTGTGACATCGGGCGAAGTGTAGTCCAGTAGGCGCGTGGCGAAAAGCAGCGGGTCAACTTCACCCATTTCATGTCTCCTCGAATCGTTCGAGAAGCAACGTAGTGTCTACAGTTACTGTAGATTCAAGGGGGATGGCGCAATTGACGGTCGACTGCTCGCCTTAAACAAGGTTACGGAAATCCCGCCCGCATGTATGCGATGATTTTCCAGATGTCGTCTTCGCTGAGACTCTCTTTGAAGGCGGGCATCGCGGTTTCGAAGCGCTCTCCACCCTCGGAAATCGCCCAGAGCAGATACTCGTCTCCTGACATAGGCATCTGAACGAACGACCGAAGAATGGCCGGCGATGGTTCAAGTGAGCGGCCCGCATCACCATCGCCGAGCCCATCGGACCCATGGCAACTCGCACAGTTATCCATGTATAGCTTTCGCCCTTCGGAGACAACTTCAGGCGTCGCGCGGACGCTGCTCCTCGCGCCTCGGTAAGCCGTCGGCACGCCTTCATTCATGTAGGTCCAATGTCTCTGCATCCGCTGCTGTTGCCCCGGACCCATGCTGCCCATGCCCCAGCCGCCGCTCTGGCCGGAACGCATGTGCCCTGGCCCCATTGAGCCATGCCCCCACCAGTCCCCTCGTTGTTGTTGAGCCGAAGCTGCGACGGCCGCAAAGCCGATGAGGGCTCCAATTGCCAAGGTTCGCAATCCATATGGTTTCATCTCTAAATCCCTCGCCATTGTTGATCACAAAAAGCAAGATATCACAGGCAGGTTGCACTGTCGCGGGTTTGCAGCAGGGACTTCTTCGTCGTCTTCGTGAGATCCAGCAACGCTGCCCCGTTCGTTCAATCTCGACCCTGTTCGTTACCATGAGAGGCTTCGTGATGTTCCTCATGTGCGTCGCGCAAGATTCCGACCCCGCCCCATGCCGCGATCATGGCGACGATCACTCCCACGACAAGATCAGGCCAATTTACCCCAAGCCAAGCGACGAGTCCCCCCGCGACAATGATCCCGAGATTGGCTGCAAAGTCATTCCAGCTAAATGTGTTCGCTGCGCGTATGTTGACGTCCGGATCCTTGAGCCGGGCAAGCAACCAGACGCAAACCGCGTTTACTGCAGCCGCGATCAGGGCCATTATAACCATCATGATGCCCAGTGGGTCCGAGCCTCCAACATACCGGCGCCACGCATCGTAGAGAATGCCCAGCGCGAACAAGATCAACAATGCGCCTGAAATGTTCGCGGCACCGCGTTTCCATCTTGCCGACCGGGACAGGGCGAAAAGACTTATCACATAGACAAAACTGTCGGAAAGATTGTCGAGCCCATTGGCGACAAGGGCGCTAGAGTCGCCCACAGCGCCGGTTACGAAAAAGCTCGCGGCAAGAAAGATATTCAGACCCAGAACTATCCAGAGCGTTCGCCTCTCAACCACGTCTTTTCCGATGCTCATGTTGGCTTCCATGCTCAAATGCTACGTGACTGAAACACCCCGGATGTATCCGGGTTCCTGACAAGTATGTCGGCCCGTCATGGCCGGAACACTCAGGTGTTCCGAGGAGCCGCGAGGATCAACGCTGCGCCCAGCAAACAGATAGCAGTCCCGAGAACATCCCATTTGTCAGGTCTATGGCCCTCTGCAAGCCACATCCAGAGAACTGACGCTGCGATATAGACCCCGCCATAGGCGGCGAAAGCGCGACCCGCTGCCACCGTTTCGACCTGCGCCAAAAGCCATCCAAATGCCACGAGCGCGACAATCCCCGGGATGAGCCATGCCGAAGATGCACCAAGACGCCACCAGCTCCAGATGGCGAAGCATCCGGCAATTTCCGCAAGGGCGGCCAGCGGATAGGCCAAGGTGGCGGGCATTTCAGGCGCCGATCTCGTCATGTGCGGTCAAGCATTCGGAATGATCGCGCAGCACCTCAAGCACCCGGCAGTCCGCGGTTTGCCCGCCACTACACTCCTGAACCATTCGCTTGAGTTCCGTGCGAAGGGCCTTCAAGCGGGCCATGCGTTGCTCTACCTGCTTGAGTTGGCGGCGCGCGATCGCGTCGGCCTCCTCGCAAGAGCGGTTGGGATGGTCGCTGAGATCGAGCAGCTCGCGGATCGCGTCCAGCGAAAAGCCGAGTTGCCGCGCATGCCGGACAAATGACAGCCGATCCAGTTCAGCCTCGCCATAGCGCCTCTGTCCACCTTCGGTCCGGCCCGGCTCCGGCATTAGGCCAATCTGCTCGTAATAGCGGATGGTCTGAACCTTCGTCCCGGTTCTCTTCGCCAAGCTGCCGATCGTCAGCATGTTCACCTCCTAAAAAGATACAGTTGATGTAGGTTTGGTCGCCGGTCCCGGCAAGGGCCGCATTCACATGGACGTGACATTGACCGGAGCAAGCGCTTTGCGCTTGAACCTCCAGTAGCTAGAGGATGTAGAGCCCATGACAGACAAGAATCAAAAGCAGGCGAACTAGGTTGTCTCTCAAAACGGTTAGAAGAATTCTCTGGGTTTTTACCGGAATTGCGGCCTTTGTTGTCGCGTGGCTGATGGTCGGGGCGGATAAGCGTGGCGACCTTGCGGGCATTGAGTCCGATCCGCCTTTTTCGGCCGAGTTCGAGTTGACCGATCATCAAGGCATGCTCCGCACGCAGGACGACTTTGCCGGGCAATGGATGCTGGTCTTTTTTGGGTTCACCAACTGCCCCGATGTCTGTCCGACGACACTGTCGGAGGTCGCGGCAGTGATGGACGGCTTGGGGGACGAAGCGGCGAAGGTGCAACCGATCTTCATTACCATCGATCCCGAACGCGATACGCCCATGACGCTGTCCCAATTCGTGCCGCTATTCAACTCGAACATCATCGGGCTTACCGGAACGCCCCGTCAGATCGCCAAGACATCCGAGACGTTTCCGATCTTTTACGAACGGATCGAAGAAGCCGCAGCCCCCGGAGGCTACACTATGGGTCACACGTCGCACCTGTTCTTCTTCGATCCCGAAGCCGGTTTTGCCGAGTCGTGGCCCTATGGCACCCGCGCTGAGGAGATCTTGGCGGATCTGCGAGAGAGGATCTGACTGTCATGGCCCGACCCTCTGCAGAAATAGCCTTGGGGCTTGCGTGGATCATCGCGCTTGCCGCCTCGCTTGCCGTGCTATTCATCGGTGAGGTGCTGGGGCAGGCACCGTGTGTTCTATGCTGGTTTCAGCGTGCCTTCATGTTTCCGCTGGTGATCATCCTCGGGCTTGGCCTGTGGTGGGGGGATGCCCGCGTGGGCCGATACGGTATCGCCCTAGCGCTTGGCGGCGGCGCTGTCGCGCTTTGGCACATGGGCCTTTACGCAGGCGTGATCCCGGAGCGCATCCAGCCATGCACCGCAGCCGGACCCTCCTGCACGGATGACAACCAGCTGATCTTTGGCATTCCAATCCCGCTTATGGCCTTCGTCGCGTTCGCCACGATCGGCGCGCTATCGGCCATCTCACTCAAGGAGACACGAGCATGAAACGACGCGGACTGATCTTGTCCATTTTCGCCCTCGGCGTTGCCGGCTTTGGCGGTGCGACATGGTATGCGACCCGCCCGGGCCCAGTGGCCGAGGGAGAGGCTTTGGCACCAGAAAAAGCCGATGCACTGATCCGGGCCTATTCTCCCATTCTTGGGCCACCAGACGCGCCCGTTACCATCGTCGAGTTTTTCGATCCCGCCTGCGAGGCCTGCCGGGCCTTCTATCCAGTGGTCAAGGAAATCATGGCCGAGCACGACGGGAGCGTTCGCACCGTGATCCGTTACACGCCGTTCCATGGCGAAGCCTCCGAAGAAGCGATCCGCGTGTTGGAGGCAGCGCGTATGCAGAGCGTATTCGAGCCGGTGCTGGAAGCTCTCATGCGAGAGCAACCGAAATGGGCGTCACACGGCGCGCCAGAGCCTGGCCTTGTTCTCCAGATAGCCGCTTCGGCAGGTCTCGACGCCAGCGCTGCGCGCGACCAGATGCGGGCGCCCGATGTCGTGGCAATCCTCAATCAGGATCGCGCCGACGTCGAAACGGTGGGAATTCGCCAGACGCCGACATTCTTCGTCAATGGCAAGCCCCTTGATCCGTTTGGAGAGGCAGAACTCCGCAGTCTCGTGGCTGTGGAAGTCGCCGCCACTCAAAGCTGAATGAAATAAGGACCAGAGCGATGAAAAAGATAATTTTGACCGGAGCGCTGTCGACGTTTCTGACCCTTGGAGGGCTTTCGGCGCCCGCACTGGCCGGACCCGAGGATATCGTCATTGAGAACGCATGGTCTCGTGCATCCATCGGAACGAACCGTCCCGGAGCGGCTTACATGACGATCCGTAATACCGGCGACGAGCCCGTCACACTGACCGGCCTCGAAACACCGCTCGCCATGAAGCCCGAGATCCATGAAACCAAGACCAATGCCGAGGGCGTCAGTTCCATGAGCCCGGCAGGCGAAATCACGATCGCCCCGGGCGAGAGCGTGTCGCTTGAACCGGGTGGCCTCCACGCGATGCTGATGCGTCTGAATGAGCCGATGACGGAGGGGCAGACATTTACGCTAAAACTGCTTTTCGGCGATGGCAGCGAGATAACTGCCGATGTCCCGATCCTGAGCGTAGCATCGCGCGGACCCGAAGGCTGATGAAACGAAGAAAAATCTTGGGATATGGTGCAATCGGCGCCGGAGCGATCGCCATGACACTCTTCACTGGTTGGTGGCGGGTAGACGGGCCGGGCGCGCCCGAACAGGCGGGGAAGCGGCCCTTGGCATTATCGTCCATGGAGTTCGACCTCATCGATCATGAAAGCAACAATGTGGACCCCGATGCACTCATTGGTCGTCCGAGCATGGTTTTCTTCGGCTTCACCTATTGTCCGGATGTCTGCCCGACGACGCTTTCAGACATTTCCGGCTGGCTGGACGAGTTGGGAGAAGAAGCCGATCGCCTGAACGTGGTGTTCATCACGGTTGATCCCGAGCGCGACACAGTCGAGGCCCTGGCGGACTACGTGAGCAATTTCCATCCGGCGATCAGGGGCTGGACTGGACCCGAAAGAGAGCTCGCGCGCGCTGTCGGCGGCTTCCGCGCAAGCTATGAAAAAGTGCCGGCCGAGGGTGGCGATTACACGATGAACCACACGGCCAGCGTTTTTCTGTTCGATGCGGAGGGGCAGTTCGTCACCAACATCGACTATCACGAGCCACGGAAATTCGCGCTCCCAAAGATTCGGCGCGCACTGGACTTTGAGACGGAGGGCTCGACATGAGGATCAGAAACGTAGCTGTAGGCTTGGCGACTGCGAGCACACTTTCCGGTGCGGCACTCTTCTTTTATTCGGCTTCGCCGAAGGAGCCAGCACCGGATGCGTTGGCTGCCGCCAGCGCCTGGATACCCGAGTCTCCCAAAGCTCCCCGAAGCATGGACGCCAAGTTCATACGCCCCACGGCCACGCGCAAAGAACGGGCGCCGGAATCCAGATCTCTTCCGCTGCTGACGGTCAGCGCGCCAGAGGCGGGCCTGCCTGAGTTCGAGCCTTCCGCCGTAAACTGGTCGCGCGCCATCGCACCCGGGGAAACTCTGGATGTGGTTCTGTCCGAGGCCGGTCTCGCGTCGCCCGACCGCGCGGAGATCGCTCTTGCGCTTGGGACGGAATATGATCTGCGGCGCCTTCGACCCGGGCACTCAATCACTGTCATCTCCGAGGCAAATGGTCGTCCGCGTAAAGTGTCTCTCGAAGTCGAGGACGGCGTGCGGATCGAGGTGACCTTTGGTGAAGAATTGGCCACGCAGGTCGTCACTCCTGATCCGGACATCGTGACGCTCGCCGGCGAAGCCGTCATTAAAAGCTCTCTGTTCAATGCGCTGGCAGAAGCAGGTATTCCAGCCCGTTTCGCCGTTGATCTGGCGCAGATGTTGGGCGGGACGGTTGATTTTCGTCGCGAGATGTCAGGTGGAGAAATACTCCGTCTGATGTGGCGCGAGGCGCGCGTCGGCGGTGAACGGATTGCAGAGCCGGACTTGGCCTTTGCTGCGCTTGATATGGGCGGCTCACTCTATGAGGTGGTCTGGCCAGAAGATGGAAGCGGCCAAGCCACGATCTATGTCGGCGGCGAGTTGCTTCGTATTTTCGCGCAGCCGGTGGATGGCGCGCGCCTGAGCTCGGTTTTTGGCCGCCGAACCCATCCGGTCTATGGAAATGTTCGAATGCATACCGGCGTCGATTTCGCGGCGGCGCAAGGCACGCCGGTAAAGGCAACGGCACCCGGACGGATCAGTTTCATCGGGCGGCGTGGAGGTTATGGCCGCGTCGTTGAGATATCTCACGGCTCCGACACGATGACCCGCTACGCCCATCTCAGCGCAGTGCCGGACGGTCTCTCGCGGGGACAGCGCGTGGCCGCTGGCGATCTTATCGGCCGCGTGGGAGCCACAGGCACCGCGACTGGGCCCAACTTGCACTACGAGGTCTTGGTAGATGGCCGCCCGACCGATCCTCTTGCTGACGAACGGCTTGCCGAGGCGTCCGAGAGTGAACTGGAAGACACAGTCACCTTGGCTCGCCTCTTGGCCGCACGCGCTCTTCTGGCAAGGAAACTTGACCCTGATACTGTTCTGACAGCAACCGAAAGGCTCTGACACATGAAACCCTTGACCAAGGTCCTTACTTTGCTCCTCGCTCTTTCTCCGGCAGCGCAGGCGCTTGCCGAGGGCACCGCAATCAATGTTCAAAAAACCAATGGATGCGGCTGCTGCCTATCGTGGATGAAGCATCTGGAGGAGAATGGATTCACGGCAACTGGTGAGGACATGTTTGCCGGCACCTTAGTGCGCTTGAAGCTGGATAACGGTGTGCCGCAGCGCATGATCTCCTGCCATACCGCATTTGTGGAAGGCTACGTCATCGAAGGACATGTTCCGGCCGCCGACATCCGCCGATTGCTCGAAGAGCGCCCCGATGCGGTCGGGCTCGCGGTGCCGGGGATGCCCTATGGCTCGCCCGGCATGGGACCGGAAGACGACCGCGAAGCATATGAGGTCTTTCTCATCCGAGAAGATGGATCGACCGAAGTCTTTTCCACCTACGCCGAAGGATAATCTGGCCCTCGAATGGAAACGCTTTCACCCATAATGCTTGGCTTCCTGGGAAGCCTCGCCGCCGGATCACTTACTGCGGTGGGGGCGATTCCTGTCCTCTTCGGACGCATTCCCTCGCGGGCCACGCGCGACATGTCGCTGGGTTTTGCAGCTGGTGTCATGCTCGCCGCCTCGTTCTTTTCGCTCATCATCCCGGCACTGGACGCAGCCGAGCCGATGTTCGAGAGCGGCGCAATGCCCGCCTTGATCGTGTGCATCTCGATCCTGCTTGGCATGGGCGCCGTCGCTCTGATGAACGAAAAACTGCCGCACGAGCATTTCAAGACAGGGCGCGAAGGACCGGACTCGGCCGCCCTGCGGCGGGTCTGGCTGTTCATCATCGCGATCACGATCCACAATTTCCCCGAAGGACTGGCTGTCGGCGTCGGCTTCGGCTCGGGCGGCATGGAAGGCGGCCTGCCGCTTGCCATCGGAATTGGGCTTCAGAACGCGCCCGAGGGTCTGGCCGTGGCGGTCTCCCTGCTGGGCGAGGGTTATCCAAAGGTGCGCGCCTGGGGCATTGCCGCCCTGACCGGTATGGTCGAGCCGATCGGCGGGCTCCTGGGTGCCGGGATCATCACGCTCTCGGAGCCTCTCTTGCCGTGGGGTTTGGCCTTCGCGGCTGGTGCGATGCTATATGTCATCAGTCACGAGATCATTCCCGAAACGCACCGCAGCGGCCATCAGAACAAGGCAACGCTCGGCCTCGCGATCGGTCTGGTTCTCATGCTCTTCCTCGATGTCTGGCTGGGGTAAGGTCATGGAATATGGAAATAAGACCTTGCTTCTTGGCGTGATCGTCGCGCTGACCTCACTTGCGGCGGATCAGTTGACCAAGGCGATCGTTGTCGAGAATGCCACCCTGCTGAGTGCCGGACTGCCGGTGTTTCCCGGCTTCAACCTCGTCTTCGGGCGCAATGACGGTGTGACTTTCGGGCTTCTCGCCGGTGTGCCTTGGTGGAGCCTCGTTCTGTTGGCCTTCGCATTCTGCGTCTGGCTTGCAATCATGCTGACGCGAACCTCTACCCGCATTGAGGCGGTCGCTTTCGGTTCAATCCTCGGGGGCGCTTTGGGCAATATCGTTGATCGCGTCCGCTATCGAGCGGTGACCGATTTTCTGGATTTTTACGTTGGAACTGCGCACTGGCCCGCTTTCAATTTGGCTGATGTGTTCATCGTCTGCGGCGTAGGCTTGATGCTCCTAGCGCCTTGGATCAGCGCGCGGCGCTCCATCAAGCCGTGACCGAACGGCGCGACCGCATTGCGCAAGGCCGTCATCTTTTGGCGCGCATGGCACTTGCCTTTGTTGCCGGGGCGCTGACTGTGCTGACCTTTCCGCCCTTCTCGATACTGGCTCTGGTTCCCGTCGCTTATTCCGCGCTCTTTGTAATTTTGGCCAAGGTTTCCGTCGGGCATGCCTTACTTATCGGCTGGGCGTTTGGGCTTGGACAGTTTGGCTTCGGGATTTCATGGATTTCCGAGAGTTTCTATGTGGAAGCTGATCGTTTTGGCGCGCTTGCCATCCCTGCCGTCGCGGGCCTGTCGGCGGGTTTGGCAATCTTCCCGGCCATCGCAGCGTCTCTCTTTGCCGCGGTCTCGCGGCGCAAGGTCTTGACCGGTGTCATTGCCTGCCTTCTGCTCGCGACCTCCTGGACGCTGGCCGAATGGCTGCGCGGCCATATTCTTACTGGCCTTCCGTGGAATCTCGCCGGATATGCGGTTGTAGATTACGCTGCTCTACGCCAGCCCGCCGCATGGGTTGGCAGCTATGGGCTAAGCTTCCTGATCATCTTCGTCAGCGCGCTGCCGGGCGCGGCCTTTATAGCAGTGGGCAAGCAGAGAGGGGCTATCTTCCTCGGGGCCCTTGCCTGTCTAGCGGTTATTTGGGGCGCAGGCGCGCTGCGCTTTCAGACGGAAGTGCCGCCCCCGCCCGGCATCGACCTGCGCTTAGTGCAGGGCAACGTTCCGCAAAAGGAGAAATGGGCGCCCGAAAACCGGGAAGCGACCCTCGCGCGCTATCTCGAGATGTCGTCCCGGCCCGGCAATGTCGATGTGCTGCTCTGGCCGGAGACCGCCTTTCCCGGATTTCTCGACGAGGATGCCGAGGCGCGCGCGCGGATCGCGGACGCGCTGCCCGAAGGCACAGCATTGTTGACCGGCGTTCCGGACAGGGTGTCGACCGAGGACGGCACATTTTATTTCAATACTGTCCAGGCGCTTGATGATACCGCCAAAATCCTGGACGGATACGCGAAACACCATCTGGTGCCTTTCGGTGAATATGTGCCGCTTCGCGGTTGGCTGCCGATCGAGCGGCTGACGCAGGGGATGGGGGATTTTACGCCCGGACCAGGACCGCGCACGCTGGCATTGCCGGTCGCGCCATTGGTTGGTGTGGCGATCTGCTACGAAATTATCTTTCCGGGGCATGTTGTCGATGACCTCTTTCGGCCCGACTGGATCTTCAACGCGACAAACGATGCCTGGTTCGGCACCAGCATCGGACCCGAACAGCACTTGGCATCTGCGCGGATGCGTGCTGTCGAAGAGGGCCTGCCCATCGTTCGCGCAGCGAATACAGGCATTTCCGCGATTATTGACGCCAGCGGAGAGGTGCTGGCCCGCCTCGACACCGGAGAGACGGGTATTCTCGACGCGGGCCTGCCAGCGGCCCGCCCGCCCACACCCTACGGTCGCCTCGGGGACTGGGCGCTGCTCGCTCTCATCGCGTCAAGCTGGGCTCTCGCGCTGATCGGCGAAAAAGCCGTCAGGAGGGGGCCCGGGTCACGCTGTCATGCGTAGATGTCGATAGGAGTTCCGTCTCTGACCATTGCATAGACATCTTCGATCTGACGGTCGGTGAGCGCGATGCATCCCGCCGTCCAGTCTTGCACGTTCGTAGGATCAATACCGCGCCGAGGTCCGCCATGGATGAAGATGTCGCCTCCGGGAGACTTTTCTTGAACCTCTGCGAAGGCGATGTCGGCCTCGTTTGGGTAAGAAATGCCGATCGAAAGGTGAAAACTGCTTTCCGGATTGCGCCGGTCGACCAGATATGAGCCTTCAGGCGTGCGCCCATCACCCTCGAACTGCTTGTGGCCCTCGGGCGCGAACCCAAGGCCGACCGGATAGGTCCGCAGAACCGAACTGGCGCCGTCGAGAACGAGGAGCCTCTGTCCCTTGTAGAGCCGGACACGCGTCACCGCAGGCCCATTGTAGCTGCGGAACTTGCTGCCGCCCGCACAGCCAGAGAGAAATGCCGCCAAACCGCCCAAGAGAACGGTTCGGCGTGCACATTTGTAGGTCTTCACTGCTCGATGCCCCTTTATGACGAGGTCTATATCAGGGTTCACTCTAGCTGGCTTGACGGATGGGCTCAATGCCCATGCGCCAATGCACCCTTGGTTAACTGCTCGCCCACAGGCGCCCCACCGGCCGGAGGCGAATTGCGCTCGCCCGCATTCAGAAGCCGTAGGGCATTCGCGACGACCAGCAGCGATACGCCGACATCAGCTGCGATGGCGCCCCACATCGACGCCATACCGAAGGCGGTCGCGACCACGAACGCAGCTTTCGTAGCAAGGGAGATCGCAATATTTTGACGGATGACTGACATGGTCCTGCGAGAGTGCCCGATGAGCCATGGCACCTTGCCGATATCGTCGGTCATGAGAGCGATATCCGCCGTCTCGATGGCAGCATCCGAGCCGACTGCGCCCATCGCGATAGCGTAATGCGCCCGCGCCATGGCTGGAGCATCGTTCACGCCGTCGCCGATCATCGCGACCATATCATGGGTTTCGACCAGCTCCTCGATGGCTTTCACCTTGTCTTCGGGGAGAAGCTCGGCGCGCACCTCGTCGATGCCGACCTCGGCGGCGACCGCGCGCGCCGTGCGCTCGTTGTCTCCAGTCAACATGACGATCGTCCGCACGCCCTGCGCATGAAGCTGCGCTACGACGTTCTTAGCTTCGGGGCGGACGCGATCGCGCAGCTCCAGGATGCCGGTGACACCGCCCTCGTCACCCACGGCAACGAGCGTGTTGCCGGCGCCTTCGATCCGCTCACGCAGATCTTTCGGAATTGAGTCTCCAAATCCTTTCTCTTCGGCAAAACGGTCCGAGCCGAGCCAGATGGACCGACCGTTTGCCCGTCCTTCCAAGCCTCGGCCCGGAACCGTGCGGGTATCCTCGGCGGCCGATACCGTGATGCCATCGACCTCGGCTCGTGCGAGAATGGCGCGCGCCAGCGGATGAGACGAGCGTGCCTCGAGGCCCGAGGCCCTGGCTACGAGATCCTTGGCCGACGCCCCACCTAATGGATGCACCGCGGCAACTTCGGGCTCGCCCATGGTGATTGTGCCGGTCTTGTCCATCGCAAGCGCGGTGGTGCGGCTCGGAGCCTCGACATAGGCACCGCCTTTGATGAGAACACCGGAGCGTGCCGAGGAGGTCAGCGACGCCACGATGGACACCGGGGTCGAGATCACAAGCGCACAGGGGCAGGCGATAACGAGAAGCACGAGTGCATTGTAGAACCAGTAATCCCAAGCGCCGCCCAGAACGAGAGGTGGAAGGACTGCGATCGCGATGGCCAAAAGCATTACGATAGGTGTGTAGATGCGCGCGAATTTCGCCACCCATTGCTCCACCGGAGCGCGGCGCGCGTGGGCGTCACCGACCATTCGGATGATCTTGGCCAACACTGTGTCCGAGGCTGCCTTGGTCGCCCGAACGGATAGCGTGCCCTCGCCGTTGATCGTGCCCGCGTAAACCTCGTCTCCGGCCTCCTTGGGCACCAGTGCGCTTTCACCCGTGATCGGTGCCTGATCGACCGCGCCCGCGCCGTCAGTGACCTCCCCGTCAAGCGGAATGCGGTCGCCGCCGCGCACCACGAAATGGTCGCCCACGGCCACTTGGGCCGCCGGCACGTCTGCCTCTGTGCCGTCGTTGTAGATCACCCGCGCAGTCGGCGGCGCGAGATCCAACAACGCAGACACTGCATTGCGCGCGCGCCCGACGCTCCAGCTTTCCAGAAAGAGCGAGAGCGAAAAGAAGAATGCGACCGTCGCGGCTTCGAAGAACTCGCCAAGGCCAAGGGCGCCAGCGACGGCGACCACCATCAGAAGGTTCATGTCTGGCGACAGCCGCCGCGCCGACGACCATGCCTTGGGCGCGACCAGCCATACCCCGAAGAGGATTGCTAGCGCAAAGAGCCCTGCCTCGGGCACTGGCATGGAGGTCATTCCGTGACCGGAAAAGATACCCAAGGCACCGCCGAGGCCGGTTTCCACCAAGTGCCAGACAAAACCGGCGGCCCAGAAACTACCGCTGAGCGCGGTGAAAAGCTTTTGCCGGGCAAGATGCGCAGCCTGGTCCTGAGATGCATTTTCGGAATCCCAAGGCTTGGCTGTCATTCCAGTGCTGGCAACCAGCTCGGCGATCTTATCGTCGGAAACATTTCTGGCACTATCCAGAATGGTCATCCGCCCGTTGATGACATCGAAGGCCAGATGTTCCGCCCCGCCGATTTCAGGACCGATGACCTTGTTGAGGATCGCGACCTCTTCGGCACAATCAAGGCCGGACACCTGAAAGCTACGGCCCCCGGAGGATGCGGGAGCGGAAATCGCGACATTGCCGTCGGCTCCACAGCCTCCGCAACAATCGCTCGGGGGCTGCGTCGCGTCGCTTGCGTGATCGGGGCGATGGATATCGGATGGCATGAACAGACCTCGGGATTCGGGTGGTTCAGGCACTGATAGAGCCTACAGTAGCTAGAGCTTCAAGAGCAAAGTTGGTTGGTAACTCCAATCAATTTCGAATAGTAAAACATTGGTCAGAACCTTCATGCTTCTACGATTGGACATGGTGGAACGGCCGTCGATAAAAGTGGAAGGAACCTTTTATGCTGACGATGATCGAACCCCGAAACATGTTGGTCGCGGCCACCTTTTTCTTCGTGGCCGGCTGCGCC
Organism: Roseovarius roseus; assembly: GCF_043355935.2. Classification (NCBI taxonomy): domain Bacteria; kingdom Pseudomonadati; phylum Pseudomonadota; class Alphaproteobacteria; order Rhodobacterales; family Roseobacteraceae; genus Roseovarius; species Roseovarius roseus. The sequence goes on along the minus strand of NZ_JBHFPE020000002.1, from coordinate 129,182 downwards.
GTGCAACCCAACGAAATCAGCGAAGAGGACGATCGGATTGGAGACATCCCCGAAAACGTCATTGCCATGGCGGACCCGGATCAGAATATCGCAACTGCGCGCCTCAAGCCGGAAGACAACTGCTTCTGGTATGAGCATCGCGGGCCGGTCGAGACGACCTTGGTGCCGCTTCGCAGCCCCCAAGGCAATCCGATCTGCGCGACGACGGGCACCTGAGGTCTATCACTCGGAATTGAACAAACACTTTACGTGGGTTCAACTCACCAGTCCGGTTACGTTTTCGTTCTGACACTGTCGTCAGCTGAATAGAGGTGCGCCGTCGAGCCGATTTCGACATTAGGATAAAGATCGTTGATATGCGCCATGACCATACGCACGCAGCCGGAACTTGCGCGGCCGCCAATGCTTCTTGCGTGAGGCGTGCCGTGGATGCGCAGATACGTATCCCGGTCCCCGACATAGAGATAAAGAGCGCGCGATCCCAAGGCATTTTTCGGCCCAGGTTCCATGCCATCGGCGACGTCAGCATATAGCTCCGGGTCACGATCGATCATATTCTGGGTCGGCTGCCAATGAGGCCACTCGACCTTCCGTTTGATCGTGTAGGTGCCGGGCTCGTATAGCTTGCCACGCGCGATTGCGACGCCATAACGCATCGCCGTCCCCCCTTGTTCGATATGGTAAATATATCTCGCCACCGCATCGACATGTATATCGCCAGGAACGAGCCCATCGTTGGCTTCAACTCGCTGCGGAAGAAATCTTGGATGCAAGCCCCATGGATTTGACGTGGCCGCGTCGTAGCCGGGGGGTGTAACCTCGGCATCCCACGCAGCTTTCTGCGCTTCGGTCGGCCAAGTGTCGGCCAAAAGTGGAGAAGATATGGGCGCCGAGAAAAGCGCCGCGCTCGTCTGAATGAAATGTCGTCTTGTCAGCATGATGTCCTCGATATGGATCGCATTGCGCTTGGAGTGTTCAACCCACATCACGCGATCTAGTTCCTCTAGTAACTAGAGGTTCAAGGGTTAATGCAGCCCAGTGGAATCACTTTTTGAAAGAATAGCACGGCGAAGATGTGGCCGGCTTTTTGAAGCTCTTTCAGTTGAGCCAACAACGAAACGCCCTAGCGGATATCGTCAATAGTAACCTTTGGTATCGGGATGGTTCCGAAGCTGCTCGGGCCGATATGGCTGCATCTCTCCCAAATGCGAAACCGGCCCGGCCTTCAGGCGTTCGATCACAGTTGGATGTAGCGGAAAAAGCGTGCCTACATCCCTCGGTTCCGATGGCCAGCGCCTTTTTAAAGGGCCGAATGAAAACATGAGCGTTTCTTCATGCTGCATGCCGGTAGGATCAGGCATGACGAAAAGCTTCTCCGAGTTGATTTTTACCTCCGGCACGCATTCCTTCAGCTCTTCCAGTATCCATTGCAACGCGATGTCGCTGAGCCTCAATTCCGGCTCGGGGTAGCTTCCACCAACATCGCTGTGACATCCCGCAAACCAGACCTGTTTCAACCATTCCGGTTTTCGCCCTACGGTTTTTTTGGCCTCGGCTGGCATAGCCCATTTCACACGTGGAAAATTCTTCCGGTGCTCATCGATCGCAAGCGCGTGACGAGCGAAACCTACGTCGGAGTCGAGCCATTTATCGTAATTTTTCAGGTTCCATTTCGCGTAATGGCCGTATTTCCAGATGGACGGCCAGTCCGATATCCTACTCAGCCTCAAAGGCTTTTTCTCATTGGGAGAGAAGTATTTCCACTGAGACCACTTCAACCTGCCATACCAGAACCCGATAAGCCCCAAGAGAGCGAGGAGCGGACCCCACAGATACCAAGACCAGCCAAACCACAAAGCAGCGACGAACAGTGCCAAGAGTATGGTGACAGCAATCCCGGCAGCGAGAGTGACTTGACCGTTGCCCAATGCCGCGACCGTATCGAAAACGCCGATGAATGTCGGTTGCACGTTGCCTTGCACGTCCTCGTCAGCGTCAGGCACAAAGCTGGAATACTTGCGCCTAAACCGACGGCCGAGTTCCTCACGTCGACTGTAATACGGCTCCCGGCCACGCGAATACCCATTGCCGTGGTTGTAAACGTAGTTGACCGCATCGCTCGCTATTTTTCTAAGGCGTGGCCCATGGCGGGGCACGAGTGATCCATCGGGCATTCGTGCTGGAATGCCGCAAAGGTTCATTACATTCGCGACCGCCCTGACAGTGTATGCCCCACGAGAAAACCCGAACAGCAGGATCCGGTCGCCGGGTTCGTAATATGAGATGATCTTCTCGTAGCAATCGATGACATTCTCATCAATGCCCGTGCCAACCGCGGCCGAGAGGTTGTTTCTGATGCGTCGAAGCGTTAGCCCACCGACCTCGCCTGCTCCTAGACCGGCGTCATAGAAACAGACCTGATCGCATGGATCGATTGGTGACGACGGTCCGGGACGCATCGCTCGATACATTTTGTAGATGTTCGATAGACGCTGGTCTGGCCGCAGGCCGCCTTCTTGGCCAGTTCCATCCGAAAAAATCAGGATATTCTTTGGCATTTCATCGCCCTGGCTGTTCTGCGTTCGTTCCCACCATCATGCGAAGAAGCCGTAACGTCAATCTGCAACTTTTCTTGATAGGGCCAAACCGATGGTGAGGTGCAAAATTGGTTAGATTGCAATGCCTGCATTGGCGCGCTCCAACAAGATCCGCACTTCATTAGCGCCTGTGCTGCCGCTGTCCATGACATCCCTTGGAGAGCGCCCGTTCAGAAGCACGTGAGGTCGCTCAAGAAAACGGCTGATGGCTTCGGCATCATTGTGATAAGTGTGTTCGATCAGTTTGATCAAGGCCACATATTCCAGTTCATTTTGCATTCGCCCAAGTCCTTTATGCCCGATGCGTTCGATTTGCGCGGTCGTCTGAAACCGTAGATGACGCAAAGCGAGATCCGGGTGCGCCGTATGATCAAAGTAGCCCGTCTCGACCGTCCAGCTGTGTCCGGCTGACGCGCTCGGTTCAGCCACCCGCCATCCTTCGCACCTCTGACGCCAGGCGAGCATCGGAGCACGTCCGGACAGGGCGCCACCGTAATGATTACCGTAACAGATACCGTAATCATTACGGTAACCGTATTTTAAACCCGGCTTTAATCGCGCTTCAGTATCTCATGTCACGGAACAATGCTGGGAGAAAAAGAATGGCGCAGCAGTTACTTACCAAAAAACTTTTTGCAGAAACGAAGTCGCTCCTCGAAAAAGAGGGGGCCAAAATCAGCGCGAAGACGATCTGTGACCGCGCGGGGGTTGGCTCTTACACCACCGCGACACGTCTGATGTCCGAAATGCGTGCAGAAAACGAGGCGCTTCTCCGCGCACCGGACGAAGTTACCGACGAACTTTCACACCTCCACGACTACGTGTGGACGGTGGCGATGTCTGAAGCGACGCGCAGTTTCGAGGCTGACAGAACGCTACTTGAACGGAATCGCGACGAAGCCGAGGCGCTCTCGTGCGAGCGGCTGGACGTGATCAAACAAATGGAAACGGATGCCGAAACCCAAGCCGAGCGCATCGCGCAGCTTGAGGAACGTCTGCGGGCAGCAAAGGTGTCGATAACGGGCCTGAAGCGCAATGCGGAGGAGCAGCGAACGCGAGCCGAGACACTGCAGTCAGTCGTTGCATCCATTGCGGGTGAAAACAGAACTTCGTCGGAATCGACCTCGAGGCAAGCCTCCGGTGAATCGCCCGCGGATGCGTGACTTATCGTTAAACCTTGCCGAAACCTTCATCGGTTAAGTTCTCATTAGTCATTTCAAGGAAGGATTTCATATGACGATTGAGAACAGAATCTATAACCGCCGCGAAGTCGAAGCGATCACAGGTCTCAGCAAATCGAGCCTCTATCGGCTCATGTATGCGGGTGATTTTCCACAAACCGTGAAGCTGTCCTCCCGGCGTGTCGGCTGGTCCGAACTCGCCCTACGCGCTTGGCTCTCCGAACGTGGGGCATACTGAAGGCCGCGTTGGTAACGGCCCGGATTTCCGGTGCTACCATCCACAAATTCGCGTCCCGGCAACCGCATTTCAGGTCGCCGGGGCGCGGTTTGATGATCCTCACGGCCCGGAGCCGGATGGGTAACCTGAGGTCGGATTATCCGGCATGAACGCGGGCCCGCTCATTCGTCGCTTTTGGCCAGCTCCCTTGCCGTCGTTGGCGGCTTCGATTTTTCGCATCCAGTATTCAAGCGCTTCGCCTTCCAGCATCCTGGCCTTGAACAATGCATTCCCCATATTTTTCAATAGGGCCTCATGCGCCGACAGGATCGAGATCGCCCGCGCTTCGGCCGACTCGAGGCGGTCTCGAACTCTTGCAGCATTCTCGGGATCATGCAGATAAAGGCTGTGATCAAGATCGGTCCACGCAAGGCCTTCGGCGCCAAGCCCGAGCTTCGTATCGATCTCCGCGGCCTTCCGGGTCGCTTGGGCAAGATCCGATGTTTCGCTGCCACCTGCACCGGCGGTGGGAGCGCCGAGCACAACACGCTCAGCCGCGCGGCCTGCAAGCAAGTGGATCAGCTGGTTCTCACAATCTGCGATGAGGCCTTCGGTGCGAGGGGAACTGACCCATGTCCCGCCACCAGTCGTCGTCAGCGCGACGCGGTTGGCGCGCCCCATACCCAGAAACTGATGCACGATGGCGTGCCCACATTCGTGGATCGCGATCCGGTATTCCAGCGCCGAATTGCGGGCTTCTGCGCCGAACTGGGTGAGCAGATCGCTTACCTGAAGGGCTCGGTCTTGCGACCTCGCGCGGGTGCGCGCGGCGCGGAGCGCACCGTCGATCTCGGCGGCGCTTCGGCCTGCGGCAGCAGAGACCAGATGCTCGAGATCCGGCGCGACAATGGCTTCGGGCAGCCCGTCCCGGAGCATCCTGCGGATGGCCGCTGCACCGGGCAAGGGCACTTCGACCTTGAGGTCGAACCGGCCGGGCCTCATCGCCGCAGCGTCGATCCGATCAGGGAAGTTACAGGTGCCGACGACCATGAGCCCCTCAAGATTTTTCAAACCATCCATGAGTTCAAGAAAGCCATTGATGACTTGATGGGTGTAGTTCGCATTATGCTTTTCCGGGCTTGCGCGATCGCCGAGCGCGTCGACTTCGTCGATGACCAGGATCGAGGGTCGCGCTTGCACCGCATTCTGGAAAGTCTCGCGCATCGCCTTCAGCATGTCTCCGAGATGGCCAGCGGCCTGCCACGCGGCGAAGCTCCCGCGGACCATCGAAACGCCTGCGCTGTTTCCCATAGCCGAAGCCAAGAAAGATTTGCCGGTGCCTGGAGCGCCGTGGAACAGAACGGATCTTTGAACCTCGGACCACGCAAGATCACCAGCACGCCAGTCCTGGAGGTCGGACACCATTTGCTGTGCCGCGTCTTCCGCGGCCCCAAAGCCCTCGATGTCTGCGAGAGTCGGGCCGTCTCTTGAATCTTGGGTGGTCAAAGAGACCAGCTTCGCCGCGAATGATGCGGCAGTCCGTTCGCGCAAGGCGGCTGCCAGGCGCGGCCATGAGAGATCAGACGCCGGATCGGGCAGCATCTGTTGAACCTTTCGCGCCTCGGAGGCGGATGGTGAATAGACCTGTCTTGTGAGTGCCAAGAGAATATCCCGCGAGGCAGGTGCAAGGCGCTGCGGGGGCGGCAGGCAGTTCAGAATGTCTCTCGGCACCTGGTCAAAGCTTGGTGCGAGCAAAAGAACTGGATGTGGTGACTCCAGCGCAGCAATGATCTTGCTTCTCTGGTCGCGGGTGTCTCTGCGATATTCCGGCTCCGTCAATGTGAGTGCGACGAGGGTCGATCCTGGAGCGCCTTTCGGCAGGTATGTATCTGACCCGAACGTCACCTCTCGGTCGAAAAGCGCAGTCTCGAAGAGCTCGAGAATTGCACTCATCGACGCATCGCCGACCTCGATCAATGTCAGCGCGCCGGCGTTCAGCAGCTTGTCGACGTCGGATTGCGTTCCAAACGTCGCACAGAGGCGGAAAAGCAGGGTGAGATCACGCGGCTGCGTTCGCGGGTGCGGCCGCGGCTTCGGAATGCGCTTTTTGGATTTGCCAGCCTGATCCGTTTGACTGGTCTTCGCGATGACCCGCCGCTTGGCTTTCGCCTCCGGCAACGGCTCTTCATCGAGCAGGAGAGCGTGCTCGGTGAACGGATCATCCTCCTCGGTCTGCCGTGGTCCGCCCGGCAGGCTGCGCAGGCGCTCCAGAGCCTGCTGGGCAAGCGGTTGCCACTTAGGTTCGGTGTTTGATTGGGTCATTAGGTGTCTTTCAGGAATAGGGGGACGGCGGGTCCGGAAACCGGATCCGATGGGATTTCGAGTGAAGGCAGCTGATGCGGCGCCGCCCCGAGAGGCGAGGCGCCGGTCGACCTGCTCAGAAGGCTGATAATCCCGGCTCAGGGGGCGCGCCTTCAGACATGCCGGGCTCGAGAAGCCCGATCTCTTCAAGCGCGCAAAGGTAGCTCGCCCGTGGATGCGCGCGCAGACCTGCAATCTGGTCGAGACTTATGCGATACGACTCCCGCCGGTCCGCTGAAAAGAAGACGACGTTCTCCGGCAAAGCGACGAGCGCGGCAATGTCGTAGTCGCCTGCTCCATATGATCGGATGCCCTTGGGCGATCCGCTATAGCCGCGCTTCATCGAGAATTTATAGAACCCGTCGACAGCGCGCGCCGAGGTCTTGACCTGGATCGTGACATGCCGATCACCGCGCCTGACGAGCCGGTCGAAGGGTTCATCCTCTGGCGCGGCGAGAATGTGATCGCCATATCGAGTGAGTATACTATCAACGAGGTGCTCACCGGCGCGGCCGATGCGCTTGGCATATCGACTGATCGTTCTTGACGACACATGGGGATAAGCCTCGAGAGCATTCGAAAGCGTGGGTGCTGAGCGCGCAATCGAACAGAATCCGGGAAATTCGGGTTGGAACGGCATGATGGCCTCCCATTGAATGGATGAAGACAGAGGATGACGGCGCGCGGCCAGGAGCGACCCTTAGACCGCGCGAGTGGCCGTCACATTGCGGCGGCCTGCATCTCAGCCCGCGGATCCCTGCCCAGAACCGCCCAATCGAGTGTTTTGAACCATTCCCGCGCAATCGCGATCATCTGTTCGCTGCGCCTTCCGACCGCGGTGTCAGCACTGCAGGGAAAGATCGGAGAATAGTCGCGAACAAGTGTTTGATACGCCTGGCAATCTTCGGAATGCTCAAGATATGTCGAGATGCTGATGTGGGCGGCAACATGACGAAGCTCATCATCTTCGGCCCGCATCGCATCATTCCTCAGGATTTTCTGCGCAATATTGATGACATCCATCCACGCGTTTTCGGCGCGCGAGGCCCGATCTTTGAACTCCTCATCGAACACGTCGCATTTGAGGGTATCAATCTCGGCCTCGACAGCCGCGCGAAGCGCGATCAGGAGCCGAGAAAAGTCGCGGGAGACCGGGCTGTGGACGAAGTCTTGCGGCTCTTCTGTGGTCCCGGCGGTTGTGTTATTGGCTTGGTAGGTCATGAATTGATCTCCTTCTCAGATCGGTTTGTGATTTAGAGCCAAGGTTGGGTTGCCGCCCGACCTTGGCTTGCTTATATATTACGATATCTATATATCTACGTCAAGGATGAATATCATGATATCTAAGAAAAATGACGAGAAAACAGATACCCAAGCTGTTCTTGTGCGTATGCCCGTCAAAATGATCGAGCGGATAGATGCGCTGCGGCGCGCGGAAGACGATCTGCCGACGAGACCGGAGATGATCAGACGCCTTGTGGAGCAGCGTATGGACGAAAAAGGCGGCTGAAGCCCCTCACATTAGGAGGCGTTGGTCGTCACAGGCCGATTTCTTGGAAATTTTCCTGAAAGATGGATGATTTCATGAGAATCTGGGGGGAGTCGGCTCGGCTGAGATTATTTTCTGGAGAATTTCAGGAAACGTGACCCGAAAATCTGAAAAGGTGGTCGCCAGCAGGTCAGGTTTCATTTTTCGAAAATCCATGTGCTGCGGTGGGCCAAAGGAAATTTCAAGAACCTGGAATGCATTAGGGCTCTCCTTGTTTGGAGAGCCCTAATGCTGGAGGACCGCTCTGCACTCTTCCTGATCAGTCCTCGTCAGGCCGCCTTGGCGATATTGGCCTCGATCCCCGTAACGAAGTTAGACCAAAGATCGGTCCAGGAACGACGTTTCTCAAGAAAATCGGTTCTCTTGTAGGCGCGCTCGACATCAGATCCGGTCTCATGTGCAAGCATGGCTTCGGCGACGTCATTTGGACAGTCCGTCGCCTCCGCGAGCCATGTCCGAAGCGATGACCGGAACCCGTGCGGCCGCGCCGCGAGACCACGCTCGACCAGTAGTTTCCTCATCGCCATTTTGTCGATGCGGCCACCGCGGCTGTTCGAAAAAGCATGGGCGCTGGACTGATGCTTGCGGACAAGGTCGAGGACGTTAAGAGCTTCGGGTGACAGGGGGACAGTGAACGTCTTCTTCTGTGACTTTCGGCCTTTAAGGTGATCTGAGGGGATCACCCAGTCACCGCTCTCGATTTGATCGAAGTCGAAATTTAGGACAGACCCGCTTCGGACGCCAGTCAGGATCAGAAGACGCAATGCCAATTCGGCTTGGCTCTCGCCGAGCGTGCCATAAAACTCTGGCACGTCCGCCCAAGGCATCGCTTCGATATGGCTACAGCTGACCTCGGCACGGCCAAGGAGCACTTTCGCGTTCTCAAGAGTTTGAAGTTTGACGTCGAGGCCAAGTGCCAGCGCATGAACGAAGACGGTTTTGAGGCGAGACAGCGCCTTGCGGGCAGTTTCGTTCTTCGAATGCCAAAGTGGCGCGAGCGCATCGCGGATGTCGTGCTGATCGATCTGATCGATCGGCCTCTCTCCGAGTTTAGGCAGCACATGCACTCGGAGCGGACTGAACCAGCGGCCGTCATCGCGCTTCAACGTCTTCCTGTGCGACTCATAGGCGTCTTCCGCGACAGCTTCGAGCGTATCACTGACCCGGCGGATTTGTCCGAGGCGAATTCTTCGTTGTTTCTTGGGATCGAGCCCCTCCCGCAGGTCGCGGCGCGCGTCTTCGGCTGCGTCACGCGCGTCACGAAGCGTGACCTCCTTGAGCGACCCCAGGCCCATTTCCTTCCGACGCCCCCAAAGACTGTAGCGAAAGCTCCACTGGCCCCCGCCGTCTTCGCGCTTCAGCAGCCAAAGCCCATTCCCGTCACCGTGCTTCCCCGGCGGAGCACTCTTCACTGCCAAAGCTTTCAACTTGTTCCCAACGCGCATAATATCTACCCTCCCGTCAACACTAGGTAACAACCATTTACGGCCCCAGATGGTGCCTGCTGGGAATCGTAACACACTGGAATTAAAGCAGGTTTAAAAGCCTGAGACGTCCTGACACCAACTGGTCGAATCCGCATGGCTGCAGGATACCCCTCCGGCGGGGATATTTGGGGCAAGAAGAACGGGGTGGGCTTGGCATTCGCCCTGTTGCTGTGCAATCTCGCCGGCAGCCTGAGGCACATCCAAGCGGGACACACAGCACCATGCGCATGATCATCTCTTTTGCGGCGCTGTTCCTGTCGGTCGTCCTGATGCAGCTCTCCTCGGGGGGTGTCGGCCCCCTCGATGCGCTCAGCGGCCTTGCTCTCAGCTTCAGCACGGCTGAAATCGGTCTTCTGGGCTCGGCGCATTTTCTGGGATTCTTCATCGGCTGCTGGTGGGCGCCGCGTCTGATGGGCAGCGTCGGGCACAGCCGCGCCTTTGCCGCCTTTACCGCCACCGGGGCGATGTCGCTGATCGCGCATATGATGGTGATCGACGCCTATGCCTGGGCGCTGATGCGGGTGGCGATGGGGCTTTGCGTTGCGGGCTGCTACACGGTGCTCGAGGCATGGCTGCAGGCCAAGGTCACGAACGAGACGCGCGGGCGCGCGATGGGTGTCTACCGGGTGGCAGACATGGGCGCATCTTTGGTGGCGCAGATGCTGATCTCGGTGCTCGAACCGGCCTCCTACGTCTCCTACAACATCCTCGCGCTGATTTGCTGCGCGGCCCTTCTGCCCATCACGCTGACCCGCGCCGAGCAGCCCGAGACGCCCAGCGCGCCGCGCCTGCGGCCCATGCTGGCTATCGCCTGCTCGCCCCTCGCGGCGGCGGGCGTGGTCACCGCAGCGCTCAGCAGCGCGACCTTCCGCATGGTTGGCCCGCTTTATGGCCAGCAGGTGGGCCTCGCGGTCGAGCAGATCGCCTGGTTTCTGGCCGCCTTCGTTCTGGGCGGGGCGCTGGCGCAGGTTCCGGTGGGATGGCTGGCGGACAAGTATGACAGGCGCCACGTGTTGATCGGCCTCTCCATCGCCGCAGTGATCTGCTGCATCGTGACCGCGTGGCTGGGGGCGCTCTCGGCCAATGGAGTGATGCTGACGGCCTTCTTCTTTGGACTGACGTCCTTCCCGATCTATTCGGTGTCGGCCGCCCATGCGAATGACTTTGCCACCTCGGACCAGCGGGTGGAGCTGTCGGCGGCGCTGATGTTCTTCTACGCGCTTGGCGCCATCGCGGCGCCACTGGTGGCCTCCAAGCTGATCGAGGGCTTTGGCCCCTCGGCCATGTTCATCATGATCGCAGTGGCACATGGGGTGCTGATCATTTTTGGACTGACGCGGATGCGGGTGCGTCCCACCAAGTCCGCGCGCACGCGCTATGTGTGGAGCCCGCGGACATCGTTCATCGTGGGCCGCCTGACGCAGCGCTTTCGCGACAAGGGCTGATGGGCCCGATCCTCTGGCAAAGCCCGCGCCACTGGGCTAAAGCGGGCCCCACGACACCAAGAGGGGCACGGCATGGCACGGCATCTGATCACATCGGCAATTCCCTATATCAACGGGATCAAGCATCTGGGTAATCTTGTGGGCAGCCAGTTGCCCGCCGACCTTTATGCACGCTACCTGCGTGGGCGCGGCCATGAAGTGATGTTCCTCTGCGCGACGGATGAGCACGGCACCCCCGCCGAGCTGGCGGCCAAGAAGGCCGGCAAACCCGTGGCACAATACTGCGCCGAGATGCACGGCGTGCAGGCCGAGATCGCCAAGGGCTTTCGCCTCAGCTTTGATCATTTCGGGCGCTCCTCCAGCAAGCAGAACCATGCCCTGACCCAGCATTTCGCGGGCCGACTCGCCGATCAGGGTCTGATCCGCGAAGTGACGGAAAGCCAGGTTTACTCCAAGGCCGATGGCCGTTTCCTGCCTGACCGCTATATCGAGGGCACCTGTCCCAACTGCGGCTATGACAAGGCACGCGGCGACCAGTGCGAGAATTGCACCAAGCAGCTGGACCCTACCGATCTGATCGATCCGCGCAGCGCCATTTCGGGCTCGACCGATCTGGAAGTGCGCGAGACCAAGCATCTGTATCTCATGCAGTCCGGTATGCGCGAACAGCTGAATGCCTGGATCGACGAGAAGACCGACTGGCCAATTCTAACCACCTCCATCGCGCGCAAATGGCTGAACGATGGCGACGGCCTTCAGGACCGGGGCATCACCCGCGATCTGGATTGGGGCATCCCGGTCAAGCGCGGCGACAAGGATTGGCCCGGCATGGAAGGCAAGGTCTTCTACGTGTGGTTCGACGCACCCATCGAATATATCGCCTGCGCCGGGGAATGGGCCGAGGCGCATGGCCTGAGTGATGACGCGTGGGAGCGGTGGTGGCGCACCGACAAGGGCGCCGATGACGTGCGTTATACCCAGTTCATGGGCAAGGACAACGTGCCCTTTCACACGCTCAGCTTTCCGGCCACCATTCTGGGCAGCGGCGAGCCGTGGAAGCTGGTCGATTACATCAAGTCGTTCAACTACCTCAACTACGATGGCGGGCAGTTCAGCACGTCCCAGGGCCGCGGCGTCTTCATGGATCAGGCGCTGGACATCCTGCCGCCCGATTACTGGCGCTGGTGGCTGCTGAGCCATGCGCCCGAATCGAGCGACGCGGAATTCACGTGGGAGAATTTCCAGGCTTCCGTGAACAAGGATCTGGCCGACGTCCTAGGCAATTTCGTCAGCCGCGTGACCAAGTTCTGCCGCTCGAAATTCGGCGAGACGGTGCCGGAGGCAGGCGCGTTTGGCCCCGAGGAAGAGGCGCTGATCCAGAACATCACCACCCGCGTGCGCGCCTATGAGCAGCACATGGAGGCGATGGAAGTCCGCAAATCCGCCGCCGAGCTGCGCGGGATCTGGGTGGCCGGCAACGAGTATCTGCAATCGGTCGCGCCCTGGACCACGTTCAAGACCGATCCCGACAAGGCGGCCGCGCAGATCCGCCTCGCGCTGAACCTCGTGCGCCTTTACGGCGTGCTGAGCGCACCCTTCGTGCCGGATGCCGCCGCCGACATGCTGAAGGCAATGCAGACCGAGGATGACAGCTGGCCCGACGATGTGCCTGCCGCGCTGGGCGTGCTGGAGCCGGGGCACGCGTTTACCGTGCCGGATGTGGCATTTGCCAAGATCACCGATGAGCAGCGCGAAGGCTGGCAGGTGCGGTTTTCGGGCGTGCGGGACTGATAAAAGCGCAACGATTGGCCGGGCAACCTGGGTGGATGAATAAAAAAGGGCGGGCCAATCGGGCCAAGCCCCTTACCAGATGTGTTGATGAGCCAGGCGAAACCTCTCCATAAAAGGGTCGAGACCACGTCATGCCCTCGCAGATTTCTGCGAGAGGGCCGCCTCTTCCAAACATCAGCCGAGCAGACGGTGGACGATTTGACTGTCAGACCACCGCTGCGACCAACACCCACAGAGCCATGACAATCACCACGGCTGAGCCCACCGAGAAGAAGGCGGCCCTTATCTCATGGTTCTGTGCTGTTGCGTACGCATAGGTGTGTGCGAGACGCGACAGCACGAAGGTGGCAAAAAGAAACACCGCCACCCAGAGGGGCGGCTGCGTGGTGACGAAGACAAGTCCAGCGGCCAGGAAGGCCGGAATGCTCTCGAGGTCGTTCCGCTGCATGCGGCGCGAGCGCTCGACATTCTCGTTCAGGTCCATCTGCTCGGGCCGGGGGTTCCGGTTGGCAACCGTGGCACGAAGATCTTCGGGATTGAGAAGGCCCGCATCGGTTTTCACCATCAGCGCCACGGTCATCCACCCCTGACCCATGAGCTTGAATATCATGATCGCGGCCGCAGCGGCGTAAGCTGCAAAGACCGGGTTCTCCATCGTGAGGGTAGAGGTCATATAAGGAATTCTCCTGCGGAGAGCTTCCGCAAGATCAGATTATCACGACCCGCGGCATGAGGTTGCGAAAAAAAATTTTTGCCGACCGTATAGCGGCCCGATCCACTGGCACGCGACAACCTCATCGAGTGCGATCTTCAACACATCCGGTAAGGGGCTTGCAATCGGGCCAAGCCCCTTACCGGATGTGATGAGGGTGGCGCGCTGTGTGCGGAGCCTCCTTAGGCAAAGCCGCAGTCAGCGAAAGTGACGTTGGCGTGTCAGACTCAGCCGTATTTGCGCAAGGCTTCCAGTTCGAGGTCCAACCTCAGCTGCTGGTCAGCGATCTCTTTCATCAACGATTTGCGAACAGCTTCATCTGTTTCAGATCGCAGCGCCTGCCGGAGCTCTGTGACTTTGCTTTTCAGATGCACAGCCAACGGCTTGGCCTGGTTCTCATTCATGAGACGATCAATCACCGCATCTTTGGGGTTGGAGAGAAACTCCAGCGGCTTTCCAGCCCCCGGAAGGTTCTTGAATTCGTCCGACCTGTCGGCGGCTTTGATCGCCATTTCAATTGCAGAGTTCAATGGATGTGACACGAACCAACGCCTCTCAATTGCCTGCCTGATATATAGTCCATTCATTCGGCTTTTGTTAGCCCGCTCTGACAGAACCCTCATGAGATACCGCTCCAACTGATGCTTCCATCAGCGACTTTGCCCTGCGGACCGGCATACGAAACCAAAATGCCCTCGCAGAAATTTGCGAGGGCATTTTTAGGTGAAAGCAACAATGCACTGGGTGCGTCGTATGGGCGTTTCAACACATCCGGTAAGGGGCGGGCCAATCGACCCGCCCTTTTCAAGTCGGAAAAGACTGAAAGCGCTTAAGCTTCGTCGTCCAGCTTCTCGATCTCTTTCTCCAGCTCGGCTTTCGTAACCTCTTTCTCGGTCACTTTGGCCTGCTCGGCAACGTAGTCGATGACCTTGTCTTCGAAGATCGGCGCGCGCATCTGCTGCTGCATCTGCTGGTTCTGCTGGATGAACTCGAAGAATTGACGCTCCTGGCCCGGATACTGACGGGCCTGCTCCATGATGGCCTGCGTCATTTCCTGATCGGTCACCTGGATCTCGGCGCGCTGGCCCAGCTCGGCCAGCAGGAGGCCCAGACGCACGCGGCGCTCGGCCAGCTTGTTGTGCTCGTCCGTGGTCTCGATCTCGGGGTGGTCGTGGCCCTTCACGTCAGGGTTGTCGTCATGCCACAGCTGATGCGCAATCTGCTTGGCTTCCTGCTCGACCATCGAAGGGGGCAGATCAAAGCTGACCATCTTGTCCAGCTCGTCCAGCATCGCGCGCTTCATCACCGCGCGGGCGGCGCTGCCATACTCCGCCTCAAGGCGCTCACGGATCTGGCCCTTGAGCGCATCCAGATCCTCGGACCCGAATTTCTTGGCCAGCTCGTCGTCGATCTCGGCATCCTTGGGGGCCTTCACGGCCTTGATCGTGCAGCTGAAGACGGCCTCTTTGCCGGCCAGATGCTCGGCCTGGTAATCCTCGGGGAAATTGACAGTGACGTCCTTTTCCTCATCGGCCTTGACGCCGACCAGCTGCTCTTCGAAACCGGGGATGAAGCTGTTGCTGCCCAGGACCAGAGGATAATCCTCGGCCGAGCCGCCCTCGAAGGCTTCGCCGTCGACCTTGCCGACGAAATCCATCGTGATCTGGTCGCCATCCTTAGCCTTGGCGCCTTTCTTGCGGTCCTCGAAATCCTGCGCGTTCGACGCGAGGTTCTTCAGCGCGTCGTCAACAGCGGCATCGTCGGGGACAACCTTCAGACGCTCCAGCTTGATCTTGCTCAGGTCCAGCTCGGGGATCTCGGGCAGCGCCTCGTAGGACATTTCGACCTCGACGTCGTCGCCCTCTTTCCAATCCTCGTTGGTCATCTTCATCGCCGGCTCGGCGGCGGGGCGCACGCCCTTTTCGGCGAAATGCGCCTTCATGGCGTCGTCAACGGCCTCTTGCATGGCCTCGCCCATCACGCGCTGGCCAAAGTTCTTCTTGAGCAGGGCCAGCGGCACCTTGCCCTTGCGAAAGCCCTTCATCTCGACGTCGGGCTGCGCTTCTTTCAGCTTGTCCATGACCTTAGCGTCCAGCTCCTGAGCGGTGAGGAGCATCGTATAGGCGCGCTTGAGGCCTTCGTTCTGGGTCTCGGTGACCTGCATTGTTCGTCCTTATCCATTGCATTCGGGCCGCGGAGGCGTCCGCGGCGGTCAAAATCAAGCGCTTTCTATGGGCGTGCGGCGTCGCGCGCAAGCAGAGTCTTCGGCTGGCCTAGCCCCGGCGCAACCGGTCCCGCGCGGCCTCGACGGCAACAAGGGCAAGGCCCGCGACAAGGCCCCAGAAGGCGGCGCCGATGCCCATTAGGGTGAGGCCAGAGGCGGTCGTGACGAATGTCACCGCGGCGGGCGCGGCATGGCGGCCCGAGGCCAGCGCGCCACTGAGCGATCCGATGAACGGCCCCAAGAGCGCCACCCCTGCGACGACGACAATCAGGGCGGGCGGAAAGCTGGCGAAAAGTAGGACCAGCGGCATCGCAACGACGGCGATAACAGCATAGCCCGCCGCATAGACTGGGCCGGTCAGCCAGCGTTTTCCCGGATCGGGATGCGCGTCAGGCCCTGTGCAGATCGACGCGGTGATTGCAGCAAGGTTGGTGCTGTGCGCACCGAAGTGCGCCGAGACCAGCGAGGCGATGCCCGTCACCGTCAGGATCGACCGGCCCGGCACCGGATAGCCCGAGGCGCGCAAGACGGCAAAGCCCGGCAGGTTCTGCGAGGCCATCGTAACAAGGTAGAGCGGGATGGCCACGCCCAGCACCGCGCCCGCATCCCATTCAGGCCAAATGAGCGCCATCGGCGGCAAACCACCCTGCCATACCGGCTGCGCCATGCCAAGGCCGATGGCAAGCGGCACGCCCAGCGTCAGCACGGCGAGCACCGCCCAGATCGGAGAAAACGCCCGCACGATGAAAAAGAGCGCGAGCAGAGGCAGGACCAAGCCTTCGGCCCCCGGTATCGCCAACCCCGCCTGCGCCACGAAGCTAAAAAGAACCCCCGCCAGCATCGCTGACGCAACCTCGCCGGGGATACGCGCCACCGCCCGCTCCAGCGCCGGGACGAGGCCGGTCGCGATCAGCATGAGCGCGGCGATGATGAAGGCTCCGGTGGCCACCTCCATTGACGTGGCGGTCACCCCCGCAAGTACGGCCGCACCGGGGGTGGACCACGCGGTGACAATCGGCAGTCGGTGCCGGATGCTGAGATACCCGCTTGTCGCCATCATCGACAGGCAGAGCACGGTAATCCACGTCGCCTTCTGCCCCTCGGTCGCGCCCAGCGCGTCTGCCGCCGACAGGATGATCGCGACCGATCCGCCAAAGCCGACAAGGACCGCCACGAGAGCCGAGATGATGACGGACATGCGCATGATGAAGCCCTCGCAATCGCTTTGCGGCCAAGGATTAGCGAATGACGTGCCCCCGTGGCAGGGCGGGGGCGTTTTTATGAAAAAACGCGCGCAGAGCCCGCTCCGTGGTGTTAGAAAATGCAAGCGTCCGCCGCGGATCGTATTCGTGAGAGGAAGGATGAAGCGGTATCTTGCGGCGCAAAACACTCTGCCATGCTTCACCATTGGTGCGGTCGAGAAGACTAGCCCGGCCAACCCAGAAAGCGCTACGCCTCTGTTTTTCAAGGGGTAATCAGATATGCTTTGCGCCCATGTGTCCCAAAACGTACTCCATTTGTGTCTCACAGAAACTCCGTGAAGTCTAGCGCCTCCGATGCACGGCCAAGGAAACCCTTTCAAGAAAGCCTCGGATGTATGGAGACATTGATGCCAACGGCGGGCCGAAGAACGTCAGGGGTCCCACTGCTTACAAAATACATGCGCCGCAACCGAAAGCGGCATGACATAGGCTCGACGAGCGGGTAAAAGATTTCACAGTGAAGTGAAGGTGATCGGCGGAGACTATCTTGTTTAAGAATTATTTGATTGGGGGCCTAGCTTGTCTTGTAGCAGCCTTGGTATTCGGCATTACCCCAGTACAGAGGGTAATGAACGAGATGGTGAATAAAGGCACCCTTAGGGGTGTCGAAAACTGTCTGTCATATTCAAAAAGTGAACTTCTTTCCGCCGAAGCCGTGAAGTCAACATGCGTAAGAAATTTCCAAAAGCGCCTCTACAACAATGACCATGCAACTGGTCTCGCTGGACCACAGTGGGATGAGCGCACTGTAAGCTGGGCCGGTGATCTTGAGAACAAGACATCCCACCATGTGACTACGTGGATACGAGTTTCAGTTGGCCTTTATGACGCAGACGGGAATAAAAATGAATTTTTGGCAGATACACCGATTTGGATAGATCCTCTGGACGAAGCGGAGTTTCGTGTTGAGTTAGGGGAACTCAAACCCGAGCAGATCGAGAACATTGAGTTCTGTGAGCTTGACGACTTGGCACCGACTGCGTGCATGACTTGGGGTGTCACCGACGTGATGGGTCTTTCTATTTAGGCCTATACCATTTCTCAAAACCATCGGTATCATCGAGACCGGGAGGGACTTCACTTACCGATGAGGCGGCCCGCCCAATCGCTGTGGCACGTTTAAGTTTGCCGCGGATGAACACCAGTTTTTTTGAAGGGGACGAGAATGGGCTTTTCCGATGTAACGCGCGAAGGCGTTATGCAGGCAATTCACGAATTCAAACAACTGGGGGAAGAACGATTTCTTGCCGAATACGGATTTGGGCCAGCAAAGAGCTACCACATTTTGTATGAAGGCACGAAGCTCCCTTCAAAGGCCATCTTCGGGGTGGCTCATGGCTACAGCGGAGAAGGCCTTCATCCGTTCAAATTCAGCGACTTCAGCGGTGGTGAGCAGCAGGTGGCTAAGCCTCTTCGTAAGCTTGGCTTCGAGGTCGTCGGCGGTCAATCTCGCAACCCAACTTGGACCCGAGACGAATTGATCCTTGCGCTGCGTTTGTATGTCGATTTTGAAGGAAACCCGCCCGGTAAAACCTCCAAGGAAATCCACGACCTGAGCGAAACGCTGAGCCAACTAGGCCGCAAGCTGGGCGTTATCGGTGATGATAACTACCGAAACGCTAACGGCGTTTACATGAAGATGATGAACTTTCGGCCCTTCGATGAGCGGTATCGGA
Source organism: Roseovarius roseus (assembly GCF_043355935.2). Lineage (NCBI taxonomy): Bacteria > Pseudomonadati > Pseudomonadota > Alphaproteobacteria > Rhodobacterales > Roseobacteraceae > Roseovarius > Roseovarius roseus. The sequence continues at coordinate 110,680 of NZ_JBHFPE020000002.1, read as the reverse complement.
GCCAAGGGAAATTAGGTCTGAAATCCGGGGGCAAAGCGGACGCTGAGGTGTGGAATGAATTTGCAAAAGACCCGGAGCGACTTACCAAGGCGGCAGATACCATTCTCGCATTGCTAAATGAGAAGGAGGGCTTGCTAACCACGGCGGATGGTTTCGATGAAGAAGATACCGAAGCGGCAGAAGGCAAACTGGTTACCAGAGTCCATCGCACTAGAGAGCGTGATACCTCAATTGTAAAAAGGAAGAAGGCCAAAGTCCTAACCAAAAATGGCCTGCTCGCTTGTGAAGCATGCGGCTTTGATTTCGCGGAGGTTTATGGGGAGCGTGGCGATGGTTTCATTGAATGTCATCATACAAAGCCGGTTTCCGAATTGAAGCCAGACGAAAAAACTAAGATCTCTGATTTAGCGTTGTTATGTGCCAACTGCCATCGAATGGTTCATGCGAGACGACCTTGGTTGAATCTGGATGAACTGAGATTCACGTTGAAGGCAAACAACTGATGTTTAGCTTTTTCGCATGTGATATGTTCGCGCCCGCTGGTCGATGGAGGGACTCTATCATTTCACCGTAAGACCCCGATGCCTGGAATTGCCTGCGGTTCGCGCATCTATTGGAACGACAGTCTCCGGTTCTTGATACTTTTGGACGCTTTCTCGCGAGCAACATGCTTTTCTCTTGAAGCGAGCGTAGGCTGGGATAATAAGCAAGAAAAGCGTAAGAACGAGGAAGTCGGAGTGCAGGAAGAGCGAAACACCCATTACACAATCCAATCAACAGTTTCCAAGAATGTTGAGTTCAATTGGGTGCTGGAGTTCACCGTACGCTGCACAGAGCATGACGCCCACAATAACGCTGTCGGTAACGGCAAGATCGTAGCAGAATTGAACGGTTTCGTTTGCGACCCCGGCTATCTGCCCGGCACCGAAGGGTATGACGCTACGTTCGATGTCTTTGATTCACGTTCAGGCCATGCTGCGGAGGCGTTTGACGTCATCGCCGACAATCTGAAACTCATCGATACAAGACTCGGGCAAGCTGATTTCAATTTGGAATGCACCGGAATCGTTGTGTTGGAGAGAGGATTTGTATCACCTGAGCACCGAGGAAGCCGCTTGCTTCTTAGGCTCATGCGCGAGGTGAGACATATAATGAGTACGCCTGTTAGAATGGCGATCTTGAAATCCCACCCCGACGGTGATCACTCAAGCGATGAGGACTGCAGGAAACTCGCAAGATATTATGCTTCCGACTCAGACCTGTCCTTGATCGAGTTAGATTCGAAGAATCTGGTGGGATGGATGGTCGCAGATTGGTCCGAACCTGCGGTACTTGGTGCGGATAGTTCAGTTTGGAGCTTTCGTGAAGTGACCGCTTTTCCTGCTGAAGCGTGAACAGCGCTGCGGAAATAATGGACCAGTTCCCTCGCTGCAGAAGTCTTTGACAGGATTGCCGGATGGTGCCAGATCGCCCCAGTATCGGCATGAGAGCGATCTCGCGCGGAGAAGCCCTTCAGTTTCATCGAAAAGATCTGGCAGCCAAAGATTTATAGATAATCACGCCCCCGCTGATGGGGGCCAGTATTGTGATTGATGGAGGCGTCACTCATCGAGAGTCTGCCCCAGATCTAACCCAGTCTACTAAACCCAGAAAACAAGAGGAAAGCATGCTCGATACCGAAACTTATATGCCAGTCAACCGCAACAAGCTCGTTGACGTTGCCACAGAATTGGCAGCCAGAATAAAAACATTTGCGTCGTCCGAAGCGGTCGAGGAGGAGTTTACGGTGAATCTTGGATGCGATGCCAAGAACAACGCACTCTACAACCTTATGGACAACTTGATACGCGCAACACATGCCGCCGAAGAGGGTTTACGAACGGCGCTCGAAGCCGTTGCTTCTGCCGTGGACAGCATTGAGGAAGCCGATAAGTGCCAACACACTTTGATGGAACTTACACGCCATCCAGACGAAAGGATGGACCCACCGAAGTCGACTGCTGCCTTCTAGGTGCATCGCGGCCATTCGGGATTGGCCATGCTTTGATATAAAAGGTCCTGAATTCCTACTAGACCTTGGGTGTGCGGGAACCCTTCGCGCGCCCAAGAGTGCTTCCCATAGGAATTGTATTGACATATTGGGAATGATTTCTGGCTAAGTCTTTAAGGCTAAATTGGAGGAATGCTCATGCTTGTCGGTTACGCTCGCACATCCACACTCGATCAGAAGGCTGGTCTTGAAATCGATCGTCTATCGCATCATAAACGACAGCGAAGAGAAGGTTAAGCCAGCATTGACTTGATCCAGTTCAGGCCGGTGATGCTGAGCAAACGTCTATTCGTTGTGTCAGTTTACTAACGTATCAGCGGCTAGGGGGAGCAAAGCATTGCAGTGACGTCGCGTTCTAACTAGGCTTTCAACCATTTCTCAACATCATCCAGCATTGCGTTGAAAGCCGGTCGGAACTCTGCGTTTATTTCTCCTTTTGTATTGAATATGCCGTGCTCAAGAGCTTCACCGCGACATTTATCACGAATATCATTCGCCGGAATTATCCAAGTCTTTACATCAGGATTACTCTTAAAGAGTTCAGCGACGCGCTCGGCTTCGTCTACCACGTTTCCATCGTAAATGGCAGCAGCGCGAATTCCCAGATCTGTTGCTAGCACAAGCCATTTGGCAATCCAACGGTCACCGCCCGAGCCGTATCCGAATAGAGGTAAAGGTTCACGGTTCTCGGCTCTGAGGTAATTCTCAATAAAAAGCACGTCTTCCTGACCCTCACAGAAAACTACGCGACTGCGGAAGAAGACCTCTTTCGCTAGAACATCAAAGTTCTTACGGTTGCGAATATCACCTTCGACAGCAGGCATAACATCTTTGATCGCGGCATCGGAAAGACTAGTCACTGTGGCGCTTCCATCCGTTCCTATTCCCACTCGGAATAAACGCGCGCCGCGACTGAGATGCTCCCAGTTGACCATGTAAGGCGAGTGGGTAGCGATGATTATCTGACGATCTTCAGCAAGTTCGCTAAGCAACTTGTAAAGTGATTTCTGAGCTTCTGGATGAAGGGAGAGTTCTGGCTCATCTAAAATCACTACATCGCCGGGCTTCGACGAAAAGAGCGTATAAGTCATGCGGAATACACTTGAAAAACCTTCACCAAGAAGGCTCAGTGCGTGCACGTTCCCTGATGGGCTTTTGTATTCAATATAGTCTTGGTCCAAAAATCTATTGACACCCCAATCAACGACGTCAGGCATCACTCGGATGAGTATTTTATCAAACTCAGGCTTTTGACCATCTCGGATAATTGTCGACAAGATTAGGCCTAGTTGTGCTTCCTGATTTCGCTGAAGGTTGAAGAGCTGATCTTCCATCTGTTGTTTGCTTTGCTTGGCGGCCCGATTGAACCGGTCCGACCAAGAGCGCCGAGACGGTAAAAACTGAACTCGACTACGCAATTGATTCCTGCGGTTTTCGGATTGTGCGGCGTCCTTTCCTTCGATAATTTTAACGAAAAAGCCCGCAGTTCTTTCTTCGCAAAACACACTTTCGTCGCCTTGATCAAAGTGAACATCAAGCTTGACGATTGGTGCATGGTCCCCCACGCGCGACATGCTGTCATGTATAAAGTCTTGTGATTGGTGAAAAAGTTCTTTCATTACAGTCAGGGCAGTTGACTTGCCCGAGTTGTTCTGGCCGACAATAACGTTCAGTCCGATGCAACCGTCGTCCGGTATGGCAAAATCCAGCGTTTGAGGCTCTGCGTAGGCTCTATAGAAGCCTAAGGTGAAACGCTTGAACATAGGCTTTCTCCAGTGCTTTTTTTGTGCGCAAGGTTCTGCGTAGTAGCATCGCTGCCGCAGTCATTGCCTCACAGTTGCAAAGCCTCGTTTAAAAGGAAAGAACGAAGGACAGCGGTCTAGCCTCAAGATCAAGGGCATAACGGAAGCATTGGATGCCGCCTCTCCTTAGACAACCCGACAGCGGTATTTACCTGATCAGAAATCCTTGTTTGTGTTCTGAAATTGAATGAAGTGAACTCGCAACGGTTCTTGGGCAACGTGGTGGTTGACTAGTAAACCATCCATCCCAGCGTAAGACTTGTCATTTAACTGGCGAGACAGGCAGACCTTGCTGGTTTTTGGATCAATGCTCCAGAGCATGTCATCAAACATGGCATGCAGATCGCGGCGCAAAAGTAGACCGTTGTCGGTCTGATCTCGAACCGAATTACCATTGTGAGGAAGAACGTGCGCTGCCTCTAAGGCCTGTGGAACTGAACAGCGGGTCAAGGCACATCGTCCGCCATACGCTTCGAAAAGCGCAGCTCGGAACTGTCCCTGTCCCGGTCGCGCCTTTTGGAAGCTCAAGCGGCGGTCGGAAAGGTCTTGTAAAATTTCCCTTTTGTTCTCTTTGATGTATTTGCCCCACTCTGTTTCGTACGGCTGCTTAAATTCTGCGGGAAAAGTGCCGTGCCGTTCAGCGAGCGCCACGAAATCTGGGTAGTCGTCGTCTTCAATAAGAAAGACGAGATGATGACGATAGGTCCGGAGGTAGTCGATCAATCGGCTACCCGTTGGTTCGGTGCCGAGGACCTTAAAACCGAATGGTCGGTCTAGGCGCTCCACGTTATTAAGTTGCAGCGCAACTTCGCCTTCGGAGATTTGCGACCTTCCTGCTTTTGCTTTGGCCGTCAGCCCCCATCCTTTGCCAAAGTTTTCGTCTTCATGGGTCCATATCCAAAGCTCATCGCCCTCGCTAATGGTTGGTGCCTCTTGGCGGGAGCCGGGCCGCGCAAGAACGGGAGAATTGGCTTCTAGCAATACTTCACCGCCTTCCCAATCGGTACTGCCTGCAGGGCGGCTAATCTGCTGGGGGCACCGCTTTTCACCGTTGATCTTGATGAGATACCGATTCACGTGCCGACCTCCTCTTCAACAACGTCAAGGTGGCGCTTGTTGCTCATATCCCCGGGCAGCCTCCGGGCCATATCGAGGATTGCTAGCTTGGTCTCCTCTAGGACGCGATCTAGACGGCGCTGTGCGACGAAGGGCCCGATCACGTTGCCATACTCGGACTTCTTGAAGTCGCCGCGGAGGAGTTCTGAGATGGACCAGACGAGCGACCCCAGCGACTCAATTTCTGCAGTGCTCATTGTGTTTTTTGACTTCCCTGCGAGTTGTTCCGGGCAGGATTGCGCAAATCATCTATGGGTTGCAACCTCCGTGGCCTTGTTGAGCGCGCTTGTCGGTGAACCTCATTTCATTTCACCACAAAAATCTAAGGCCCAGAGATAGATAAGACAACACGCGCATTCCCCCGTGGGGGAGCCAATGTCAAATATTCGCTTGAACGCACACCAACCCTCAAGCGCTCACAAGGGTATACGCTGACGTTACATGGCGCAGAGAGGCTGATGGCGTCACATTAGGGTTGACCGTAGGTATAAATGACAGTAACGAAAATGTAGACACGTTTTCGTTACACCTCGGAGAACCCGCAATGACCGAAGCCACAGCTAACCTAGTGACCTTGAAGCAAACCGTTGAAGCCCGTGGAGGTGCCCTTGTCGGTTACGCGAGGGTGTCCTCTGCGGGCCAATCTCTTGAGGTTCAGACCGCAGCGTTGGAAAACGCAGGCGTGGCCAAGCGGCACCTGTATGCCGAGAAAGCCAGCGGGACGAAGCGCGAAGGACGGGAACAATTGGCGCATCTTCTGCGCGGCCTTCGCAAAGGGGATTGCGTGGTCATCACACGGCTGGACCGTCTGGCCCGCTCCACGCAAGACTTGCTGACCATCGCCAGCCAAATCGAAGAGATGGGAGCCGACCTGACTGCCCTCGAACAGCCCATCAACACCGCATCGCCTGAGGGACGGCTTTTCTTCACGATGTTGTCGGCGTTTGGGGAGTTCGAAACAGAGATCAGGAAGGAACGTCAACGGGAGGGTATCGCCGCAGCCAAGGCGAAAGGCGCGGCCAGCCCTTACAAGGGACGCCCTCCCAGCATTGATGCGGAGAAGGTGACCAAGCTCCGCGACGAAGGCGTAGGGCCAGCAGAAATCGCCAGACGGCTGGGCATAAGTAGACAGTCGGTATATCGCATCTCGCGGCAGGCAGATGCGAACTAGAACAAATAAAGAACATTTACCCCCATACTAGATGTAAGAAACCCTGAGCGGTCACAACCGGCAGTCTGTAACGGGCGCTGCCGACGCTGGCTAGACGATGACGGGCGTATTCCATCGCAACAGATGATGTTGACTTCATGGTTCTCTCCTTGGTGCCCGCCTCGGTGACCTTCGGGTTGCCGAGGCGGGTTCTTTTTGGCGCACGCCTTCGGGGGGGTGGTGACAGTGGTTTTCGTAACTTCACACATCATTGCCCAGTAATCCGCCCTCCGCACATGTAATGTATCCCTCTAGGTGCTACGGCTTCGCCTTCGCGAACAAGAAGCCGAACCTTAAAGGTGAACCCTCAGATTGCCCCAGCTAGGCTGGTTGCCCCTGAGATCGCCTCTCACAGGTGAAGACCCATTGCCGCTGGTCGCGGCGAAGACCAAGCCCCTAAGTCAACTTAGCGGGCATGTTCAGTCTTCATCTCCTCCTTGGGTCTCCAAGGACAAAGTCACCGTGTGAACGCTGCACATGAACGCGCCCCTGATAGCGACCCTGAGTTCCTCAGGTGAGCGTCAGGCCAGCCTTCACCTGCACCTCTAATGAGGAGGTCCGTCTTCGACGGTCACGACCTCCAGCCTTCGCAGCACCCCATCACCATCGAAAGGAATCCGTTATGTTCGACGCCGTCGATCCAATTGTCATGCCCGAGGATAGCGCCGCAGACTGCCCCGGATGCAATGCCGCCTTCATTCCCAACCGGTCCAACCAGAGATATTGCTCCCCCGAATGCCAACGCTGCACCTCAAGGAACGCCTCAAGGGGAAGCCGTAGCGACGAGAACAGGACACGCTCTTGGCGACACTATGACCGTGCCCACCGCCTGACCGAGATGATCTACACGCCAGCCCCGCAAGAACGCCTTGGGGTGATGAAGCACATTCTGGGGTTCATCCCGAATGATGCCGGTCTCAGAAATATCCTGACCGACCGCAAGTTGCACATGACGCCGCCCCGAGCGGACAACCGGATGAACATCGCCAAGGCCGCTAACGCCTACACCCAGAAGTTCTTCGGCCTTTCCATCCGGCGATACATCAAGGCGGTTCGCGAGGGAGAGGAGCCGGAAGGCATCCCGCCGCGTCCCTGACCGCCCACCCCCAGAGATCACCTTAACGCGCCCCTGTCGGTTCACCGGCGGGGGCTTTTTCATGCCCGAAAGGCAGACACCATGACCACCAACACCATCCGCATCGACCTCGACGCAGTCCGGGTCTACCGCAGCAAGAACGAGTATCGGACAAAACCCAGGGCGAGGTCTTCGCTTGGCCATGAGATCACCGGCGATGGCCCTATAGTCTGGAAGCTGGCAGCCGTTCTGCGTGCTGAAAACCCCCAGTTTGAGGGCCTGTTAAAGGTCTACCGAGGGGACACCCTCTGCTTCATCCCAACACCCCTTAAAACGGCCTTCCTTGCAGCGCCGCAGCCAAAACAAACTCGGAGGAAATCCCAATGACCAAGCTATACACCCGCCCCGCCAAGACTAAGGCCACCGCCTTGGGGGAGCGCAACCGCGCCCGCTGGACCCGCCACCTCCGCAAGAGGCTCTTCACGGTTGTCCCGACCATCGAACTCATGGCCGCAGAGGAAGCCTCGACTTTGGACGCAATCCGGCGACAGACGAAAGCGCCGCGACACTGGCCTTGGGCTGACCGCCCGCGCTGGGCATCTATCCAAATCCGCATCGACCAGATGGCCATCATCGAGATGCTCCAAGCGCGGCACCTCATGGCCACCGGCAAGGAAATCTCTCGGTCCGAGGTTCTGGCTGCCCTCATGGCCGAGGGTCTCGACCGCATCATCAACCACGCAGACTTCGGCGGCTGTCCAGCCGACGCTGACACCCCCATCAACTAATCACCAGACAACACAAGGAAACATCACCATGTCCGGATGGATCAACGCCAATGGCGAAGAAGAGAACGCGATTACAAATCTACACAACCCTGACCTGCCCACCTCAGCGCCCTCAGAACCGCGCTTCGTCGGCGGGTGGGTCGATTGGTTAACAATCGCCGGCTGCTTGGACCCATCGGAAATTTCCCGCCAGTCGAGGCAGAAGAGAACTTCTATGCACAGCGCGACGTGCTCGATATGGTCGCGTGAAATGAAGCTGTAGGTCTCCGACGAAACCGGGGCGTTTCATACAGAGACAACGTCTGGCTGGATGGAAGGCATGAAGAAGCTGTGGCGAGACGATCAGCCAGACGACGATCTGAGCCTTGAACGAAATATACAGTCCAGTGAGTAGCCCCGCTGGGAAATTTCGCATAGCCTCACTTCACCCGCTTCACGCCCCGGGCCAACCGCGGTAAACACTCTCATGGTTATTCCAGCCCTGATCTTGGTCCTGTCTCTCGCGGGCGTCGCCGTGGCGCTTCTGCTGCCCGAGTATGGCGATCTCCTACTGCTGGCTGGCCCCTGTGCCGTCGCGGCGCTGATACTGTGGCTGCGCGCGGCCTTTACCCGCAAGAGGCACAAACCGAACTGGATTCTGATCGACGGGTCGAACGTCATGCACTGGAAGGACAACAGCCCGCAGATCGAGACGCTGCGCGAGGTGATCGCCCATCTCAGGGTCCAACGTCACACCCCCGCCGTCATCTTCGACGCCAACGTGGGCTACTTGCTGACGGGCAAATATCAGGACGACTACGTCATGGCCAAGAGCCTCGGCCTGCCCGAGGATCGTGTGCTAGTCGTGCCCAAGGGGACGATTGCCGATAGCTACCTCCTGACCGTCGCGCGCGATTACAACGCGCCGATCGTCACCAATGACCGCTACCGCGACTGGGCGGACGATTACCCTGAAATCGCCGAACAGGGTCGGCTCATCCGGGGCGGCTATCGCAACCGCGCGCTCTGGCTCGAAGGTATGGAGGCGCCGGCCCCTGCCTGATGGTCGCGGCATGGCGTGAGGTCGCCGAGAGGCGCGATAGCGGGACGCCGGAAGAGCAACCCAAAGGGCGGATGCTGAGGCCTGACCAGATCGCTTGAGGTGCAGCGGCTGGGGCGCACCGCCAAGGAAATCGCTGCCGAGATTGGCGAGGGACTGATCGCGGTGAAAAAAAGCTGGCCCACGGTGAGTTCATGCCGTGGGTCGAGGCGAACTGCTCTTTCAAGGACCGAGCAGCGAACAACTACATGAAGATCGCCAAGACCAAAATCGCATAGCCATGCGAATTTGCCCGGTGCGATAGCATCGCTGACGTGCTGGCCCTCGGGAAACCCAAGCCGGAACCCAAGCCGGTCCACCGCACGGCAACCCTAGACGACCTCCGCAAGGTGGAACGTCTGCGGGCCATGAGGGATGACCCCGGTGCCACTGAGGAGAAACTACGAGGCCACAGCGCAAGCCTTCTGCATAGCTTCATAGGCCACCCTCAACCTAGCCTCCTCGCCTCCATATACGCGGTCCCCAACGCCACCGAGAGAATGACCAAGGATGCGATTTTCATCGCGCTGATCGACGCCCGCAGTTACCAAGCGGTCCTTCATGTTGTGGCGCAGGGAGTAGACGACATGGCGGGGGTTGGTGGTCACGGCCCGCAGGTGCTTCATGAGAGCCTGAGAGACAGCGTCTGGGCCAGCCTCCCGGGCATATCGCGCGAACAACATGTGGGAACCCTCTCGGGGTAGCTTCATGGCTTCCCTCATGGCCTCCAAGGCATCACCCACAAGGGGCACCGCCCGGATGCTGGTCTTGGTCTTCACGCTTCGGTCTTCATGCCACCTGACCCAAATGTGAGGATACGGGTGGTCTATGAACACGTCTTCGACGCGAAGGCCGACCACCTCAGCGCCTCGGCATCCGGTCCCCTCCAAGATGCGCCAGATAAGACCAAGCTCAGGACGCCGCAGCTTCCCGGTCATGCGGACCCTCATGGTGGCTAGGACGGGTTCCGGAAGAGGGTCGCGAAGTTCCCATTCGCTTTCCGGGGCCTTGTCCGGAGCGTCTACGGTAAGACCCTCAAACGGGTTCTTGGCGACCTTTTCGAGATCGAACTCCTTGATTGCCAAGTTCGTCATGGTCGAGATCATGTCGAGTTCCCTTCGGATGGTCCGAGGGGCTAACAGCTTGCCCTTCTTGCCCAGCGCCGGGACAGTCTGCATATGGTCTCTCAGCTTACGCCCGTGAGCAGACCGAAGGCCCGCTATCGGCAGCTTGCCGAGTGGCCCGAGTGCAGCCTCTATGCGCTTGCAGACCCTTTCCAAGCGGTTCCTCTGGTTGCGACCGGGGTTCGCTCCGAGCTTCTCCTGCTCATACATGCGCTTGGCGTCCAACATGGTGACAGGGGGTTCCTCGGCATCTGGCGTCATCACGGCCTTAACCAAGATTGGGCCAGCGCCCCGGCGATGCAGGTCATCCGCCAAGACTTCTTGCCTATCATCATCGCTCAGGTCGCCAACTATCGCGTCCCTCATCGCGGTGACCTCAGCAACGGCTTCACGCCAATGCTCAAGCGGAGAGAGCGTGCCCTGCCCCGCTGCCTTGCGCATAGCCTTCGCGGCGATCTTCTCGTATTCGGCTAGGAGGGCTTCCTGTTCGGCGACCAATGCGGCACCTTCACGGGCCTTCATGGGCACCTGAAAAAATCCTTCGCCCAAGACCTCAGCAACGGCCTTTTTGAATCGCCGCCTGAACCGCTTGCGGCCTCCGGGCAGGTCATCAACGTATTTGAGCTTCATCATCACCACCATCGCAAGTATCCCATATGTGTCCCGGTTTGTGTCTCGGGATGGGCGCAAAGTGCCTGATATACTTGAAAAACAGGCCCCTCAAGGGGGTGATTTGGTGCGGTCGAGAAGACTCGAACTTCCACGGGTTTTACCCCACAGCGACCTCAACGCTGCGCGTCTACCATTCCGCCACGACCGCACTGTCATGGTGTGCCACGGCGTTTAGCGACTCTGGATCGCTTTGTGAAGAACAAATTCTGTTGATGACAAATCTGTCTGGATCACGTGCAACGCGCGCTTTTCCTGCGGTCAGGGGCGGTGTATCAACCGCCTCATGGTGGAATGGAAAATATCGCCCGGCCTGACCGGCTATGACGAGGCCCTGGCCGAGATGGAGGCTCGTGTGGCGGGGATCGCCGGCGGCACGGCGCCCGAGCTGGTCTGGCTGCTGGAACACCCGCCCCTTTACACCTCCGGCACCTCCGCCCGCCCCGAGGATCTGATCGATCCCACGCGATTCCCGGTGCATGACGCGCGGCGCGGCGGGCAGTATACCTATCACGGCCCCGGTCAACGGGTGGTCTATGTCATGCTCGATGTCGGCAAGCGGGGGCGCGACGTACGCGCCTTTGTCCGCCAGCTCGAGGCGTGGGTGATCGCGGTGCTGGACGAATTCAACGTGACCGGCGAATTGCGCGAGGGCCGTGTCGGTGTCTGGGTCTCCCGGCAGGACAAACCGTTGGGACCGGATGGCGCCCCTCCCGAAGAGAAGATTGCCGCGATCGGCGTGCGCCTGCGCAAGTGGGTCAGCTTTCACGGCATCTCGATCAATGTCGAGCCGGACCTCGAGCATTTCAGCGGCATCGTGCCTTGTGGCATCGCCCAGCACGGAGTTACGAGCCTCGTCGATCTGGGCCTGCCGGTCACGATGGAGGATGTCGACGTCGCACTTCGACGCCGTTTTGACGATGTTTTCCAAGGCTGATCGGGCGTCTACCGGCTCAGCCAGCAAGGCATCCGTTTGAAAACAGAACGGCCCGCAACCTTTGGGGGGTTGCGGGCCTCAACGCTTTGTCGTGCAAGCCGCCGTTCAGAAGGGACGGGACCGGCGGTTGCGCGAGCAGGCAGCGTTATTCGGCTTTGGCGGTCGGGTGCATGGCGTCCTTGACCATCAGGTCATCGCCGCCTTTGCAGTGCTCGACGATCGATGCGGCATAGGCTTCGTCATCGCCCATTGCCTCATCGCGCGCGCCTTCGCGGCCAGCATCGTCGTTCTGGGTGCCATCATCGTTTGCCTGCTCGGTGGCGACGCCAGCTTCCGTGGAATCTTCGCCCGTTGCCGCATCGCGCGCGCCTTCGCGGCCCATTTCCGAACGTGCCGACAGCTGATCGTCCGCGCTCATGGCATTGTACTCACCACACGTCATGTCGTGGTCACCGTGGCTTGCGGCAAATGCGCCGGTCGACATTGCGGTGGTCAGGGCAAGTGCGGCGGCGGCGGTGCTCAGTTTACGAAAGTTTGTCATTTCAATCTCCTATGTTCTTTTCAGACAACGCTTCCCTGCGTCATGCCGGGGTCTTGCGTCGCTTGAGTGCACAACACGGCGCATCGCGATCCGGTTCCGGTCAGCCAGATATTTTTTCGCGGCGTCGGGGGCCAACGTCGGGCGAACGGGCCGCGAAACGCTAAGGGGGGTGCGACAATTTTATTTGCCAAACGGCCCACTACAGCGTTGCCGGGCGCGGCCCGGCGGATTAAAACAGCCTTCAGCACACCGCGTGCGCACGGCAGTAAAAGTGCGTCCGGACTCATACCAGCAGGAGGCACCCAATGGCAGATGCAGCCATTCATGGCCAAGACCACCACGACGAACGAGGGTTCTTCACCCGGTGGTTCATGTCCACGAACCACAAGGATATCGGTATCCTTTACCTGATCACGTCGGCGATTGTCGGCCTGCTCTCGGTTCTTTTCACCGTCTATATGCGCCTCGAACTCATGGAGCCCGGCGTTCAGTACATGTGCCTCGAAGGCGCGCGCTTCATTGCCGATTCTGCCGCCACATGTACCCCGGACGGGCATCTGTGGAACGTGATGATCACGTATCACGGCGTCCTGATGATGTTCTTCGTGGTGATTCCCGCCCTTTTCGGCGGCTTCGGCAACTACCTGATGCCGCTGCAGATCGGGGCGCCCGACATGGCGTTCCCGCGGATGAACAACCTCAGCTACTGGATGTACGTGGCCGGGACCGCGCTGGGTGTCGCCTCGCTGCTCACACCGGGCGGCCTGGGCGGGGAGCTGGGCGCTGGTGTCGGCTGGGTTCTCTATCCACCGCTCTCGACCAACTCGCCGGGCATCTCGATGGACCTCGCGATCTTTGCCGTGCACGTGTCGGGCGCCAGCTCGATCCTGGGCGCGATCAACATGATCACGACATTCCTGAACATGCGCGCGCCGGGCATGACCCTCTTCAAGGTGCCGCTGTTCGCCTGGTCCATCTTCGTCACCGCGTGGTTGATCCTGCTGTCGCTGCCGGTGCTGGCGGGTGCGATCACGATGCTGCTGACGGACCGTAACTTCGGGACGACCTTCTTTGACCCCGCAGGTGGCGGCGATCCGATCCTCTACCAGCATATCCTGTGGTTCTTTGGCCATCCGGAAGTCTACATCATCATCCTGCCCGGTTTCGGCATCATCAGCCACGTCATCGCGACCTTCTCGCGCAAACCGATCTTCGGCTACCTGCCGATGGTCTGGGCGCTGATCGCCATTGGCGCGCTGGGCTTTGTCGTCTGGGCGCACCACATGTACACGGTGGGCATGTCGCTGACGCAGCAGTCCTACTTCATGCTGGCGACGATGGTCATCGCGGTCCCGACAGGGGTCAAGGTGTTCAGCTGGATCGCGACGATGTGGGGCGGCTCGATCGAGTTCAAGACCCCGATGCTCTGGGCGTTCGGCTTCCTCTTCCTCTTCACCGTGGGCGGCGTGACGGGCATCGTGCTCAGCCAGGCCGGGATCGACCGCGCGTATCACGACACCTATTATGTCGTCGCGCATTTCCACTACGTGATGAGCCTTGGCGCCGTCTTTGCCATCTTCGCGGGTATCTACTTCTACTTCCCCAAGATGACGGGCCGCATGTATCCCGAATGGGCCGGTCAGCTGCACTTCTACGCGATGTTCATCGGTGCGAACCTCACGTTCTTCCCGCAGCACTTCCTGGGCCGTCAGGGTATGCCCCGCCGCTATATCGACTACCCTGAGGCATTCGCGACCTGGAATTACTGGTCCTCGATCGGTGCATTCCTCAGCTTCGCCAGCTTCGTGTTCTTCTTCGTCGTGATCCTTTATGCGCTGTTCAAGGGCAAGAAGGCGACCGAGAAGAATCCCTGGAACGAATATGCCGACACGCTGGAATGGACCCTGCCCAGCCCGCCGCCCGAGCATACGTTCGAGCAGCTTCCCCAGCGGGAAGACTGGGACAAGGGCCACGCACACTAGGCGTCGCCGGATCACAGAACTGAAAAGGCCCCGGAGATATCCGGGGCCTTTCTCGTTTGCCCTTCCGAATGGGGTAAAAGGTAAACGGGAATTGACGATTCCGTAGAAACCTGAACAATAAGCGCTGATTGCACGGCGGCGGCCCCAAGACAGGATGGCGAATTGGAAGCTCTCAAGCACCCTCAGCAGGACAAACGGCTTGAGCTTTTGCAGAGCTACGAAATTCTGGACACCGACCGAGAGGCCGATTTCGACGACATCGCGCAGCTTGCCTCGCAAATTTGCGGCACGGCCATTTCGGTAGTCAACCTGATCGACGCCGATCGGCAATGGTTCAAGGCCGAGGTGGGCCTTGGCGTGCGCGAGACGCCCCTTGCCACCTCGATCTGTAGTCATGTCATCCTCGAGGACGATTTCGTCGAGATCCCCGACACGCTGAGCGATCCGCGCATGGTCGACAATCCGCTCTGCACCGGCACTCCGGGCCTGCGATTCTACGCGGGTGCCCTACTGAAATCAGATGATGGGTTGCCGCTGGGAACGCTCTGCGTACTGGATTACCAGCCGCGCGAACTGACCCCGCTGCAGCGCGATACCTTGCGCGTTCTGGCCCGGCAAGTGATGGCACAGCTTGACATGCGGCGCGCGCTGAACGGGAACAAGCTGCTGCGGCAGGAGGTCGATCACCGCGTCAAGAATTCGCTGCAATCGCTCTCCTCGCTGGTCTCGATCCAGGAGCGCCGCGCGGTTGGCAGCGAGGCACGCCGCGCACTGCGCACCGTGCGGTCGCGGATCGAGGCGGTCTCGCAACTGCATCGGCAGCTTTACCTGAACGACAACGGCTCGATCGTGGATCTACAGGCCTACCTGACCGAGCTGGTCGGGCATCTGGGTGCGATGGCACCGGTTGGCGTGACCCTGAATCTGGAGGCTAGCGTATGTCAGGCGCCGGCGGGTCAGGCAGTGGCCGTTGGTACGCTGGTCAACGAATTCGTCGCCAACTCCTTCAAGCACGCCTTCCCGAACGGCAAGAGAGGCAGAATTACCGTCCGTGCCGAGCCGGGCATTGCACCCGGCACCATGCGGGTTTCCTGCAGCGACACGGGCGTCGGCCTTCCGCCCGAGACGAACCCCGATGAGGGCGGCCTCGGCACCCTGATCGCGCAGGTCATCACCGCCGAGTTGAACACGGATCTGGAGGTGACATCGTCGCCCGAGGGCCTGAGGCTCGCGCTGGAATTCGTTGTCGACACTGTCCGGACATAGCGCGCCAATTCCGACGGACAGCAACAAAAAATCCAGCAAATTGATCGGTTAAAACCCGGTTCATAACTCGCTGCCGTATCGCCTCGCATCAACACCCCCGCGCGCGGGGAATCAGATGCCATCCTATACAATTGTGGACGTGAATGTCGCCACGCTCGGCCCCGGCGAAATTCGGGCGGGCGGGCGGTTTCAGGTCTCGGACGGGGAAATCTATGTCCTCGCCCCTTCGGTCGCGGATACTGTCGATT
Source organism: Roseovarius roseus (assembly GCF_043355935.2). Taxonomy (NCBI): domain Bacteria; kingdom Pseudomonadati; phylum Pseudomonadota; class Alphaproteobacteria; order Rhodobacterales; family Roseobacteraceae; genus Roseovarius; species Roseovarius roseus. Next base: position 94,794 of record NZ_JBHFPE020000002.1, on the reverse strand, counting down.
TCCCCTCGGCCAGTGACACTTCTGTCGAGTTTGAGCTGCGGATCAACAGCGCCAAGTTCAACGGCTTCGATATCAAGTTCGATGCCGGCCTGCCCCCGACCCTCACTATCGCCAATGACGCGGACCTCTCTGATGTCAAGATCAATGCCAAAAGCACCGATGGCCTCATTCTGGATGCGAGAGACGGCTTTCGCATAGGATCCTTCACCGGCTCATCCATGGGACCGAACACCATCACAATGGGGGATGAGTTTTCCACCGATGGCGCATTCAAGCTGGGCGGTGCCGAGAATATTCTCATCGTCGGCGATCGCGCGACCTTTATGAACCTCAACGTCGGCAAAGGCGCCTGCATCGGTGCGGGCGCAAGGGGCACGGGGCTACCGGCCCGCCCCTTGCGGGTACCCCACAGCATCGCATCTGCATCGCCTCACCCATTGCCGAGCGGATATTCGGCCAGCCCGAGATTTTCGTGCCCGCCAAGAAGCTGACGGCCCTCGGCGGCATCCGGCAGTGGGGCGAGGCGGTGGACGTGCAATACTACCACCTGCTTTTTGACGGCATAAAGTGATCTTTGCCAAAGGCCTGCCCTGCGAAAAGCGTGCGGCTTGGAGAACAAGCCATACTCGCCTTGGGCCCGCAGGCAATGGCCGATATCCACGCGTTGCAGGCGCGGCCGGGCATGCGGATCACCTCGGACGTTCTGGCGCGGCCCTGCCCTGCCCGTGGAACCCGGTGGCGCCGGTTGATCAAGCGGCAGATCAAGAACCGCAAGCCGCTGATCTGGCCGCCGGACTTGCCCGCGTATCGTGCGCTTGCCTGATAAGGCGGGTTCAGTACCCGCCCGGCTTGTGCCCGAAAAAGACCTTGGTCACTTCCTCGGTCACGTCCCATGTTACGTGGCTTCCATCACGCAGGAACAGGCTGTCGCCCGTGCGCAGCGCATGCACCTCGCCGGTGCCGTGGTCCGTCAACCGACAGCGCCCGGACAGGACCGTGATCAACTCGTCGCCCTGCTCGGTGCATTGAAAGGCGCCGGACGTGCACCGCCAGATGCCAAAGCGGGTGACATGCCCCGGCCCTCCCGCATCCAGCCGCCCGAAGGTGCGCGGCGCGCCCCGCAGGATGACGTACGCGCTGGCCGGATTGTCCAGCGGCCATTCCTCCAGCGGGCCGACATCGCAACCGGGCGCATAACTGATCATCCGGCGCGCCCCGCTACCGGCCCGCGCCCGTGGCTGCGGTCGTATCCGCTCAAGCACGGCGCGCTCCAGCCCTCCAACGCGCCGGGCGCGGGCGCAAAGGTCTCGACCAGCAAGGGGTAGCACGCGGCGCGGTCGCTGGAATGCTGGGCCGAGCAATCGCCACCAGGACAGGCGCTGAGCGCACCGATCAGATCGATCTCGGCAAAGAACTCCAGATGGTCGCCGGGGCGCACGGGGCTGGCCTTCATGAAATACTGCCCCGTATCGCGGGTAAATCCGGTGCACATGAAGACATTGAGCACGTCATGCACATGGCGCTCGGCGTCCATCAGGCTGAGCCCCGTCTCATCCGCCAAGGCGCGTGTCAGGTTGGAATGGCAACAATGGTGATACTGCCCGCCCGCCAGCAGATTATGCGTATAGGGATCGCAGCGCGTGCCGATCACGTCATGCACAGAGCCGCCAAAGCGGTCGATGCCATACCATTCCAGCGTATCGCTGAGGATCGTCGCCATCGGGCGCAGATAGGGCAAGCTGGACCACATGCGCTCGCCCCGCGTGATATGGGTGCCATGCAGCGCGCGCGTCTTGCCGGAATAGAACCGCTCGGTCAGATCGCCAGCATTCCAGAGGTTTAGATCGCCCACCTGCGGCCCGTCCACCGAAGTGATGCGAAAGAACTGACCGGCCCCGACGCGGAACGCCATGGCCTCGCGCGGAGGGACCAGAACCTCGCCGGTCTTGACGGCACCTGCGCGGGCGGCCTTGTAAAGCGCAAGGTCAGGCACGGGCAGCGTCTCGTTCGGATAGCAGATCACGGGCGCGGCGTCGCGGCGCGAATCGGCATCTTGTGGCTCTATCATCTGGGTCCTCCTGCGCGTTTAGGGTCCGGGCGTGTCGGCCAGGCAGATCTTGGGCGGCTTGCCGGTTTCTGTATAGGTCTCATGGCCGCATTGCAGACAGCGAAAATAACGCTGGCCGTCCCGGTCGCGCGTCCTGTCCTCGCGCCAGCGGCAGTTGCGGGTGCGCGCATTCGAGAATATCACGATCAGCACGAAGGCAAGCACCAGTCCGACAACGATAAACACCGGCGGCCTCCCTTGGTCACGTCGCCCCTTTCAGGGATAGCGCGGCACAATGCCCCGCTCAACCCGGCACGGCACCAATGATACCGGCGAATTGACGCTGAAAGGCACGAAACAGCCCCTTTAATCGCGCCCTGCGCCTCTCTATAAGGGCCAGATATCAGCGGCCCAGAGTCGCCCTTTTGTGTTTGCACCCAAAGACAGGACACCGCCTCTCATGTCCATACTGAGCAGAATTCCGGGGATGTTCACCTCGGACATGGCCATCGACCTCGGCACGGCGAATACGCTGGTCTACGTCAAGGGCCGCGGCATCATCCTGTCCGAGCCGTCGGTGGTTGCCTATCACGTCAAGGATGGCGTGCGGAAGGTGCTGGCCGTGGGCGAGGATGCCAAACTGATGCTGGGCCGCACGCCCGGCAGCATCGAGGCGATCCGCCCCATGCGCGAAGGCGTCATTGCGGATTTCGACACCGCCGAGGCGATGATCAAGCATTTCATCCGCAAGGTGCACAAGCGCACAACCTTCTCCAAGCCCAAGATCATCGTCTGCGTGCCCCATGGCGCGACGCCGGTTGAAAAACGTGCGATCCGCCAGTCGGTGCTGAGCGCCGGCGCACGCCGCGCCGGTCTGATCGCCGAGCCTATCGCGGCGGCCATCGGCGCGGGCATGCCCATCACCGATCCCACCGGCAACATGGTGGTCGATATCGGCGGCGGCACCACCGAGGTCGCGGTTCTCAGCCTTGGCGACATCGTCTATGCCCGCTCGGTCCGCGTCGGCGGTGACCGGATGGATGAGGCGATCATCAACTACCTTCGCCGTCAGCAGAACCTGCTGATCGGCGACGCCACGGCCGAGCGGATCAAGACCTCGATCGGCACCGCCCGCATGCCCGATGACGGGCGCGGTGAGACGATGCGCATCCGGGGCCGTGACCTGCTGAACGGCGTGCCCAAGGAGACCGAAATCAGCCAGGCCCAGGTGGCCGAGGCGCTGTCCGAGCCTGTGCAACAAATCTGCGAGGCGGTGATGACCGCGCTCGAAGCCACGCCGCCCGATCTGGCGGCGGATATCGTCGACCGGGGCGTCATGCTGACCGGGGGCGGCGCGCTGCTGGGCGATCTGGATCTTGCCCTGCGCGAGCAGACCGGCCTTGCGGTCAGCATCGCGGATGAGAGCCTGAACTGCGTGGCTCTTGGAACCGGCAAGGCGCTGGAATTCGAAAAACAGCTGCGTCACGCGATAGATTACGACAGCTGACGCGCCCGCGCCGCCCAGCCGCCCGCAAGATTGCGAGGCGGCACGGCGCGCTATAGCCTAGGGGCCGGGGCGCGGCCCCTCTCACCTCAGGGACCCCTTTTTGGCCAAGGATCGCAAAAACTCCGACGATTATGCCGGCCCGCTCAAGCGGCTGCTTCTGGGCGTCCTGATCGTGTGCCTGCTGGGTCTTTTCCTGCTGTGGCGGATCGACAGTCCGCGGGTCGAGCGGTTTCGTGCGGCGGTCATCGACAAGGTCGTTCCCAATCTGGACTGGGCGATGGCGCCGGTCACCGGCACCGTGAACCTCTTTCGCGATTTCCAAAGCTACCAGCGCATCTACAGCCAGAATCAGGAGCTGCGGCGCGAGTTGCAACAAATGCAGGCGTGGAAAGAGGCGGCGCTGCAGCTGGAGCAGGAGAACGCCCGCCTTCTGGACCTGAACAACGTGCGGCTGGACCCGCGCCTGACCTATGTCACCGGCGTCGTCACCGCCGATAGCGGCTCACCCTTTCGGCAATCTGTGCTGCTGAACGTGGGGGCGCGCGACGGGATCGTCGATGGATGGGCCGCGATGGATGGCCTTGGCCTTGTCGGGCGCATTTCCGGCGTGGGCGAGAATTCGTCGCGCGTGATCCTGCTGACCGACACGTCCAGCCGCATCCCCGTCACGGTGCAGCCCTCGGGGCAGCGTGCGCTGATTTTGGGAGATAATACCGTCGCGCCGCCCATCGACTTTCTGGAGGATGCAGCCAGCGTGCGCCCCGGCGACCGCGTGATCTCCTCGGGCGATGGTGGCGTCTTTCCCGCCGGTTTGCTGGTTGGCCGCGTCGCGCAGGATCCGGGCGGACGCCTGCGCCTGCGTCTGGCCGCCGATTACGAGCGGCTGGAGTTCTTGCGGGTGCTGCGCGATCACGGCGGCACGCGGATCGACGACACCGGCGATCTGATCGCGCCGGATGTGCCGCCGAGCGCGCCCGAAGCCTTGCCCGCCTCGCCGATCGCGGGCGCACCTGTGGCGGGCCCCGATGGCTGAGAATGCGCGCGCACATATCTGGGCGATGCGCGCCCTTTTCACCGCGCTTTGCGCGTTGGTCATCTTCTGGCGCGTGCTGCCCCTCAGCACCGTGCCCGCCGGATGGGCCGGCCCTGACATCATCACCGCGCTGGCCTTTGCCTGGGTGCTGCGCCGCCCGCAATTCGTGCCACCGCTATTGATCGCCTTGATCGTCTTGCTGACAGACCTGATGTTTCAACGCCCGCCCGGCCTTTGGGCCGCGCTGGTGGTGCTGGGCTGCGAGACTCTGAAGGCGCGCGCGCCCGGACTGCGGGACATGGGGTTTGGCCCCGAATGGCTGATGGTCGGGATCACGGCGCTGGGGATCACGCTGCTCTATCGGCTGAGCCTTGCCATTTTGCTGGTTCCGCAGGCACCATTGGGTCTCAGCCTGATGCAAATGGCGATGACGGTGCTATGTTATCCCTTGGTGGTCATGGTCTCGTCATTCCTTCTTGGGGTGCGCAAGGCAAGGCCCAGCGAAGGCGGAAGGGGGCGCATATGAAACGTCAGACGCGCGACACGGCAGTCAGTCAGCGGCGCATCACGCGCCGGGGCCTGATTCTGGGCGCGGGACAGGCCGGGTTCCTGGGCCTTCTGGCGTGGCGGATGCGGCATCTGCAGGTCGATCAGGCGGATCAGTTCCGCCTGCTGGCCGAGGAAAACCGCATCAAGATCCGCCTGATTCCCCCGGCGCGCGGCCAGATCTTCGACCGCAACGGCATTGTCGTGGCGGAAAACGTGCCCAGCTACCGCATCATGCTGGAGCGCGAGGAGGCGGGCGATGTCGAGGATACAATCGCGCGGCTGGGCCGTCTGATCCATCTCGACCCCGAAGAGCTGGAGCGCGCCCGTGAGGAGATGCGCCGCTCGCGCGTGCATCCCGTCACCATCGCCGACCGCATCAGCTGGGAAGAGCTGAGCCGCGTTGCCGTCAACGCCCCCGCCCTGCCCGGCGTGCGCCCCGAAGTGGGCCTGTCGCGCCGCTATCCGATGGAGCAGGAATACGCCCATGTGCTGGGCTATGTCGGCCCGGTCAGCGATTATGACCTTGGCAAGATCGAGGCGCCGGACCAACTGTTGCTGATCCCGCGGTTCCAGATCGGCAAAGTCGGGCTCGAGGCGATGCAGGAGGACCTCTTGCGCGGCAAGGCCGGAACCAAGCGGATCGAGCAGAACGCCGCCGGCCGCGTTATGCGCGAGCTGGACCGCCGCGAGGGCGAGCCGGGCCGCGACGTGCAGATCACCACCGACAGCAACCTGCAATCCTACATCCACGCGCGCCTCGCGGGCGAAAGCGCCGCCGCCGTGGTCATGGATTGCGAGAGCGGTGATATCCTCGCCACCGTCTCGACCCCCGGCTTTGACAGCAACCTTTTCGTGCGCGGCATTTCCGTCAGCGATTACAACGCGCTGCTGGAAAACAAGTATCGCCCCCTGCCCAACAAGGCCGTGCAGGGCATCTATCCGCCCGGTTCGACCTTCAAGATGGTCACGGCCCTCGCCGCGCTGGAGGATGGCAACGCCACCGCCGAGGATACGGTCTATTGCCCCGGCCATCTCGAGGTCAGCGGGCGCCGGTTTCACTGCTGGAAGCGCGCGGGCCATGGCAACATGGACCTCGCTAGCGCCCTGCGCGAAAGCTGCGACGTCTATTTCTACGAGATGGCCCTGCGCACCGGCATCGAGAAGATCAGCGCGATGGCGCGCCGCCTCGGCCTTGGCGTGGCGCATGATCTGCCGATGACCAGCGTGGCCGAGGGGCTGATCCCGACCAAGGAATGGAAGCGGTCGTCGCGCGGCGCCGAATGGGTGATCGGCGATAGCGTCAACTCGTCCATCGGGCAGGGGTTTGTGCTGACATCGCCGCTGCAACTGGCGGTGATGACCGCGCGGCTGGCCACCGGGCGCGCCGTGACGCCGCGCCTCATCAAATCCGTGGGCGGTGTCGAAACGCCGACCGGCCATGGCGATGACATGGGCATCAACGAGAACAACCTGCGCAACGTGCGCCGTGCGATGTATGACGTGTCCAACAACAAGCGCGGCACCGCTTACCGTAGCCGCATCGTGGCCGAGGGGATGCGCATGGCCGGCAAGACCGGCACCAGCCAGGTCCGCAACATTACCGCAGCCGAACGCGCGCAAGGCGTGGTCCGCAACGAGGATCTGCCGTGGGAACGGCGCGATCACGCACTCTTCGTGGACTTCGCGCCATTCGACAATCCCAAGGTCGCGGTCTGCGTCGTGGTCGAGCATGGCGGCGGCGGCTCGGCCGTGGCCGCGCCCATCGCCCGCGACATCACGCTGCAGGCGCTCTACAATGGCGATCCGCCGCTCGAGGCCTATCCCGCAGCCGACCGGGGCCGCATCGAGACGCAGCAGGAACAGCTTCGCAATGCCCGTCCGCATCACGGGCCAAAGTCGAGCGACCGCGCATGAGCTACCTTGAATACTCGGTCAAGAGCGTCCCGACGGGCCTGCGCAAGATCCTCTATGTCAACTGGCCGCTGGCCGTGCTGCTGGCGGCGGTGGCCTGCGTCGGCTTTTTGATGCTCTATTCCGTTGCCGGGGGCGCGCGGACCCCTTGGATGGATCCGCAGATGAAAAGGTTCGGCCTTGGCTTTGCCGCCATGCTGATCGCCGCCATGGTGCCGATCTGGTTCTGGCGCAACATCGCGGGGCTGGCCTATGCGGTGTCGCTGGCGCTGCTGGTGGCGGTCGAGTTCTTCGGCACAATCGGCATGGGCGCGCAGCGCTGGATCGATTTGGGCTTCATGCGGCTGCAACCCTCCGAGCTGATGAAGATCACGCTGGTTATGCTGCTGGCCGCCTATTACGACTGGTTGCCCCTGAACAAGACGTCACGCCCCCTCTGGGTGATCCTGCCCGTCGTGCTGATCCTGATCCCGGTCTATCTGGTGCTGAAACAGCCCGATCTTGGCACGTCGATTCTGCTGATCACGGCGGGCGCGGGCATGATGTTTCTGGCGGGCGTGCATTGGGCCTATTTCGCCGGGGTCATCGCCGCCGGGATCGGCCTTGTCACCGCCGTTTTCAAAAGCCGGGGCACCGATTGGCAATTGCTGGCCGATTACCAGTTTCGCCGGATCGACACTTTTCTGGATCCCAGCCAGGACCCCCTCGGCGCGGGATATCACATCACCCAGTCCAAGATCGCGCTCGGCTCGGGTGGCTGGACGGGGCGCGGCTTCATGCAGGGGACACAGTCGCGGCTGAACTTCCTGCCCGAGAAACATACCGACTTCATCTTTACCACGCTGGCCGAGGAATTCGGCTTTGTCGGGGCGATCTCGCTGCTGGGTCTTTACGCGCTCATCATCATGTTCTGCATCAGCACGGCGGTCACGAACCGCGACCGGTTCTCATCCCTGCTGACCTTGGGCATCGCGGCGACGTTCTTCCTCTTCTTCGCGGTCAACATGTCGATGGTCATGGGGCTGGCGCCGGTTGTGGGGGTGCCGTTGCCGCTGGTCAGCTATGGGGGATCTGCGATGTTGATCCTCATGCTGGGCTTCGGCATGGTCCAAAGCGCGCATGTCCACAAGCCGAGGTAGCACCACATGACCATCCAGATCCTCTTTGCCGCGCGGGAAGAACGCTGGCCACAATATGAGGGACCGCTGCGCAAGGCGCTGGCGGATGCAGGCATCACCGATTTCAACCTGTCGCGCGACATCGCGCCCGAGTTGGTGGATTACATCGTCGTCGCCCCGAACGGGCCGGTGCAGGATTTCACGCCCTACACCAACTGCAAGGCGGCGCTGAACCTCTGGGCCGGGGTCGAGAATATCATCGGCAACCCGACGCTGCACATGCCATTGGCCCGAATGGTCGATCATGGCCTCACGCGCGGAATGGTCGAGTGGGTGACGGGCCATGTGCTGCGCCATCACCTGGGCATGGACACGCATATCCTTGGGCAGGACGGCGAGTGGCGCAAGGACATCCCCCCGCTGGCCGAGCAGCGCGGTGTCACCATTCTGGGCCTTGGCGAGCTGGGGCGCGCCTGCGCCGATGCGTTGGCTTACCTGGGCTTTGACGTCACCGGGTGGAGCCGTTCGCCAAAAAACATCGACGGCATCCGATGCCTTGATGGCGAGGGCGGCCTGCGCAAGGCGCTCAGCACCGCCGAGATCCTTGTCCTGCTTCTGCCGAAAACGCCCGAGACGGAAAACCTGCTGAACGAGCAGCGCCTTGCGCTATTGCCGCGCGGGGCGGTCATCATCAATCCGGGACGCGGCCCGCTGATCGACGATCAGGCCCTGCTGGAGGCGCTGGATGCGGGGCGTGTCTCTCATGCCACGCTAGACGTATTCCGGGTGGAGCCGCTGCCGCCCGAGCATCCCTACTGGGCGCATCCGTCGGTCACCGTGACGCCGCATATCGCCTCCGAAACGCGGGACGAAACGGCCAGCCAAGTCATCGCCGAGAATGTCCGGCGCGGCGAGGCGGGCGAACCGTTCTTGCATCTGGTGGACCCGAAACTGGGCTACTAGGCCGCTATTTCAGCCGGGGTGGGCGTGACGGGTCGGACCCCGGAGCGGACCGTTCCAGCGGCGCAGAGGCGCGGGGCAGATCGAAGCGCAGGCCGACCTTTTCCAGCCGCACCGCCAACGCGCTTTCGGCTGTGGCAAAGCCGACATCCAGCGCGCCCGCCTCGATCCCCGAAAATGTCAGCGCCTCGGAAACCGCCCGCGTCAGCGCGCCCTCGGCGCCCGGTGCTGCGCCAATGAACATCAGCACATGGCCCGTGGCGCCACCTGCATAACGCGCACCGGCAAGGCAGGCATGGCTGGCCAGCCCCTCGGCGCGGGCCAGTTTGGCATCCAGCGCGCTCAGCAAGGCCTGCGGCACACCTTCGGGCGCGGTGACGGCTTCGGGACGCGCGTTCGCCTCGGCGCCGCCGCCCTGCCCCAGCGTCTCGGCCAGCCAGCCCAGCGCCTCAGGCGGCAAGAGGATGGACGAGGGCCCGGCATCGAGGTTGAGGCCCAGCCCCGCCCCGGCATCCGACAACATCTTGGCCAGTGTGCGCCCCGGCAGCATCGCATAGGGCGCAGCGCCCCCGGCAAACCCGGCCAGTCGCTCCTCGGTATCGAAGGCCAGCGCATAGCCGGTGCCCTCCAGATCGAAGGTCTGCGGGGTGACGTGATCACCCTCCGGCTCTTCGGTCAGCAGGACGAACAGCTGCGTGTCGGCGAGGCAGTGGTAGAAGGCAAGGCGCGGGGCGCCCCCCTCGGGCGCCGCCTCCATCGCGGCATGGGCGCGGTCCAGTGCGGTCTCAGTCATCTGTCATCACCTCTGCTACACGGGCGCGCAGGGCGGGCAGAACCTCGTCCTCGAACCACGGATTTTTCCTGAGCCACCCCGTATTGCGCCATGACGGGTGAGGCAACGCGAATGTCCCGGGCGCGCGGGCGCGCCAATCGGCTACCGTCTGCGTAACGCTGCCGCGCGTGCCCAGATGATAGTGCTGCGCATGGGCGCCGACCACCACCCGCAGCCGGATCGGCGCCAGCGCCTCCATCACCGTATCGTGCCACGTCTCGCGGCAAATGGGCGGCGGCGGCAGATCAGAGCCGCGCGCGTCATAGCCCGGAAAGCAGAACGCCATCGGGACGATCGCCACGCGGGAACGGTCATAGAAGACATCCCGGTTCAGCCCCAGCCACTCGCGCAGCCGGTCGCCCGACGCGTCATCGAAGGGCACGCCCGAGGCATGCACCCGTGCCCCCGGCGCCTGCCCCGCGATCAGCATGCGCGCGCCGGGGTCGAACCACGGCACGGGACGCGGGGCATGGCGCGTGGCCGTCGCGGCAAAGCGCTCGGCGCAGAGGCGGCATCTGGCGATCTGGCTGACAAGTGCGCTCATCGCCCGCAAATAATATGGCGCGGGCCCAAAATCCACCAGCCGCGCCAGATTGCCGCGTGGCTGCACCGAATTGTTTCCAATCGCGCATAAAAAGCTTATTCCGAAGAGGACATTTTTACCGTTTGGGCATAATTCTGCCTTGAATACCTGTATAAACCGATAGCCAAGACGCAAATCGGGATAGGGTCGAACCGGCCTTTCCCGGCACAGCCCCATTACAAGAGGGCGACCCTAGCAGTTTTTCGGAGCCTCCATGCTCGAGTTCGACAATGTCAGCAAGTCCTTCTGGACCGGCAGCCAGCGCAAGGTGATCCTGGAAAAGGTCAGCTTTCGCGTCGAATTGGGCCGTTCCATGGGTATTCTGGCGCCGAACGGCACCGGCAAGACGACCGTGATCAATATGATGGCCGGCCTTGAGAAGCCTGACGAGGGCGAGATCCGCCGTGGCTGCCGCATCAGCTTCCCCTTGGGGTTCATGGGCGGGGTGATCTCCAAGATTTCCGCGATGGAGAACAGCCGCTATATCGCGCGGCTCTATGGCCTCGATCCCGATTATGTCGAGGCGTTCTGCCGCTGGATGTGCAATCTGGGCGAATATTTCGACCAACCGCTGGGCACTTACAGCGCCGGGATGAAATCGCGTTTCAGCTTTGCCCTGATGCTGGCGCTGGACTTTGACATCTACCTGATCGACGAAGGCATGCCCAGTTCGACCGATGTCGAGTTCAACAAGAAAGCGGGCGAGATACTGCGCGAGCGGCTGGCGACTACCACCGTCGTAATCGTGTCGCACCAGCCCGCCGTGCTGGAGAAATTCGCAGCATCCGCGGCCGTCCTGATGGGCGGCCAGCTACATATGTTCGACACCTTGGAAGAGGCCAAGCAGCTTTATGACTACGAAACCCAAGGCTAGAAAATTCCGCATCCGACGCACGCCCCTCTCCGAGGAGGGCGGGGCACACGATGCATCCGGGCAATCGTCCGAGGCGCCGCATGACGATGTGGCCTCCGGTCACTCGGCGCCCGAGGATGCGCCCCGCTCGGGCGAGGTCTCCAGCGCGCGCGAGATGGGCAGCGCCACCAGCATAGACGAGATCCGCCGCGAGGGTCTGACCGGCCGGCAGCTGCGCATGGCGCGGCGCGTTGCACAAAAGCACGGCCTTGCCCCGACCTCGGATTTCGATGCCGTGCGCCTTCTGCGCGAGCGGGGGATCGACCCCTTCCAGCGCTCCAGCATCCTGGAGCTGGTAGCCAATGATCAGAATGAGGGCGATATCGGCGATCTGGTGCCCGCCAAGACCCGCGAGGTCGAGGCGCAGCGCGTTCAGCTGCCCCAGACGATGCCGCATCAGACAACACTGCCCTCGACACACCTCAGTCCTGCCGAGCGGCGCAGCGAGGAAATCAGCCGGATCCAGCGCGATATCGGCAAGCGGCGCCGGCGCAAGCTGCTGCTACTTTTCACGCGGCTGGCCGCCTTCGTGTTCCTGCCGACCCTGTTGGCGGGTTATTACTATTACGGCGTCGCGACGCCCATGTATTCGACCAAGTCCGAATTTCTGATCCTGTCGAATGACGGCGGCGGGGGCGGTAGTATGGGCGGGTTCAAACTGCCCAGCCAGTTCGCCACGGGGCAGGATGCCATCGCGACGCAATCCTACCTTCTGTCCAAGGACGCGATGCTGCGCCTCGATCGCGATGTCGGCTTTCGCGAGCATTTCAGCCAGCCTTGGATCGACCCCATTCAGCGGCTCGACGCCGATGCGAGCAATGAAGAGGCCTACAAGCTCTACAAGAAATACATGAAGATCGGCTACGATCCGACCGAAGGCGTGCTGCGCATGGAGGTCTCTACCGCCGATCCCGAGGTCAGCGCCGAGTTCTCGGAGAAGCTGATCGCCTATGCCGAAGAGCGTGTCGACGATCTGTCCAAGCGCAAACGCGAGGACGCGCTCGAGTCCTCGACCGAGAGCCTCGAGCAGGCCAAGGAGGACCGCCGCGAGGCGCAGCGCCAGCTGGTCGCGATGCAGGAAGGCACCGTCCTCGACCCCGAGGGCGAGATCGCCAATATTCGCCAGCTGATTGGCAATGTCGAATTGCAGCTGCAGGAAAAACAGCTGGCACTGAACACGCAGTTGAATAATGCGCGCCCCAACGAGGCGCGTGTCGAGGCGCTGACCAGCGAGATCAAGGTCTTGCAAACCGAATTGAACAAGCAGCGCGCCCGCCTGACCGACGCGACCGAAGAGAACGCGTCGCTCGCCTCGCAGACAGCCGACATCCAGATGGCGCAGGCCGATCTGCTGACCGCCGACATGGTGCTGCAAGGTGCGCTGGAAGCGCAGCGGATGAGCGCGAGCGAGGCCAACAAGCAGGTGCGCTACCTCACCGTCAGCGTGCGGCCCGTCGCGTCGCAGGATGCCTCATATCCGCGCGCCTTCGAGAACACGATCCTGGCATTCCTGGTCTTTGCGGGCATCTACCTGATGATCTCGCTGACGGCGTCGATCCTGCGTGAACAGGTGTCATCCTGATTTGAAATTGTCGCGCGCTTCTGTCATCTGACGCATCGCGCAACCCCGCCGCGCATGCGCCCAAGCCAAAGAGAGTATCGCACCCGTGAAAACGCCCGCCCAGACCGTCACGCCGAACACGTGGGAATTCCTGCGCGATGCCATGATCACGCCCACGGGCTTTCGTGAATACGATGCCCGCTGGAAATATCCCGAGGAAATCAACCTGCCCGGCATCACCGCCCTGGGCCTTGGCCTTGGCACCCAGATGATCGCGCGCGGGATCGAGCCTGTGATCGCCGTCGGCAACGACTATCGCGACTATTCGCTCGGCATCAAGAACGCGCTGATGCTGGGTCTGATGCAGGCCGGAATCAAGGTGCTGGATATCGGCCCGGCGCTGAGTCCGATGGCCTATTTCGCGCAGTTCCATCTGGATGCGCCCGCCGTCGCGATGGTGACGGCCTCGCACAACCCGAATGGCTGGACGGGCGTTAAAATGGGCTTTGAGCGGCCCCTCACCCACGGCCCCGATGAGATGTCCGAATTGAAATCCATCGTACTGGAAGGGCGCGGAAAGGCGCGCCCCGGAGGCAGCTACGAGTTCGTGGAGGGCGTGCGCGAGGCCTATCTTGATGACCTCGTCGGCGATTTCCGCATGACACGCCCGCTCAAGGTGGTCTGCGCCACGGGCAACGGCACCGCGTCGGCCTTTGCGCCCGAGATCTTCGCGCGCATGGGGGTCGAGGTCGTGCCGTCGCATAACGAGCTCGACTACACATTCCCCCACTACAACCCGAACCCCGAGGCGATGGAGATGCTGCACGACATGGCCGATACGGTGCGTGCCTCCGGCGCCGATTTCGCGCTGGGGTTCGATGGGGATGGCGATCGCTGCGGCGTCGTGGACAACGAGGGCGAAGAGATTTTCGCCGACAAGATGGGCGTCATCATGGCCCGCGATTTTGCACGGCTTTATCCGGGCAGCACCTTTGTGGCGGACGTGAAATCCACCGGGCTTTTCGCCTCGGACCCCGAACTCCTGGCCCATGGCGCCAAGGCGGATTACTGGAAGACTGGCCACAGCCACATGAAGCGCCGCGTCAAGGAAATTGGCGCGCTCGCCGGGTTCGAGAAATCGGGCCATTACTTCCTCGCCGAGCCTGTCGGGCGCGGGTACGATTGCGGCCTGCGCGTTGCGGTCGAGATCTGCAAGCTGATGGACCGCAATGCGGATAAGTCCATGGCCAACCTGCGCCGCGCCCTGCCCGTCACATGGTCGACGCCCACCATGTCGCCCTATTGCAGCGATCTGGAAAAATACGACGTGCTGGATCGCCTGGTTGCGAAACTGGTCGCACATCATGAGGCGGGGATGCCGCTGGCCGGGCGCAAGATCGCGCAGGTCGTCACGGTGAACGGCGCGCGGGTCATCCTGGATAACGGAAGCTGGGGCCTTGTGCGCGCCTCGTCCAACACGCCCAATCTGGTGGTCGTCTGCGAAAGCAGCGAGAGCGAGGCCGAGATGCGCGCCATTTTCGCCGATATCGACGCCGTCATCCGCACCGAGCCGTCGGTCGGGGAGTATGACCAGACGATCTGAAACGGCATGAGGGGCGTCCATCCGGCGCCCCTTTCGCTGGCCCCTGCCGCGCCGCCGCTATAGGGTCGCGCGCATGACAGAATTGCCCCAGACCACCGTCACCTATTCCGCCGACCAGGCCGAGGCGCATGACCGCATCGCCGAGGCGCTGCGCGCTGCCGGTGTCGACCTGGACAACGGCACCACCACGCCCCCGCGTGAGGGCAAGGACAGCGTGATGGCCGTGATCGGCAAGGCCGGATCGGGCAAGACGCTGCTTCTGGCCGCGCTCTATCATGCGCTGGAGGAGGCGGGCGTCGATATCGTTTCGGGCGATTACGAGGGCAAGAAACGCAAGGACCGCCGCACGCTGGCTATCCTTGCCCCCACGAACAAGGCGGCCTCCGTGCTGCGGATGCGCGGCGTGCCCGCGACGACGATCCACCGCATTCTCTATACGCCCGTCTACGACCCGGAATACGAAAAGATCGCCGAATGGCTGGCTGGCAATGGCGAGCGCCCCGAAGTCGAGGAGATGTCCGAGACCGCGCTGGACCGCGCCTTTGCCTTCTATCAGACCAACAAGTCGATCCCCGGCGCGCTGGCCGCCGCGGGCCTCAAGGGCAGCGACTTCATCACTGGCTGGAAGCGCCGCGAGGAGCCGTTGGATATCGGCTTCATCGACGAGGCGTCGATGCTGGACACGCGCCAGATGGACGACCTCAAAGAGATTTTCCCCACGCTGCTGCTGTTTGGCGACCCCGCGCAGCTGGCGCCCGTCAACAGCACCGGCGGCATGGTGTTTGAGGCGCTACCGGAAAAGTCCAAACTGGAACTGCACCGCATCCACCGGCAAGATGCCGACAATCCCATTCTCGATCTGGCCCACGCACTGGCCGACCCCGCGCTCGAGTTCCACGATTTCGAGCGGATGATCAAGGAGGCTGCCAAGCGCGACGACCGTGTGCAATGGGCGCAGCGCGTCGAGGTCGACCTGATGGCGCGCAGCCCGGTTTTGGTCTGGCGCAACGCCACGCGCATCCGCCTGATCAATGCCTTCCGAAATGTCCATGACGCACCGCTCGACGCGCTGCTTGAAGGCGAGCCCCTCATCTGCGACGGGATCGAACTGCCGCTCAAGCACCGCAAGAAGCGCCTCGATCTGGAGGCGCGCGGCCTGATCAAGGGCGCGCAGGTGATTTACCTCGGGCCGGGCCGCCGCCCCGGTTTCTCGCGCCTCCATGTCATAGGCGCCGAGGATCCGCAGCTGAGCGCCGCCAGCATCGTCAAGATCGAGAAGCCGGACGAGGAAGAGCCGTTCATTCCCTTCGCCGCCAATATGGGCGCGACCTTCCTGCACGGCGCGGCGGTCACGATCCACAAGGCGCAGGGCAGCCAGTGGAAGGACGTGCAGGTCTTTGCCCCTGACCTCTATGCCGCCGCCCGGATGGGCCGCAGCGAGGCGGGCCAGCCCCTGTGGAAGCGTCTTGCCTATGTGGCCATCACCCGCGCCGAAGAGCGTCTGCACTGGGTGGTCCGCAATCGCCTGTCCAAGCCCGAGCACGCGCTGCGCATCGACGATCTGCGCACCAAGCCGGTTCCCCTGACGCTGGAAGCGGATGCAGGCGACTGACACTGACACGCGTTTTGATCACGGCGCCAAACGCGTTTAGACTCCGAACAGGACCGATCATCTGGGAGGATAGAGTCATGAGAGTCGTCTTTTTAGCCATTGCCATGAGTTTGGCCGGAGGCGCCGCGGCGGCGCAAAGCCCGGTGGGCATAACGAAGTCCATGCCGTCGGTTACCGTGCAGACCGATACCGGCCCCGTCACGATCGAGCGCATTCAGGATACCGCGCATGAAATCAGCGGCGAATGGGCGCTGACCTCGCGTCCCTGCCCTGAATTCTGCATTCAGCCGCAAAGCGCGGCCGAGGGCGTAGAGACAATTGGCGAGCTGGAACTCCTGGAGCTGCTGCAGGACCCTGAGGCTGTCGTGGTCGATAGCCGCACCCGTGACTGGTTTGACGGCGGAACGATCCCCGGCGCAATCAACATCCCCTACACCTACATCGTGGACGAGTTGGCACGGCTGGGCTGCGAGCCGGATTTCGATGGCTGGGACTGTCAGGAGGCCAAGCCCGTCGCCCTCTTCTGCAACGGGCTGTGGTGCGGCCAGTCGCCCACCGCGATCCGCAACATGATCGAGGAAGGGTATCCCGCCGACCGCATCTTCTACTACCGCGGCGGGATGCAGACCTGGCGGCTGTTGGGGCTGACGGTGACCGGCAGCGACTGAACGCGGATCAGCGGGCGAGCGACACGGCTGAGGTCAGGCAATCTCGGCCGCAGTCGCGGTTCGCGCCCATGCGCTCAGCGCCGCCCCCTCGGGAGGAAGCTGGACGGCCATCCCCGCGGCGAAGGCCTCGAACCCCGCGCGGTTAAGCTCATTGAGGCCGACAAGAACGGGCACGTCCAGTTCGACCGCCTGCGCGATCACCTCGCGAAAGCCGCGGCCGTCGGCCTCTTGCTTGCCAAACTTGTTGATGATCAGCAGATCAGCCCCGGATGACAGCCGCGCCCCGACCAGCCCCACCGCCGTTTCCAGCGCGGCGGGGTCCAGGCGGCATCCGCGCGCCGAGGGGCCAAGATCCTGACTGATGCGCAGGATGGGGCCATCCGGCAAGACCCGTATATCCATATCGCAAGGACCTGAATAACAGCGCTCGGTGTTGATTTGGACGGTGCCGCAGCACCGCACGCCCTGCGCGGCGAGGTCATTGGCCAATCGCTCGAGGATCAGGTCCGTATCACCGCGTCCCGGCGCCATCGTGTAGGCTAGCATCATGATCCTGCTCCTCAGATCTGGCAGAAGGGTTGAAATTCGACAAGCGCCCCGGCGGGCAGGTGGTCAGCCTCGGAAGGCAGGAATATCAGCCCGTCCGCCTGCGGCAAGAGGCCGACGCGCCCCGAATGGGTCGCATCGTCAAAGTCAACAGTCTCGCGGCCCTGGGCATCGAACCCGGCAAGGGTGGCAGGGCGCAGCTCGCAGCGGCCGGGCTTGCGGTGAATTGCGGCTCCGGTCACGACGTGGCGCCGGGACGCGTCATGACCGGTCTCGCCCGTCAGGCCCCGAATCAGCGCTGCACCAAACACCTGCCATGTGACAAAGGCCGAGAGGGGATTGCCCGGCAAGCCAAGCCAAAAGGCCGATCCGATCCGCCCAAACGAGACCGGCTTGCCGGGCTTGATCGCAACACCGCTGAACACCGTGCTTGAGCCCAAATCGGCAAGGGCGGGCTTGACGTGATCCTCTTCGCCCACGGAAATGCCGCCCGTCGTAATGACCAGATCGGCCTGCCCCGCCAGATCGCCAAGCTGCCGCGCGAGGGCCGCGCGGCTGTCGGCGCCATGCGTGATGGCCACGGGGTCCAGATGCGCAGCGCTCAGCGCGGCACTCAGCATGGGCGTATTGACGTCCCATATCTGCGCCGCGCCGCGCGCCCCGCCGACCGAGCGTACCTCGTCGCCCGTGACCAGAAGCGCGACGCGCAGCCGCTGGCGAACATGAACCGTGCTGGCGCCCGCCGCCGCACAGGCGGCAATTTCCCGTGGGCCAAGACGGGCACCGTGGTTCAGGACGGTCGCGCCGGCGGCCATGTCGCTTCCGGCGCGGCGGATATTCATGCCGGGCACGGGGCGACGCTGCAGATGAATGACATCCGCGTCGCGCGTCACCTCCTCCTGCATCACGACCGCGTCCGCGCCGTCGGGGATCGGGGCCCCGGTAAAGATGCGGGCGGCCGATCCACCGGTGATGTTTCCGGTCGCCGCCTGCCCCGCCGGCACACGCGCGACCACCTGCAGCGCCCAAGGCCCGCCCCCGGTCAGGGCAGATTGCATGACCGCGTAGCCATCCATCGCCGCATTGTCGAACGCGGGCACCATCGCGTGCGACCGGACCGGCTGCGCCAGGATGCGGCCCGCGGCCCCGCTCAGCGGAACAGCCTCGGTTCCCGCCACCGGCGCGACATGCGCGGCAATTCGGCTGAGCGCCTCGTCGATGCTGATCAGGGGGCGGCGCATGTCATGTCCGTCGCAGCCACACCCGGTTGGTAGGATCGCCTTGTGGATGGTCATTCTGCGGTCTCCTGGTTGAAATGGCCCGGCCCGGTGCTGCAATCGAGATCGCGCAGGCGCCCGTCCTTCAATCCGTAGATCAGGCCGTGCACGCGGATATTGGCGCGGCGGCCCCATGCTCGTTGCAGGATCGGGGATTCGCAGACGCGCCGGACACCCTCGACCACGTTCAGCTCGGCCAGCCTGTCGCGCCGCGCCTCCAGATCGGGCTCTCGGCCCAGATCGACCGCATAGCTGCGCGCGAGGCGGCGGATCGGCTCCAGCCAGTGATCGGCCAAGCCGTGGGGCAGATCCTCGGTCGCGGCCCTGACGCCGCCACAGCCGTAATGGCCGCAGACGATGATCTCGCTCACGCGCAGGGCATCGACGGCGAACTCGAGGGCCGACAGCAGGTTCATGTCCGAGGAATGCACGATATTGGCCACATTGCGATGCACGAAGACCTCGCCCGGATCCAGCCCCGCGACTACGTTTGCCGGCACCCGGCTGTCCGAGCAGCCGATCCAGAAGAACTCGGGCGCCTGCTGGGCCGCGAGGCGGGTGAAATAGTCAGGCTCCTCGGCGTGACGCCGCGCCGCCCAGTCGCGGTTGCGCAACAGAATGTCATTCAGCATCAATATCCTCCGCACCGCCAAGCAGCCCCCGCCGCTGACGCATATGCTGCGACAGTTTCCTCAGATCGGCCGGCGTCAGGCGCGCGCGGGCAATCGGCAGAAGGATCGCGTTCTCGGCCACGAGGTGATCGCGCACATGGCTCGCGAATTGCGAGAGCGTCTCGCGATCCTTGGGCGCCAGATCAGTCCCGGTATCAAGGCATCGGCAGAGCGTGGCCCGGACCTTGGGAAGCAGGCGCGTGGCCGCGTCCAGATCATGCCGGATGCGAGAGATCGTCTTCTCGATCTCATCCTCCGACTTGCAGCGCCGCGAGAGGATGGGAAAGAGGTCCTCAGCCTCGTCGCGCATATGCATGTTCAGCTCTTCGTTGACGAAGCGCAGCACGGTCAGGGCGGCCCGCCTGTCAACGCGCGCGCTTCCGGCAAGCTCGTCAATCACCGCGCAGATTTGCCGCTCGCGCAGGTGATCTTCACTGATGAAATCGAGCGGCCTGCGCAGCAGCGCCTGGTCTGCCGGTGACAAACCGCCCTGGCGCCGCATCGGCTCTGACTGTTTCATGGAATGCCCTTTCGCGCGGGTCAGATCGGCGCGAGGCTGGCGCCCTTGATGTCCGCCCCCTCTGCAAGCCCCTCGATGAACTCTCTCGAGGCGCGCGCCCAGGCCGCTTTTTCAAGCGCCTGCGCGATCTTGGGCCGCACCGTCTCATAGGGAAGGACCTGACCCGGCGCCGTGGCGTTCAGGCGTATGATGTGCCAGCCGTGGCGCGACAGGACCGGCGCGGGCGTCAGGCCGCCCTCATCGAGGGTGCGCAGCGCGGCCTCGAATTCGGGCACCGTGTCGCCGGGGCCAAGTTGGCCCAGTTGCCCGCCGGAGGCCTTGGAGTCGCAATCGCTCTCGCGCGCGGCCTGGGCAAAAGCCTTGGCGTCGCCATCCAGCCGCTTCAGCATGACTTTGGCGCGGGCCTCGGCCATGTCGCGCGCGGCCTCGTCGCGCGGATCGCAGGCACACAGGATATGCGAGACATCCCAAAGCGGGGCGGAACGGTAGCGCGAGGGGTCCTTGGCCCACTCGGCGCGCACTGCATCCTCGGTCACGGGGTCGATGGCCAGCGCCTCGTCCAGCAGGGCGCGGATGCGGGCCTCGTCTTCGGTCTCGACCCGACCCGGCGCCAATTCCTCGGGGTCGGCCTCCAGCGCGCGGCGCTGCGCCTCTTGCAAGAGCAGCGCCCGGATGGCGAGGGCCTGCGCGGCCTTGCGCCAGGCGATGCCCGGCTTGTCCTTGGGGGCCGCGTGGTTCTGGGCCTCGGCGGCGATTGCCGCCGAGGGAATGGTTTCGCCGTTGACGACGACGTCGGGAAAAAGGGCCACGTTCATCGCAGTCACTCCGCCGGGGTGGTGGTCGAGGGGCCGCGCTTGGCCTGACGGGCGTCATAGTCGCGGCGGGATTCCTCAAGAGGGCGGCGACGACGCGAGCGGACCATCTGATAACCCGGGCGCAGCGTCACGTAGCGGATCGGCACCGACAGCATATGCACCAGCCGGGTGAATGGAAACAGGACCAGGATCACCATGCCGAGGAAGATATGCAGCTTGAAGAGCCAATGGACATTGATCACTTCGGTCCATGCGTTCAGCTCAAGGCTCATGACGCTTTGCGACCAGGTCATGAAGCGCACCATTTCCACGCCGTCCATATGCTCGAGCGTGATGATGATGGTTCCCAGCCCCACCACGACCTGAAGCCAGAGCAGCACCAGGATGCCAATATCAGCAAAGCTGGAATTGACCCGGATCCGCGTGTCGAACAGGCGCCGATGCAGCAGCATCGTGGCCCCGACGAAAGTTGAAAGCCCAGCCACGCCGCCAAGGATCACCGCCAGCCACTGCTTGGCCGCATAGGGGATCATCAGCGCATCCAGCACCCAGACCGGGGTGAAGAGCCCGATCAGGTGGCCGAAGAACAGCACGATGATGCCCGCGTGGAACAGGATGGACCCCCATATGAGCTGCTTGCGGCGCAAAAGCTGGCTCGACGAGGTCTTCCACGTGAACGGGTCGCGCTCATACCTTGCGATGGTGCCGATCAGCGCCACGGCCAGCACGGCATAGGGAAGGATGCCGAAGATCAGGAAATTGATATCGAAATTGCCAAACATGATCTGCGCTCCTATTCGGCTGCATGCGGGTGCCGCGAGGCACCGGGTGCGGGGGTGGTCGGTCTGTCCATCGATGCCAGCATGTCACGGACCTGCGGGCAGCCGCCGTTGGGATCGGGGCCGAAAGTGACTTCGGTTTCCTCCCAGACGGCATCGAGGGCTTCCAGATCGCTTGGATCGTCGTCGGGCTGTGCCAGCATGTCGGCCACCGCCTCAGCATCGGCCTGCTCGCCCGAAAGCTGCAAGAGCGCAGCGAACACCGCTCCATACCCGCTTTCGCGGCGGGCCAGCCGGGTGCTGAGCGCGTCGAGGATATGGGCGGCATCCGCCAGGATCTCCTGCGCCTCGGCCGAAGGCCGCGAGGCGAGGAATTCCAGGAGCACGGGCAGGTGATCCGGCAACTCCGTCGTCGCGGGCTCAAAACCGCTTTCGCGATAGGTCTCGAGCAGGCTGACCATCGCGCCGCCCCGGTCACGGCTTTCGCCGTGAACATGCTCGAAGAGGTTTAGCGACAGGGTGCGCGACCGGTCAAAGAGCATGACGTAGCCCTCTTGCAGATCAAAAAGATCGCCCTGCGCCAATCGGCGTGCCAGCGCGTCAAGCTCTGCCTGCACGGCAGACCCGAGGCGGGGATCAGAGGCCAGAACGCCCGCGATCTCGGGCATGGCGCCCTGATGTTCGGCTGTCGGATAGCTGAGGATCAGCGACAGCGCCTTGAGTGTGCGGTCCATCATCAGAATGTCTCCGTAGGTAGGGCAAAGGATTTCTTCTTGCCGCCGAACAAGGTGGTCTTGCCGGCGCTGCCGGAAGAGCAGCCATTGCCATCGGTGAATCCGCAGCCGCCGCGAATATCGGCGCCCGCCTCGTTCTGTTCGCGGTGTGCCGTGGGGATCGCGAAACGATCCTCGTAATCGGCGATGGCCATGATCTTGTACATGTCCTCGATCACGCGGCCCGACATGCCGACGCGGGCGGCAATCGCCTCGTCGCGCACGCCGTCAACGCTGAGCGCCCGCATGTAGAGACGCATGGCCGACATCCGCTCCAGCGCGTGCACGATCGGCTCCTCGTCGCCTGCGGTCAGCATGTTGGCGAGGTATTTGACCGGAATGCGCAGGCTGCGCACGTCGGGCATCTGGTCGCTCATCGCGATCTGGCCGGCCTGCGCCGCATTCTGGATCGGCGAAAGCGGCGGGATATACCACACCATCGGCAGCGTCCGGTATTCGGGATGCAGCGGGAAGGCGACCTTCCAGTCCATCGCCATCTTCCAGACGGGGCTGACCTTGGCCGCCTCGATCCAGTCGTCCGGCACACCGTCGCGGCGCGCTGCGGCGATCACTTCGGGATCGTTCGGATCAAGGAAGACGTCAAGCTGTGCGCCGTAAAGATCCGTCTCGCGCTCGGCACTGGCCGCTGCCTCGATCTTGTCCGCGTCATAGAGGATGACCCCCAGATAGCGGATACGGCCGACGCAGGTTTCCGAGCAGACCGTGGGCTGGCCGGATTCGATGCGCGGATAGCAGAAGGTGCATTTCTCGGATTTGCCGGTTTCCCAGTTGTAATAGACCTTCTTGTAGGGGCAGCCCGAGATGCACATCCGCCAGCCCCGGCATTTCTCCTGGTCGATCAGGACGATGCCGTCCTCTTCGCGCTTGTAGATCGCGCCCGACGGGCAGGATGCGGAACAGGTGGGGTTGAGGCAATGCTCGCAGAGGCGCGGCAGGTACATCATGAAGGTATTTTCATACTCTCCATAGATCTCCTTCTGCACGTTCTCGAAGTTGTAATCCTGCGAGCGCTTGGAGAATTCGCCGCCCAGGATCTCCTCCCAGTTCGGGCCCTTCTCGATCTTTTCCATCCGTTCGCCGGTGATCCTGGATCGGGGGCGCGCGCTGGGAAAGGCATTCATGTCGGGCGCGGATTTCAGATGGTCATAGTCGAAATCGAACGGCTCGTAATAGTCGTCGATCTCGGGCATGGACGGGTTGGCAAAGATATTCGCCAGGATCCGCCACTTGCTGCCCTGCTTGGGGTGCAGCTTACCGCTGGCCGAGCGGGACCAGCCGCCATTCCAGCGCGCCTGGTTTTCCCAGTCGGTCGGATAGCCGGTGCCGGGTTTGCTCTCGACGTTGTTGAACCAGGCGTATTCCACGCCGTCGCGGCTCGTCCACACGTTCTTG
The DNA here is from genome assembly GCF_043355935.2 of Roseovarius roseus. Classification (NCBI taxonomy): domain Bacteria; kingdom Pseudomonadati; phylum Pseudomonadota; class Alphaproteobacteria; order Rhodobacterales; family Roseobacteraceae; genus Roseovarius; species Roseovarius roseus. The sequence continues at coordinate 71,103 of NZ_JBHFPE020000002.1, read as the reverse complement.
CAGGTGACTGAGCAGGTGTGGCACCCGATGCATTTGTCGAGGTTCAGAACCTTGCCGATTTGTGCGCGAACTCTCATTCTGCTGCCTCCACTTTATCGGTTGAGGACTGGGCTGCGGGGGTATCCAGCCAGTCGATCTTCTTCATCTTGCGCACGATCACGAATTCGTCGCGGTTGCTGCCCACGGTTCCGTAGTAGTTGAAGCCGTAGGACAGCTGCGCATAGCCGCCGATCATATGCGTGGGTTTCAGCGTGGTGCGCGTGACCGAGTTGTGGATGCCGCCGCGATTGCCGGTCTTCTCAGAGCCGGGCGTATTCACGATCTTTTCCTGCGCGTGATACATGAACAGCGTGCCTTGCTTGATCCGCTGGCTCACCACCACCCGCGCGGTCAGCGCGCCGTTGATGTTATAGGCCTCAATCCAGTCGTTATCGACCAGCCCGGCCTTCTGCGCGTCCACCTCGGACATCCAGACCACCGGCCCGCCCCTGTTCAGCGTCAGCATCAAGAGGTTGTCGGTATAGGTGCTGTGGATACCCCATTTCTGGTGGGGCGTGATGAAGTTCAGCACGACGTGCGGGCTGCCCTCGGCCGCGTCGTTGTTGACGGCCTTGGTGATGGTCTTGAGGTCCACCGGCGGGCGATAGCTGACGAAACCCTCGCCAAAGGCCCGCATCCAAAGGTGATCCTGATAGAGTTGCTGCCGGCCCGTCAGGGTCCGCCATGGGATCAGCTCGTGAACGTTGGTATAGCCCGCGTTATAGCAGACCTCCTCGCTCTCAATGCCCGACCATGTGGGCGACGAGATGATCTTGCGTGGCTGGGCCGCGATATCGCGGAACCGGATCTTGGTGTGATGCGCGCCTTCGGCCAGATGTGCGTGGTGACGGCCGGTGGGTTTCTCCAGCTCTTCCCAGGCCTTCACCGCCACTTCGCCATTGGTCTCGGGTGCCAGCATCAGGATCATCTCGGCCGCGTCGATGGCGGTGTTCAGCTTGGGCTGGCCTTTCGACACGCCCTCGTCCAGAACCTCGCCGTTCAGATCGCGCAGATGCCCGACCTCGACCTTGGTATCCCAGGTGATGCCCTTGCCGCCATTGCCCAGCTTCTCCAGCAGGGGGCCGACCGACGTGAACTTCTTGTAGAGGTTGGGATAATCCCGCTCTACCGCGATGTAATTCGGCGCGGTCTTGCCGGGGATCAGCTCGCACTCGCCCTTTTTCCAATCCTTCACATGGGCCTGCGCCAGTTCGCCGGGCGTGTCGTGCAGCAGCGGTAGCTGGACAATATCCGTCTCGACGCCCAGCACCTCGGGCGCCACCTCGCTGAATTTCCTGGCGATCGTCTTGAAGATCTCCCAGTCCGAGCGGCTTTCATAGGCCGGGTCCACCGCCGCCTGCAGCGGGTGGATGAACGGGTGCATGTCGGACGTGTTCAGATCGTCCTTTTCATACCAGCTGGCCGTCGGCAGCACGATGTCTGAATAGACGCAAGTCGTCGACATGCGGAAGTCGATGGTCACCAGAAGGTCAAGCTTGCCCTTCGGCGCCTCGTCATGCCAGACGGCCTCCTTCGGCATCTGGCCGCCTTCCTCACCCAAGTCCTTGCCCATCACGCCGTGATCGGTGCCCAAGAGATGCTTGAGGAAATACTCATGCCCCTTGCCGGACGAGCCCAAGAGGTTCGAGCGCCAGACAAAGAGGTTGCGCGGCCAGTTTTCCGGCGCGTCCGGGTCTTCGCAGGACATCTGCAGATCACCGGATTTAAGTTGCTCGGCAACGTAGTCCTTGATCTCCTTGCCAGCTTTCTTGGCCGCTTTCGACACCTCCAGCGGGTTGGTTTTCAGCTGCGGCGCAGAGGGCAGCCAGCCCATGCGCTCGGCCCGGATGTTGTAGTCGATCAGGCTGATGTCCCAATCGCCTTTGGGCGCGGTGGGCGACAGGATCTCGCCCGCGCGCAGCGTCTCGTAGCGCCACTGATCGGTGTGGGCATACCAAGCGGAGGTCGAGTTCATGTGCCGCGGCGGGCGGTTCCAGTCCAGCGCGAAGGCCAGAGGCTGCCAACCGGTCTGCGGGCGCAGCTTTTCCTGGCCCACGTAATGCGACCAGCCGCCGCCCTCCTTGCCGATGCAGCCGCACATCACCAGCATGTTGATGATGCCCCGATAGTTCATGTCCATGTGATACCAGTGGTTCACACCGGCCCCGAGGATGACCATCGATTTGCCTTCGGTCTTTTCGGCGTTGGATGCGAACTCGCGGGCCACCGCGATGATCTTCTCGCGCTCGACACCGGTGATCTTTTCCGCCCAGGCGGGGGTATAGGGGCTGTCGTCGTTGAAGTCCTTGGACACCCAGTCACCGCCCAGCCCCCGATCGAGACCGTAATTGGCGCAGAAGAGGTCAAAGACGGTCGCGACCAGCGCCTCGGTGCCATCGGCCAGCGTGACGCGCTGCGCGGGGATGTTGCGGGTCAGCACCTCGGGGTGATCGCATTTGACGAAATCGCCGGTTGCGGCGCCGCCGAAATAGGGGAAATCGACCCCGACCACCTCATCGTGATCCTCTTCGAGGATCTGGCTCAGGCGCAGTTGTGCCTCGGCGCCCTTGGCCTGCTGCTCGAGGTTCCATTTGCCCTCTTCGCCCCAGCGGAATCCGATGGAGCCGTTGGGTGCCACGATCTTGCCGGTGGCCGTGTCATAGGCGACGGTTTTCCAATCGGGATTGTTGGCCTCGCCCAGCTTGTCGTCGAAATCGTCGGCACGCAGCATCCGGCCGGGGACAAGGCGCCCGTCCTTTTCGTCGAGACGGACAAGCATCGGCATGTCGGTGTATTTGCGGGCGTAGTCCTCGAAATACTCGGCCTGCCGGTCAAGGTGATACTCGCGCAGGATGACATGGCCCATGGCTATAGCCAGCGCGGCATCGGTGCCCGCCTGCGGGTTCAGCCAGATATCACCGAACTTGGCGGCCTCGGAATAGTCCGGGCTGACCACGGCGGATTTGGTGCCGCGATAGCGGACCTCGGTATAGAAATGCGCATCCGGCGTGCGGGTCTGCGGCACGTTCGAGCCCCAGAGCATCAAGAAGCCCGCATTGTACCAATCCGCCGATTCCGGCACGTCGGTCTGCTCGCCCCAGGTCTGCGGCGAGGCCGGCGGCAGGTCGCAATACCAGTCATAGAAGGACATGCAGGTGCCGCCCAAAAGGCTGAGATAGCGCGATCCTGCGGCATAGCTGACCATCGACATCGCCGGGATCGGCGAAAAGCCGAAGACCCGGTCAGGACCGTGGACCTTGGCGGTGTGGGCGTTCGCCGCGCCGACGATCTCGGTCGCCTCATCCCATGTGGCGCGGACAAAACCGCCCTTGCCGCGCGTCTTGACGTACGACTCGCGCAGCTTGGGATCGTTCTGGATCGCCGCCCAAGCCGCCACGGGCGTCATCGTCTCGCGCATCTTGCGCCAGGCGCGCATCAGGCTGCCGCGGATCAGCGGGTTCTTCACGCGGTTGGCCGAGTAGAGATACCAGCTGTAGGAGGCGCCCCGCGCGCAGCCGCGCGGCTCGTGATTGGGCAGGCCGGCGCGGGTGCGCGGATAGTCAGTCTGCTGCGTCTCCCAAGTGACGATGCCGGATTTGACGTAAATCTTCCACGAGCAGGACCCGGTGCAGTTCACCCCGTGGGTCGAGCGGACGACCTTGTCGTGCCGCCAGCGGTTCCGGTAGGTATCCTCCCAGTCGCGGCTCTCGCTGGTGGTCTGGCCCCAGCCATCCGAGAATTGCTCCAGTTCCTTGCTCTGGAAGAAGTTCAGTCTGTCGAGCAGATGGCTCATCTTGCTGTCCTTTCGATGTTGATGCCGGGGGCGGCGACCTGCGCCGCCCGCGAAGTCAAAGATGTCATTGTGCGGGCTGGGCGGCGGATCCCGCCGCGCCACGGCCTTTTTCGATGTCGTGCAGCAGGCCACCGGGGCGCGTATAGACGGCCCAGGTGATCACGAGGCAGACCACGTAGAAGATCAGGAAGCCCCAGAGCGCGCCGACTGGCGAGCCGGTCATCGCGATCGAGGTGCCGTAGGCCTTCGGGATGAAGAAGGCGCCGTAGGCGGCGATCGCGCTGGTGAAGGCGATGATCGCGGCACTTTCCCGCTCGCCCTGCTTGCGGCTTGCGGCGGCATCCAGATGCGGCATCAGGCGGCGGATTTCCTTGCCCATGATCGCCGGGATCATCTGGAAGGTGGACGCATTGCCCACGCCGGTCAGGAAGAACAGCGCCATGAAGGCCACGAAGAAGCCCAGGAAGCTGCCCGCACCCAGCGAGGCGATGACACCGAAGACCGCGACGATCATCCCGCCGAAGACCCAGAAGGTCACGCGCCCGCCGCCCCACTTGTCCGAGACCCAGCCCGTCGCAGCGCGACTGAGCGCCCCGACAAGCGGCCCGAGGAACACGTATTGCAGCGCGTTCACATCGGGGAAGGCGATCCGCGTCAGCAGCGGGAAGCCAGCCGAGTAGCCGATGAAGCTGCCGAAGGTGCCGGTATAGAGGATGCACATCAGCCAGTTCTGCTTGCGGCTGAAGATGATGGCCTGCTCGCGGAAGCTGGCCTTGGCATCGGCGATGTCGTTCATTCCCAGCCAGGCCGCGGCCGTGGCAAGCATGATGAAGGGCACCCAGACAAAGCCCGCGTTCTGCAGCCAGAGCTGGCCACCATCGGTCAGTTGCACAGGCTCGCCGCCCATCGCACCGAAGACACCGGCGGTGATGACGATCGGCACGAGGAACTGCATGACCGACACGCCCAGATTGCCAAGACCTGCGTTGAGGGCCAGGGCGTTACCCTTTTCCGCCTTGGGGAAGAAATAGGCGATATTGGCCATGGACGAGGCAAAGTTGCCGCCACCGAAGCCGCAGAGCAGCGCCAGCGTCAGGAAGATCAGGTAGGGCGTATCGGGGTTCTGCACCGCATAGCCGATACCCATCGCCGGCAGCAGCAGTGACGCCGTCGACAGCGTGGTCCAGAGCCGGCCGCCGAAGATCGGGACCATGAAGCTGTAGAAGATGCGCAAGGTCGCGCCCGAGAGGCCCGGCAGGGCCGCCAGCCAGAAAAGCTGTCCGGTCGAGAAATTGAACCCGATCGCGGGCAGCTTGGCCACGACCATGGACCACACCATCCAGACCGAGAATGCCAGAAGCAGCGCGGGGATCGAGATCCAGAGGTTGCGCCGCGCCACGGCGCGTCCCTTGTCGGCCCAGAACGTGTCATCCTCGGGCCGCCAGTCTTCCAGAACGCGCGGCATGGCCGTTGTTTCGGGGTTATGGATTTCCTGCATCTCGGGCAGCGCCGGCAGCTTGTCCAGCGCCTCGCCATGGGCCGCGCGCTCCATCTTGCGGATCGACAGGTGCATCCATGTCAGCGAAACGGCGACGATGGCAAAGAGGATCGCGAAGCATGAGGTGTAGATGCCGGTCAGGTCAAGCGCGGCGCCGAAGATGATCGGCAGGATGAAGCCGCCAAGACCGCCGATCATGCCCACCAGGCCGCCGACTGCGCCGACATGCTTGGGGTAATAGACCGGGATGTGCTTGAACACCGCCGCCTTGCCGAGGCTCATGAAGAAGCCCAGCGCGAAAAGGACGGCGATGAACGGCCAGAATCCCATCGAGGTCGAGAAGGCAATCGCGCCTGACTTGCCCTGGATGACGTAATCGGTGGGTGGATAGGACAGCATGAACAGCAGAACCATCGCAAATCCGAAGGTCCAGTACATGACCTGACGCGCGCCGAACTTGTCGCTCAGATGGCCGCCATAGGCCCGGAAAAGCGAGGCCGAAAGGCTGAACGAGGCCGCCGCCATGCCCGCCGTCTTCACGTCGACGCCATAGACGTCGATCAGGTAGTGGGGCATCCAGAGCGCCAGCGCGACAAAGGCGCCGAAGACGAAGAAGTAGTAGAGCGAGAAACGCCAGACCTGCAGGTTCTTCAGCGGGGCGAACTGCTCGGCCAGCGAGGGCGCCTTGGTGCCGGTCTTGCGGCGCTCGACCAGCTCGGGGTCGTCCTTGGCGAAAAGGAAGAACAAGACGCCGATGACGGCCAGACCTGCCGCCCAGACATAGGCCACACCGTGCCAGCCATAGGCGACCATAACGAAGGGGGCGACGAACTTGGTCACCGCCGCACCGACGTTGCCCGCGCCGAAGATGCCCAGCGCCGTCCCTTGATGGCCTGCATCATACCAGCGGCTGACATAGGCCACGCCGATGATGAACGAGCCGCCAGCAAGGCCGATGCCAAGTGCTGCAACGAGGTACATGACATAGGTGTCCGCCAGTGTCAGCGCCCAGGTGGCCAGCGCCGTTAGCAGCATCTGCGCTGCGAAAACCAGCCGCCCTCCGTATTTCTCGGTCCACACACCCAAGAAGAGGCGGGTGACGGAGCCAGTCAGGATCGGCGTTGCAACCAGGAGGCCGAACTGCGCTTCGGTCAAGCCCAACTCTGACTTGATAGCGACACCAATAATTGAAAAGATCGTCCAGACCGCGAAACAGGCGGTGAACGCGATCGTGCTCAAGCTCAAGGCGCGGGTTTGATCCGCGCGGGAGGCTGTGGCTTCGGTTTGCATGGCTGGGTCTCCGGCAAGAGTGACGCTCCCCCGAAGGAGGAGATTGGCGTCAGACCTGCGGCATCGATCGCAAAGCCGAATTGATCTAGATCATTAAACAGGGAAAAGCGCAGCGAAATAAATTACTTAAAGAAATTTGTCAGTGCGGCGGAGGTGATGTATCAATTCCAGAGCCGCACACGTCAATTCATAGTTTGATATTTATCAAGCCAAAATTCGCACCCCAAACAGAAGCGGAGAGAACGACATGCCCGATTCGGAGTTCCGCGATATTCGAAAACTCGACACTTTTTCGCAAATGACGGAGGAGCATTTTGCCTCGCTCATGCGCGTCGCCTATGTCCAGACCTTTCCCGCGCAGGTTGATCTGATCGTCGAGGGCGAGCCGAGCGACTTTCTGCATATCGTGCTGTCAGGGTCGGTGGATCTCTTTTCCGAGTGGAACGGCCGAGAGACCAGCATGGCCACCGTGCGGCCCGTCTCGACCTTCATCCTTGCCGCGACGATCAATGACGCGGCCTACCTCATGTCGGCCCGAACGCTGGAGAAAAGCCGGATCGCGCTCATTCCCAGCCAGAACGTGCGGGCGATTTTCGATCTCGACAGTAGTTTTGCGCGCTCGATCGTGACGGAGCTTGCCCAATGCTATCGCTCGGTCATCAAGGCGCAGAAGGATCTCAAGCTCAGAACCTCGCTTGAGCGTCTGGCAAACTACCTGCTGCGCCAGCAAAGACGCGTTGACGGCGACACAACGTTCAGACTCGAATTCGAAAAGCGCCGGCTTGCCTCGGTTCTGGGCATGACGCCCGAAAACCTCAGCCGTGCCTTCAAGGGCCTCCAGCCCTACGGCGTCACCGTGAACGGCACGCAGATCACGATAGGCGATCAGGCGGATCTGGAGAGTTTCGCCAAGCCCAACCCCCTTATCGACGATTCATCAACCTGAAGGAGCGACATATGACCAAATCCATGCCCGGCGCCGCCGGCGACCTCGCTGAAAAGCATCCCGATATCTGGAAAGCCTATTCCGCCCTCGGCAAGGCAACCGCCGACTGCGGTCCGCTGACAGCCCGCGAAAGACGGCTCGTCAAATTGGCGCTTGCCGTCGGGGCCGGATCGGAGGGTGCCGTGCATTCGCATACCCGCCGCGCGAAGGACGAGGGGATTGAGGCCGCGGCCTTGATGCAGGTTGCGATGCTCGCCATCGGCCCGCTGGGATTGCCGCGCGCGGTGGCCTCGAAAACGTGGATCGAGGATGTGACCGAGTGATGTCGCGTTAATCCCCGTGAAGGGCGGATGCACCGATCGGACGCCGCCTATTCGCCGGAAACGTCCTTCTGCGGTTGCAGAAGTGCCAACTGCACGTCGAATAGCCGAAGACCTTCCTGCACCAGGGGAAATCCGCGCTCACCCAGCGTCCACCGGATCGCCACGCCTTGTACCAGTGATGCTAGCAGCGCCGCCACATCCTCGGCCGCAACTTGCAAAGATATGACACCAGCCGCTTGCTGATTCCGGATCGCGGCGACAAGATACGCCTGAAACTTGGCAAGAAGCCCGCGAAACACATCGCGCAGTGCCGGGTTGTCCACCTGCAATTCGCGCGAAAAGAGAATCGAGGGCAAGGCCGGGGTCTCCGTGATCGCGGTCAGTTGCGCCTTGATCAGCGCTTTCAGCCGCTCAGGTGGCGCGCTGGCACTGGCATCGGCGGCGGCCCAGGCGTCTTGCAGTCTCTTCGCGATATCCTCGGCCACAGCCAGCCAAAGCGCGCCCTTGGTCGGAAAATGGCGAAAGATCGCAGGCTGGCTGAGCCCTACGGCCCGGGCCAAATCCGTCGTGCTCAACCGATCCGGCCCGATCTCGTCCGCCAGTCGCAGCATTTCGGCAACGATCTGCGCTTTGCGATCCTCTGCGCTTTGACGACCGGCCATTGGAAGCCCCTATTGTTAGTTATAACTTGCTAACTTATATTGCCCCGGACTGCAACGCAGGTTCCGACTCGCAGATACGCAACCAAGGGGATGTCCGTCATGTCCGCCAACGCCGCCCCAACCGGGTATTCGCGCGCGCTGGTCGCGCGCAGCAACTCGCCGGCCCGCATGCGCTCGGCACGGGGCTGAGCCGACATGCGATTTGCCCCGCTTCTTGCCCTGCCTCCCATCGCGCTTGGTATCGCCGCGGCGGTCTGGATGGTCGCATCGGCCCCCGGCCCTGCGCAGATCGAGGGCGGCAGCCCCGCCCATCCCGTTCGAGTCATGACCGTCACACCCGAAGTGATCCGACCCACCGCGACGGCCTGGGGCAACCTGCGTGCCGCCGATGCCTGGGTTGCAGTGGCCGAGGTTCAAGGCGAGGTGATCTGGCAGCATCCCGGTCTGGAAGCAGGGCGCCTGATGCCCGAGGGCACTGAGGTGCTGCGCATTGACCCTGCGGATTATGAACTCACGCTGGCGCAGGCCGAGGCGGATCTGGGCGCCCTCGCCGCCGAGGGCGCGCAGTTGGCCGCCGAGGCCGCCAACACCGCCCGCATTCTGGATCTGGAGCGTGAAAGGCTATCCCTGACCGAGGGCGATTTCGCCCGAACCCGTGCTCTGGCCGACCAAGGCACCGTGTCGCAAGCCCGCGCCGACGAGGCCGAGCGCGCCGCGCTGCAATCCCGCCGCACGGTGGCCGAGTTGGAGAATGCGCTGGCCCTCATTCCGTCCCGCGAAGCGCGGATCAAGGCGCAGACTGCGCGCACACAAGCCGCGCTGGACCGTGCGCGCCGGTCATTGAATCGCACAACGCTTGCGACCCCTTTCGATCTGCGCGTGACCGAGGTCGCCACCGAACGATTTCAAATCGTCACCCCCGGACAGGTGCTGATCCGCGCTGACGGCATCGCGGCCGCCGAGGTTGTCGTGCATCTGCCGATCAACACCTTTCGCCGGCTGATCGGCGATGAGCCGGGCGGCATAACCCTTGCGGACATGATGCGCGATGTGCCGGCGACACGGATCGAGGTCACGCTCAGCCCCTTGTCGGACCCCGCGCAGGAATGGCCCGCCCGCGTCACCCGGATCGAGGGCAGGCTTGATGCGCGCGCCCGCACCGTGCCCGTCGTGGTGACGGTCGACGATCCCTATGCCGGGGCAGATCCCCCCCGCCGCCTGCCGCTGGTGCCCAACATGCAGGTGCAACTCACCCTGTCCGGCGCGCCATTGGCGGATGCCATCGTCATCCCCGAATCCGCGCTCCATGCCGGGATGGTGCGTCTGGTGGGTCCAGGCAATTTGCTGGAGCTGCGCCCCGTCACTCCGGCCTTTGCCCAGGACGGCCGCGTTGTCCTGACTAACGGCCTCGCGCCCGGCGACCGTGTGGTGTTGGATGATATAGTCCCTGCCATCCCGGGCCTCGCGCTGACGCCCGTCGAGATCACCGAATGATCCGGTGGTTCACCGCCCACCCGACGGCGGCAAACCTGCTGCTTCTGCTGTTTCTTGCGGCCGGTGTCTTTGCCGCGCCCGGCCTGCTGCGCGAGACATTCCCCGATTTCCGTGCGGTCGAGGCCGAGGTCACCGTGCCCTATCGCGGAGCCTCGGCCGAGGATGTGGAAGGGGCGATCTGCGCCCCGCTCTGGGACGGGGTGCAGGGCGTCGAGGGGTTGGAGACATTCACCTGCACCGCGCAAACCGGCCACGCCCGCGCCGTGGCCACCATGGCCCCGGGCAATGAAGGGCTGCGTTTCGTCAATTCGCTGCGCACCGAGGTTTCGGCGATCGACAGTTTTCCCGACCGCGCCGAGCCCGCGATCGTGCGCGAACTGCACCGCACCGACCCGGTCACGTCCGTTGCCATTTCCGGCGATCTGCCGCTGCCCGAACTGGATCACTATGCCGATGCGCTATCCGATCGCCTGACCGCCCTGCCCGGCGTCGCGACCGCCGCGCGCAGCGGGCTGGGTATTCGCACGTTCAGCATCACGGCCACGCGCGCCGTTCTGGACAGCCACGGGCTGACCCCGGCCGCATTGGCCGCCGCGGTCGCCGCGCAGAATGTTGATCTTCCCGCGGGCTCCTTGGAGGGCAGCGGGGCGGACCTGACCCTGCGCTTCATTGCCGAGCGTGACACGGCCAGCAGCCTCGCCGCGATCCCGGTGCTGGTGCTGCCCAATGGCGCAACCCTGCTACTGGGTGACGTCGCCGAGATCGAAGAACGGTTCGAGCCGCCCCATGACCGGGCATTCGTCAACGGCACACCGGCGATCCTGATCGATGTGGCCAAGGCCCTGGATGCGGATGCGCTGCGGGTTCTGGACGGCGTCACGGCACTGGTGGACAAGGAGACCGCGCACCTGCCGGAAACGATTTCGGTCGAGGTGGTACAGGATGTCACCTCAATCATTCGCGACCGGCTCTTGATGCTGGTGCAGAACGGGGTGATCGGCCTCGTGCTGGTGGTCGCGGTGATGAGCCTGTTCTTTCGACCCGGCTTTGCGATCTGGGCCGCCATGGGCCTTCCTGTCGCCTTTGCCGGTGCCTTCGCGTGGATGACGCTGACCGGCCTCAGCCTGAACATGATGACGCTGGTGGCATTATTGATGGCGATCGGGATCGTGATGGACGATTCCATCGTGATCGCGGATTCAATTGCCGTGCACGCGGCCAAAAGCGCCACAGTCGAAACCGTGTCCGCCGGCGTCGCGGCGGTGGCCCCCGGTGTCATCTCCTCCTTCCTGACCACGGTGGCGGTCTTTCTGCCGCTTGCCTTCCTTGCCGGAGAGCTTGGCGCCGTGCTGGAGGTTCTGCCGGTCGTCCTTCTGGCCGCTTTGGCGGCCTCGCTGATCGAGGCCTTCCTGATCCTGCCGCATCATCTGAAGGGCGGGCTGAAGGAAAGCGCGCCTTCGCGCTTTCGCATCCGCTTTGATGCGGGGTTCGACGCCCTGCGCGAAAAAGGGGTTGGCCGTTTGGCAGATGCCGCGATCCGCTGGCGCTGGCTGGTTGCAGGGTTGGCCATCGGCGCGCTTGTCCTGACCGTCGGTGCGATGGGGGGCGGCGTGGTCAAGCGCGAGGCAATGCCCGAGATTGACGGAGACGTGCTGGAGGCGCGTTTGCTTCTGCCTCCGGGGACACCGCTATCGCGGACAACCGACGCCGTCGCACAGGTCGAGACCGCGCTTGACCGCGTCGATGCCCGCCTGACGCCTGATCAGCCCGGCGCCCAGCCGCTGGTGATCCGCCGGATCACGCGCATGGGCCGCAACCTTTCGGCAGGCGAGTCCGGCGCCCATGTCGCGACGGTCGCGGTCGATCTGCTGGGGGCCGCGACACGCGCCAGCACGCTCGATGAGATCGCCACCCTCTGGCGCAACGAGATCGGAGCGCTGCCCGGCGTCGAATCCCTGATCCTGACAGAGCCGGGCATCGGCCCGCAGGGTATCGCAGTGGAGTTGCGCCTGACCCATCCCGACCTTACAACGCTGGCATCTGCGGGTCGCGCGACCTTGGCAGAGCTGGAAAGCTACGCTGGCGTTCGCAATGCGATCCTGGATCTGCGGCCAGGCGCACCCGAGCTGCGCCTGAACCTTGCGCCCGGGGCCGAGGCCCTGGGGTTGACGGCCGGCGATGTCGCAGGGCAACTGCGCGCCGCCTTTCTTGGCACGCAACTGTCCGAAATCCGGCGTGGCGACCTGGCCTGGGATCTGGAGGTCGGGCTGGGCGATGCCGACCGTGACACCCGCGCCGACCTGACCGCCTTCGAAATCGCCATTCCCTCCGGTGGGACGGTGCCGCTGTCCAGTGTCGCCACGATCACAGAGGCCCGTGGTTGGGGCAGTATCGCGCGGCGCAACGGGCTGCGCACGCTGACCGTCTCGGCAGATGTAGACGGGCGGACTGGCAATGCCGATGCGATCACCGCGCGGCTGGCTGATAGCTTCCTGCGTAATCTGGTCACCGCGACCCCGGGCCTCGGCTTCCAGATCGACGGGCAGGCCGCCAATTCGGCGGAAACCATCGCCTCGATCGCCCGCGGGTTCCTGATCGGACTGGTTGGCATCTACCTCGTGCTCAGCTTCCAGTTCCGCAGCTATATCGAGCCGCTCATCGTCATGCTGACCATTCCGCTCGCCTTTCTCGGTGTGATCTGGGGCCATGCGCTGATGGGCTATAACATCTCGATGCCATCGCTGGTCGGGGCGGCGTCGCTGGCCGGGATCGTGGTGAACAACGCGATCCTGCTCGTCGGTGCGATCAATGCCCGCCGCGCCGACGGGCTGTCAGCCGCTGACGCCGCCGGGCAAGCCGTCCGCGCCCGCTTTCGCCCCATCTTCGTATCGGTCTCGACCACCATCATGGGCATGGCTCCGCTGTTGCTGGAAACCTCGACCCAGGCGCAGACGCTGAAGCCGCTGGTCATTGCCGTCGTTTTCGGCCTCTTGACCGCCACGGTTCTGGTCCTCGTGGTACTGCCGGCCTTCTACGGTGTCCTGCAGGACCTGCGGGGCACGCGGCATCATCCGAAGCAGTCAAAGAGCGCGCGAGAAGCAGACTGACCACCAACCGTTGAGCAGTTCCATGTGCGTGGCCAATGCTCTCTCTATGACGGCCCGCGCGTCGCGGTTGGCAATGGCCCTACGACATCGCGCATCTGCAAGGGCCATCACCGTGGCGCTCGATCTGCGTGTCAGTTGCGTCCACTCCATTTCCGCCACGCCATCCATCCCATAGAGGCCAGCACAGCAACACCCGCGACCACGGCCAGATGCCGGGGGCGCAGGCCTTCACCCGCCGTCGATGCCTCGCCAGGTCGATAACGAGGATCCAGCAGACGGGTATCGGCAAGGAAGCCGCCCACGGTGCCCTCGGACCGGCCTTCGATTTCGCGCAGTCCGCGCCCTTCGGATGCGTTCAGCTTTTCGATCGCCGCGATCAACGAGCCTTCATCCTGCAAGGTGTTTTTGAGGATTTCAGGCGAGACACCGAGATGCTCGGAGACGAGCCGCGTGCGGAACCCGTCGATAAGATCCTCGGGCCCTTCGATCGTCACGTCACATTCGGTATCGAACCCCATCGAGCGATCGTTGAGATTGCTGGACCCAAGGCGCAAAACGGCGGCATCGACGATCATGACCTTGGCATGGACATAGATCGGCTGCCCCTCGGTGGTCACGGGGTAATACATGCGAAACCGGTCCTGATGATCAGCGTCGCGCAACTCCTCTATCATCCGGCCGCGCAGCACATGCATCGCGTCATCTTCCAACTGCGACTCGGCGAATTTCGGGTTGATCACGACGATCTCGGGGCCGTCCGGCTCGCTCAGGCGCTTCCTGAGCGCGGCGAATATCGACTCGCAGGCAAAGTACTGGGACTCGATGTAGATCGCCTTAGTCGCCGCCTCGATCCCGGTGAGATATAGCTGCTCGATCTCGTTGATCAGCGCCTCGCCGTCATAGGGCGGCTCGGTCCGCGAAATGGCGACCTCAACCTCCCGGGCATCGACCTCCAGACCGTCAGGCCAGATGTCGGCCTCGGCGCCTTCCGGCCGCTCCAGCATCTCGTCAGTTGCGCGGTGCCAGCGTTGGCGCGACAGCTCGGCCAGCGCGGTCGCCACCGGGCCGGTGAGGGCAGAGGTTGCGTCATGCCACGGCTCGGACGGGGATCCATCCTTGCGCACCCGGCGCGGATCGTCCGGCAGATGCTCGGACGTGTCCCAACGGTCCTCGGTCGCGTCGATGCCTCCGCAAAAGGCGATGCTGTCATCGGCAACGACGATCTTCTGGTGATGGCAGGCCCCGAACGGGTGGTGCCCGTCGAGCGCAAAGTGAATACGATCGCTTCCGAAGACGCTGAGGGCAACCGATGGCACCACCCGCCCGGGGGCCACCAAAACCGCGCCATTCCATTTCAGAAGGTAGACGTGAAGATCCAGTGAGCGATCCACGACCGCCTCGAGAAACGCCCCAAGCTGGTTCGGAAACCCGTCGGGCGCCAGACCGTCATCGTCGCTTTCCCCCGGCAGCATTTCGATCTCGAAATCGAAATCCCACCCGATGAGCAGCAACTCGCGCCGCGCCGCGAGGAAAACCTTGCGCAAGGCACGGAAGTAATCCGCCGCATCCACGATAAGGGCGATCCTATCGGCCTGGGCCGTGCGCCAACAGTTCTGTCCAAGCCGAAAGATCGACCCGTCATTATTTGCCCGTGTCTTGGCGTTTTCCACTGGTTCCGGTTCCGCTCTGCCATGCCCGATTAGACATGATCTTCACTCGGCGGGCGAATTGCAAGGCACGGCATCGGGCCGGCCACGAAAGCGGCTACAAAGCCCCGATACACTCACCGCAGCCCCCCATGCAAAAAGCCCCCGCTCATCGCGGGGGCTCTCCATCTCTCACCGGAAGGCGTTAAGCCTTACATGCAGTCCTTGATCTTCTGCACGTCCGGGCCATTCGGCGTCCGGCCCAGGTTGAACGGGGCCGAGGCGTCGCGCCACTGGGCGTAGTCGTTCAGGTACTCCAGCATCGACACATAGACCTTGGCCGAGTTGGGGTTCTCGCACGCGACCTCGACGATGACCTCGTTGGCCATCTGCTGTACTTTTGCCAGGGTCTCATCGTCATAGCGGTTGATCTCGACCGCCTCGTCGAACTTGGCATAGGCTTCGGTGGCGCGCTTTTCGGTGAAGGCCAGCGACCACATCATCGTGGCATCCGCCGCGATCTGCAGCTTCTCGCGGGTCTCTTCGCTCAGCGCGTCCCAGCTTGCCTTGTTGATCATCACGCCAAAGACCGACGCCGACTGGTGCCAGCCCGGGGTCGCCCAGTATTTGGTGACCTGCTGGAAGCCCGCGGACCAGTCCACGTTCGGGGTCGAGAATTCGGCACCGTCGATCACGCCGCGCTCAAGCGACTGATAGATCTCGCCGCCCGACATCGACACCTGATTGCCGCCCAGCTGCTCCAGCAGTTTGCCCTGCTCAAGGCCCGACAGGCGCAGGCGCTTGCCCTGCAGATCTTCGAGCGAGGTGATCGGCTCGTTCGTGCGGAAGCCGGATTCGTTGTTGGTCAGGCCGTAGGGCAGATAGACCATACCGAACTGGCCGTAGATCTCGTCATAGATCTCAGCGCCGCCCCATTCCTGGATCCAGTTGGCGTAGTCGACTGCGTTGAACAGCGACGGCGTGGTGGCCAGCGCCGAGAACGCGGCGTCACGGCCCGCCCAGTAGCCCGGCCAGTCGGCGCCCGCCTGCACGGTGCCGGATTCGACCGCGCCAAAGACTTCGCCCGCCGGCACCAGCGATCCGCCCTCGAAAAACTCGATGGTCAGCTCGCCCTTGGTCAGCTTGTTCGCCAGGTCGACGAAATGCTTGTCGGTCTCGATCAGCTCCAGCGACGAGGGCCAGGTCGTGGTCATGGTCCAGGTTTCCTGCGCCATCGCCTGCCCCGCGAATGCGGCGCTGGCTGCGGCGGCCAGAATTGTCAATTTAGTCATGCTTAATTCTCCCTGTGGTTAGCATCAGTTTCCGTAAAGAGCGCTTGGCAGCCACTCCACCAGTGGCGGGAAGGCAGCAACCAAGACGCACATCGCGACGATCAGCCCGATGAAGGGCAGGACACCGCGGATGATATGGCCCGTGCGCACCTCTTTTGGCGCGATGGCCCGTAAGTAGAAGAGCGCGTAGCCGAAGGGTGGCGTCAGGAACGAGGTCTGCAGCACCACGGCCATCAGCACGACGAACCACAGCAGGCTGACGCCCTCCATCTCCTGCACGATGGGCAGGAAGATCGGGAAGGACAGCAGAACGATGCCGGTCCAGTCAAGAAACGCGCCAAGGATGAAGACGATGAACATCATCATCGTGATCAGCATCCACGGCTCCATGTCGAGACTGCGGATGATCTCTTGCGTGGCGCGCAGCCCGCCGGTGATGTTGAACACCCCAGTAAAGGCGGTGGCCCCGACGACGATGAAGAGGATCATCGCCGAGGTGCGGCCCGTCTCCAGCATGGCGCTGTAGAAGGTGCGCCAGTGAAAGCGCTTGCGAATGATGACGATCAGCAGGGCAAGGCCCGCGCCTATGGCCGATGCCTCGGTCGCCGTCGCGATCCCGGCCAGAAGCGAGCCGAGGATGCCGAAGATCAGGACGAGGGGCGGCAGCGCCTCGACCACCAGCATCCGCAGCAGGGCGGGGCGGCTGATCTTTTCGTCCTGTTGGACGGACGGCGCCAGATCGGGCCGCACGACCGAGATGATATAGACATAGACCGCGTAGCTGAGGCCCAGCAGAACACCGGGGATCATCGAGCCGGCAAAGAGATCGCCCACCGTCAGCGGCGAATAGCTGGCCATGAGGATCAGCATGATCGACGGAGGGATGAGGATGCCAAGGCAGCCCGAGGCCGCGATGACGCCGGTGGTCAGCGTGGGCGCATAGCCATATTGCAGCATGGGGCGCAGGGCCATCACGCCCATCACGGTGATCGACGCGCCGATGATGCCCGTCGTGGCGGCCAACAGGATCGAGATGAAGACAACGGCCAAAGCAAGGCCGCCCCGCACGTTGCTGAGCAAAAGGCGCAGCGCCTCGAACATGCGGTCGGTGACGCCTGAATCCGATAAGAACCTGGCCATCAGGACGAAAAGCGGGATCGCGATCAGCGTGTAATTGTCCAGCACGTCGCCAAAGACGCGGTTGATGACGATGCCCAGCACCATCGTCTTGCCGGTGATGATGGCCGTCAGAACGGCTGTGCCGCCCAAAACGAAGGCCAGCGGGTGCCCCATGAACAGGCCCGCCAGCAGCAGGCCGAACATGAGAAGTGCAATCAGTTCAGGATTCATCAAATCGCCTCTTCGGAGGTGGTGTCGACGTCGAGGATGACTTTCAGCACCTCCGCGATGCCTTGGATCAGCAGCAATGCGGCCGCCACGACCATCGCCATTTTCAGCGGATAGACCGGCATCTGTATGGCGCCATAGGTCGTCTCGCCCTGGTTCCACGACTTCATCGCGAAATCCCACGAGCGGGTGGTGAACACATAGGTGAAGGGAAAGAAGAAGATCAGATAGCCCAGCACGTCGATGATGCGCTGCCATCCGCGGCTGAAATTCTCGGTCACGATATCGACGCGCACATGCGCCTTGTGGCGCAGCGCATACCCGCCCAGCATGACGAAGTAGAACCCGAAAAGCTGCTTGGACACGTCAAAGGCCCACCGCGTCGGGTCGCTGAAGGCGTAGCGCATGACGACGTCGTAAATGATGATCCCGGCGAAAATGATCGCAACAACAGAGACAATACGTCCGACCACCTCGTTCAGGGCGTCGATGACGCGAATTATACTGTGCATGTCTGGTCCATGTTTATGTCCTCCTGCCTGCAGCATCCCGGCCCGGCGCTCGAAAGCGCGGCAACAAAAAGGACAACGCCGCGCGCCCTCCTCCGGCCACGCGTCTGCTGCAACGTCCATACCCTCATGCTTTCGGTGCACGATTGCAAGGCTTCTGCGCGGCCTTCCGGGCAGGTAACGTAGCGGCACCCCGCCGATGCCGGCCGCGAGGGGCTGTTTGCTGCAAAAATAGGCAGTTAGGCGGGATGCGGCGCGCCTTGGCGGGCAGGCGCACGCCCCAGAGCGCCTGCCGTTTTATCTTGATGCCTCTGGCCTGCTGGCCTATCTGCGGGGGCAGATTTGTGGCGCCCCGGCGCCGCGACCCCCGGCTGACCCGAAAGGCGCGCGCCATGACCCTTCATCGCAAATTAGACACCGGCCTGATGGTCATCATCGTCGCCACGTTGGTGGCCACCGTCATACTCGCCTTCGCAGCGCCCGACTACTTCACGCTGACCTTCGCCAAGGAGGACGGGCTGGTCGAATACGGCACGGCCCTCTTCCTGCTGGTCGCCAGCATCGTCATGGCGATCCACGCCACGTCGCTGTGGCGGCAGGGCCGGCGCGGCGCAGCTGTGATGACCGCCATCTACGGTCTGATGTTCTTTGTGGCGGCGGGCGAGGAAGTGTCGTGGGGTCAGCGCATCATCGGCTGGGAATCCGGCGAGTTCTTTGTCGAGAACAACAAGCAGAACGAGACGAACCTGCACAACCTGATGGTGGGCGATGTGCATCTGACCAAATCGCTTTTCGGCCCGGTCCTGACCATCTGCATCCTGCTCTACCTCGTGGGTCTGCCGCTGATCTATCCCAAGGGCGGGCGCATCGCCGCGCTGGCCGACAGGTTCGCCGTGCCGGTGCCGTGGCTGAAGCATGCCGCCATCGCACTGATCGCCAGCATCATCATTGCCGTGCTGGATGCAGACCGCAAATGGGAGGTCTACGAGCTGATCTTCAGCCTGCTGATCGTGTCGATCTTCCTGCTGCCACAGAACCGCGACGCGACGCGCTAGAGAATCTCGTCCTCGTCAAAGAGGGGCGCCGCGTCCATCTGCGCCGCGACGCCGTCCGAGGCGAACTCGCCGCGCGGCGTGCTGGCGATGTGGAACAGCGCCTCGCCCTCATAGACCACCGGCATGTTGCTGCGCCCGATGACGATGCCCGCCTCGTCACAGATCAGCTCGGCCTCGGCCTCGCCGAAGGGGTCGGTCACCGCGCCCAGAACCGTGCCCGCCTCGACCGCGTCGCCGGTGGCGCGATAGCCGCGAAAGAGCCCGCCCGCAGGCGCGCGAAACCAACGCGAGGCGCTGCACATGACGGTGGCCGCGCGCGGCCTCGGCACGCCCTTTTGCGCCACCATTCCCAGCGATTGCATCACCCGCAGGATTCCCGCCAGGCCCGAGCGTGATGCCAGCTCGTCAAAGCGCAGCCCCTCACCGCCCTCGTAGAGCAACACGTCGACGCCCGCCTCCTCGGCGGCCATGCGCAGCGATCCCTCGCGCAGCTTGGAATTCAGCATGACGGGCGCGCCAAAGGCCCGGCCCAGCGCCGCCAGCCGGTCATTGCCCGGCGTCAGGCGGATCTGCGGCAGGTTGGAGCGGTGGACAGCCGCCGAATGCAGATCGATCCCCACATCCGCGCGCATCACGATCTCGCGCATGAAGATATCGGCCAGCCGCGACGCCATCGAGCCCGTCGCGCCCCCCGGAAAGCAGCGGTTCAGATCGCGCCGGTCGGGCAGGTAGCGGGCATTGTTCAGAAACCCGTAAGTGTTGACGATGGGCACCGCCAGCAAAGTGCCCGCCAGCCCGCGCAAAGGTGCGGCGCGCAGAAGGCGGCGCACGATCTCGACACCGATCACCTCATCGCCGTGGATCGCGGCCGAGACGAACATCACAGGCCCCGGTTTTCGCCCGTGCACCACATGCGCCGACAGGTTGACCGGCGTGTGATCCGACAGCGTGCTGACTGGAATATCGACCGTGCGCCGGGTGCCGGGCGCGATGCTGTGGCCCGCGATCTCGAAAGGCTGATTGTTCGGCATTGGCGCGCCTCTTGGCTGGGTTCGACATGGCGATAGGCGGTTTGCCCGGCTCTGTCCACTTGCATGATCCCGGTCGATTTCAAGAGGGGCGCCACAAGCGGCATCACAAAAAATGATGGCCTTCGTCAAATATCTGCTACGATTCGCCGCAGTTGCCGCTTTTTACGCGCAAAGCAGCGCCGGTGACTGCGCCGTTGCGGAACGCGGTGGCGATGGTGGCAGGCATAAAAACAGGAGGAGACGGGACAATGACAACGAAACTGGTGGTGGGCCTTGATGGTCACGCCTCGGGCGAGAGGGCGCTGACATATGCGCGCCGCCTCGCCGAACTGATCGGAGATTGCGAGCTAGTGGTGGCCTATATCGTCGAATGGTCGCCCTTCTCGTTCCAGACAGCCGAGGAAAACGAGCAGCGCCACAAGCGCCGCGAGGACGAGATCAAGACCGCGATGGAGCGTGTGGTCAATCCGGCGGTCAAACAGCTGAATGACGCAGGCCTGAAGGCGCAGGGGCTGGTCAAGCACGGCGATGTGTCCGATGCCCTGATGGCGATAGCCAAGGACACCGGCGCCGAGCAGATCATCGTCGCGCGCGCCTCCGAAGGCGGCTTTGCCAAGCGGTTCTTCGGCAGCTCCACCTCAAACCTCGTGATGAGCTCTCCTGTGCCCGTCACTGTTGTCAGCTGAAGGGGACAGATCATGAAACTCATCCAACAGGCCCTGATCGCCGCCGCGGCCATCGCCGCGCCGGCAGGCGCGATTGCGCAAGAGACCCTGACGCTGGACGCCCGCGTCAACGAAGCTTTTGCCAACTTTACCGGCCCCTTCGTCAACCTGATCTTTGCGCCCTTCCCCGGCACCACCTTTCCGTGGATCGTGATGTGGCTGGTCGTGGGCGCGTCGATCTTTACCCTCTATTTCGGCTTCGTTCAGTTCCGTTTTTTCGGCCACGCAATCAAGCTGGTCAAAGGCGACTATTCCGATCCCAATGACGCGGGCGAGGTCAGTCACTTTCAGGCGCTGACCACAGCGCTGTCTGGCACTGTGGGCCTTGGCAATATCGCAGGCGTCGCGGTGGCCGTCGGCATCGGCGGGCCAGGCGCGACCTTCTGGATGATCCTTGCGGGCCTTCTGGGCATGGCGTCGAAGTTCACCGAATGCACGCTGGCGGTGAAATACCGCAATGAATATCCCGACGGCACCGTCTCGGGCGGGCCGATGTACTACATGAAAAAGGGCTTTGCCGAGCTGGGCCTGCCCGGCGGTGGCTTTCTCGCCATCATGTTCTCGATCTTCTGCATTCTGGGCGCACTGGGCGGGGGCAACATGTTCCAGGCCAATCAGGCCCATGCGCAGATCGCGGGCATCGTGGGGGATTATCCCGGCTGGATCACCGGCGTCGTCTTTGCGGGCGTGGTCTTTGCCGTCATCGTCGGCGGGATCAAGTCCATCGCGCAGGTCACCGAAAAGGTCGTTCCCTTCATGGGCATTCTCTATGTGGGTGCGGCGCTCGTCATTATTCTAGCCAATTACGACCAGATCGGCGCGGCCTTCGGCCAGATCTTTGCCGGGGCGTTCACCGGCCTTGGCGTAGCCGGCGGCCTAGTCGGCGCGCTGATCCAGGGCTTCAAGCGGGCGGCGTTCTCCAACGAGGCGGGCGTCGGTTCGGCGGCCATCGCCCACGCGGCGGTGCGCACGAAAGAGCCGATCACCGAAGGCTTTGTCTCGCTGCTGGAGCCGCTGATCGACACGGTCGTGATCTGCACCATGACGGCGCTGGTCATCACCATCTCGGGTCAGTTGATCATGGATGAGGCGACGGGCCGGTTCGTGCTGAACGAGGCGGGTACGGCCATTGCCACGGTGGGCGACACGAGCGGCGTCGCGCTGACCTCAGCGGCGTTCGGATCGGCAATCAGCTGGTTCCCCTACGTGCTGGCCATCGCGGTGGTTCTCTTTGCCTTCTCGACCATGATCTCCTGGAGCTATTATGGCCTCAAGGCATGGACCTACCTCTTTGGCGAGGGCAAGACATCCGAGCTGACCTTCAAGATCATTTTCTGCGTCTTCATCGTGATCGGTGCGGCGGCCAGCCTCGGCCCGGTTATCGACTTCTCGGACGCGGCAATCTTCTCGATGGCGGTGGTCAATATCTTTGCGCTCTACTTCCTGATGAAGCTGGTGCGGCGCGAGCTGAACAGCTACGCGGGCCGGCTCAAGTCGGGTGAGATCAAGGAATATGCCCACTGATTTCGGACCCTATCACTGAACCGGAGAGCACCCGCGCCTTGGCGCGGGTGTTTTCGTTTTGAGTATTTGAAGAACAGTGAAAGAGCTTGCCCGCACAGGCGGGTGAGGTAGTAGATTGGCCCTCATGACAGAATCCAGCTTTGCCCACCGCCTTGCCGTGCGCAGCGCGCTGCCGCGTCTCAGCGCAGGCACACGCGCGCCCGTCAATATCGGCTTTCTGGGCCCGCTCAGCGGCCCGGTCGAGAGTTGGGGCCTGCCGGGCCTCAATGGCGCGCGCATCTGGGAGGATTGGCTGAACGCTGCAGGCGGCCTTTTGATCGACGGGCAGCGGCATCCGGTGCGCATTCATGCCTTCGATTGCGGCTATGACCCCGACCATTCGATGGAGGGCGCGCGCCAGATGGTCCAGCGGCACGAGGTGTCGCTGTTGATGATGCTGGGGGGCGATACGTTTACTCCGGTGCGCGATTTCCTGATGCGCTCCAAGGTGCTGACCTCCACGCTGCTGCCGTCAGACCTGACGCCCGACACCCCGTGGCTGATCGCACCGAGTGAGTTGCACCCGATCTATACGGTGACTGGTGTGGATTGGCTGGCGCGGGCGCGGCCCGAGCTGAGGACCGCGGCGATCTGCAGCCAGACCGACGCGCTGGGGCTGCCCTCGCTGGCCACCTATCGCGCGGCGTTCAAGGCCGCCGGGATCAAACTGGCCAAGGAGGTGCAGTACCCGCCCCAAGAAACGGACCCCGCCGCCATCGTGGACGCGATGCTGGAGAGCGCGCCGGATATTCTCTGCTGGTCCACCAGCTATGCGCCGATGGTGCACGCAATGACCGAATACGCCCATGCGCGCGGCTTCTCCGGCCAGATCGTGTCCTGCACGCTGGACAATTATCCGGCGCTGGTGGCGCGGACATCGGCGGAGTTCATGGAAGGCACGGTCTTTCAGTTTCCCGATTTCGACGATCCGATGCTGCGGGAAAAGGCGTTCTTCTTCAACCAGCCGGATATGTTCTTTGAGGAGTATAACCGCCGTTTCCCGGGTAGCTGGAGCGCGGTCAGCTGGGAATATGTCGCGACGCTGGAAATCTGGCAGGCCGCCGTGGAAAAGGCCGGCAGCCTTGCGCCCGCCTCTGTGCTGGCCGCGATGAAGCAGCTGGGGCAGGTCACCCATGCGTTCGGCCCGGCGCAGTGGTGGGGTGAGGAGATGTTCGGCATTTCCAACGCGCTTGTCGGCGATTGGCCGGTTGTGACGGTTCAGGGGGGCAAGGCGCGGATCACCGAGTTCGGCTCGATCCCCGAATGGCTGGACCGGCATGGCGGGCTGCTGCACGCCGAAATGTCCGATCTGGGCCAGCTTTGGGAGCAGCGTCTGGTCAATGGCGGATGGGCATTTGCAGGGGCACAGGGGCAAGTGTGACCATGCCAGGCAGGGTACCGAAGGAGGCGCCGGCGCTGATCCGGTTCAGAAATTGGTCCATTGACGCAGACCAGACGCCCAAGCCCCGCTGTCACCCAACCCCCTGATACTCAACGTATAAAGGCGCTGAACAATCAGGCAGCGCGCGGGGCGGCGCATAATTGGTTCAAATAATTGCACCACAAGGCAACAAAGTTTCTTGCTTGTGAAAGAGACGCGCTGCTACGCTTTGATCGAGACCGCTCTGCCGCGTCCTTGGGCCCCGATCAAACCGGAGCGCATCCGGGTGCGGGGCGACGCCCGTCAAAGCGCGCCTTTTTCGGTCTCCAAGATATGTGCCGCGCCAAAATTGCGGCCTCAACATGGGAGAAACCAGATGATTTCCAAGATTATGGCCCGCGGCCTCACGCGCCGCACCTTTCTGAAAAGCACTGCCATCACCGCCGCCTCTGCCGCCCTGCCCAGCATGTCGCTGGCCGCGGGCGAGCCGATCAAGATCGGCTTTCTTGCGCCGCTGACAGGCGCGGTCGCCGCATGGGGCAAGCCCGGCCTTGATGGCTGTCAGATCTGGGCCGAGCGCGTGAATGCCGAAGGCGGCGTCGATCTTGGGGGATCGAAACACCCCATCGAGTTCGTCAGCTACGACAACGAATACGATCCGGCCAAGGCCCGCACCGGCGCGACCAAGCTGATCCGCGAGGATGGCGTCAGCTTCATCATGATGCTGGGCGGCGACACATGGCCCGGCGTGCAGCCGGTGGCCGACAAGACCGGGATGCTCTTCTCGACCCTCCTGCCCTCGGATCTCAGCCCCGACAGCACCACGCTGGTCGCGCCCGCAGAGGTGCACCCGATCTATGTCGTGACGGGCGTCGATTATCTGGCCGACACTTATCCGGATGCCAAGACCGCCGTGATCTGCGCGCAGGACGACGCGCTTGGCCTGCCTTCGGTCGCGACCTATCTGGCCGCCTTCGAGGCGCGCGGCATCGAGATGCTGGAAGAGCCACTGCTCTTTGATCCGGCCACCACCGACTTTGCGCCGATCGTCACACGCCTGATGTCCAGCAATCCGGACATCATCTGCCTCGACACCTGCTATTCGGACTACGTGCATCCGATCTGCGAGCAGCTGTTTCAGCAGGGCTACGAGGGCAAGCTGATCAGCGCAACCGCCGACTTCTATGACCAAATGATCGCCAAGACGTCCAAGGAATTCATGGAAGGCTTCATCTTCCAATTCCCGGATTTCGACGATCCGGCGCTGGCCGGCGACAATATCAACTTCAAGAACGCGAACGAGTTCTACCAGACCTATTCCGAGCGGCACCCCGGCGAATGGGGCGCGGTCAGCTGGGAATATGCGTCGATCATGGACCTTTGGAAGGCTGCCGCGGAAAAGGCTGGCAGCGCCGAGCCCGATGCCGTGATCGAAGCCATGAAAGAGGGCGGCACCGGCGAGCATGCCTTTGGCGACGCGGTCTGGTGGGGGACCGAGCTCTTTGGCATCGACAACGCGCTGGTCGGCGACTGGCCGGTCGTGGTGATCGAGGATGGCAAGGCCGTCATCAAGGGCTTTAAGTCGATCCCGGACTGGTACGATCAGCACGGCGATCTGCTGATCAAGCACATGCAGGCCTATAACCAGATGTACGATCAGCGCGGCTGATCGCATGTCTGCGAGGCGCGGCGGCATCCTTTGCGCCGCGCCGGTCCTACCCCCCTTTCATTGAGAGTGCACTCCATGCTGGACCCTTCGCTTTTGGCCCAGACCGGCCTGAATGCCGTCTATGCCGCAAGCTACATCTCGCTCGTGGCGGTTGGCCTCGTGCTGATCTTCGGCGTGATGGGCGTCATCAACTTCGCCCATGGCGAGCTTTTCATGGCCGGCGCCTACGTTGTTGTCGCCGTTTATGCCGATATGCATATGCCCTTCTTTCTGGCGGTCGTCGTCGGGCTTCTTTTCGTCGGATGCCTTGGCCTCTTGATGGAGCGGGCGCTGTTCAGGCCCTTGCGCGACAATCCCCTTGGCGGGCTGGTGGCCTCGATCGGCTTCCTGATGATCCTTCAGGCGCTGGCGACGATGGGCTTTGGCGTGCGGATGGAATTCATCCCCCCGGTCACGCAGCATGTCGTGCAACTGGGCGAGGGCATCAGCATCCCGCTAGCGCGGGTCTATGTGATCATCGCCGCCGCGCTGCTGCTTTCGGCGCTTTGGTATTTCCTGAAACGCACCCGGTTCGGCTGGGCGCTGCGCGCGTCGGCGCAGGATCCGCAGGCGGCGGAGCTGCAGGGCATTTCCATCGCGCAGACGGCCAAGATTGCCATGTTCATCGGTGCGGGGCTGGCGGGTATCGCGGGCGCGCTGACCGCGCCGCTGGTGTCGGTCAACCCACATATGGGCCATTCGGTGATCGTGACCGCCTTCATCGTCATCATCGTCGGCGGCGTCGGATCGCTCGAGGGGGCGATCATCGCGTCGATCGTCTATGCCTTCGTCCACACCTTCGTGACCACCTTCTACGGCGGGGTCATTGCCGATATCACCGGCCTCACCCTGATGCTGCTGGTGCTGATCGTGAAACCGACCGGCCTCTTCGGGAGTGCCGACCGTGCTTAAAGCCCTGATCTGGATCGCCTTCGGCGTCGCCCTTCTGGCCCTGCCCCACGGCCTCAGCTTCTCGCAGCAGGAAATCCTGGTGTTCCTCACCATCAACATCCTGCTTGTCACCTCCTACCGCCTGCTGACGCTGACCGGCGAATGGTCGCTGGCGCATGTCGTCATCATGGGTGTCGGCGCCTACGCCAGCGCCCTCCTGACCAAGGAGCTTGGCGTCTATGTGCCCGTCGCCATGCTGCTGGGCGGGCTTGTCTCGGCGCTGATCGCGGTTGTTCTCAGCTTCCCGCTCTTTCGCATGAAGGGCTTTTACTTCCTGATCGGCAGCTTTGCCGCGGGCGAGATCATCCGCCTTCTGTGGAAGCATTTCCGCGAGCCCTTCGGCGGGGCCAAGGGCCTCAAGGGGATCGACCCGATGCCCGACTTCTCGATCGGCATCTATGATTTCGATTTCTTCGAGCCGGTCAGTTACTTTTACTTTGCCGGGTTCATCGTGGCGATCTGCCTCTGGATCCTCTGGCGGATCGAGCGCAGCCCGGTGGGCCTCACCTTTCATGCCGTACATTGGCAGGACAAGCTGGCCGAAGCATCGGGCGTGAACCTGCGCGCCTACCGCACGCTGGCCTTTGCCGTCGCCAGCGGGTTTGCGGGCATCGGCGGCGCACTTCTGGCGCATTATATCGGCACGATCAATCCGGGCAGTTTCGATCTGGACTATATGGTCTTCGTGCTGACATGGGCCATCGTCGGCGGCACCGGCACCTTCTACGGCCCGATCCTGGGCTGTATCGTGCTGACCATCCTCAACGAGGTGGTCCTGCGCGAAATGGGCTTTGAGCAGATGCGCCCGCTGATCTACGGCGCGATCCTGATTGCCTCGATCCTCTTCCTGCCCAACGGGCTGGAAAGCATCGTGCAGAAATTCACCCGGCGCCGGCGCGATCCCGCCAAGGAGGAGGCCAAGTCATGAGCGATTTTCTGAAAGTCGAGGATCTGACCATGCGCTTCGGCGGTCTTGTGGCTGTCGATGCGCTGAACTTCACCGTTCATCACGGCAGCATCCACGGCCTGATCGGCCCGAACGGCGCGGGCAAGACGACCACGTTCAACATGATCTCGGGCTTCTATACGCCCACCTCGGGCCGCGTGCTCTTGCGCGGCGAGGATATCTCGGGGCTGAAGATGCATGAGGTCGCGCGCCGCGGCGTGGTACGCACGTTCCAGCACTCGACGCTCTTTGCGGAACTTACCGTGATGGAGAACGCGTTGGTCGGCACGCATATGCCCTTCCGTCCCAACATCTTTGCCGCGATCGTCGGCTGGGATGCCGAGGACCGGCGCGGCGCCGCGGCGCGGGCGGGCGAGGCGCTGGAATTCTTCGGCCTCGATCACCTCAAGGAGGAGCGGGCAGGCGATCTCAGCCACGGGCACCAGCGTGCGCTCGGCATGGCAGTGGCCTATGCCAGCCACCCGGACCTCATGCTGCTGGACGAGCCATTCACCGGCATGAACCCCGAGGAGACGCGCCAGATGATGGACCTGATGCGCCGCCTGCGCGAGGCCGGGACAACGATCCTGCTGGTCGAGCATGACATGCAGGCCATCATGGGCCTGTGCGATACCATTACCTGCATGAGTTTCGGCAAGTTTCTGGCCGAGGGCGGACCCAAGGAGATCCGCAATCATCCCGCCGTGATCGAGGCCTATCTGGGGGGTGCGCGCCATGTTGCTTGAGATGACGGGCATCTCCGTGAACTACGGCAAGATCAATGCGATCCGCGACATTTCGATCAAGGTGCCCGAGGGCAAGATCGTCACCATCATCGGGGGCAACGGCGCGGGCAAGACAACCACCTTGCGCGCCATGTCCGGCATGGTCCCGATCACCAAGGGCGAGATCACGTTTCAAGGCAAGCGCATCGACGGGCTGCCCGCCTCCAAGGTAGTCGCGCATGGCATGGCACATGTCCCCGAGGGGCGGCGCATTTTCCCCAACATGACGGTCGAGGAAAATCTGCGCACCGGAGCGTTCCTGCGCCGCGACAAGGACGGGATCGAGAATGACCTCGAGGACGTGTTCAAGCGCTTCGAGCGCCTGCGCGAGCGGCGGCGCCAGCGCGCCCAAACCATGTCGGGCGGCGAGCAGCAGATGCTCGCCATCGGCCGCGCGCTGATGTCGAAACCGCGCCTATTGCTGATGGACGAGCCGTCGATGGGCCTTGCCCCCGTCATCGTCGAGGAAATCGCGCAGATCATCGAGGAGATCAACGCCCAAGGACTATCGGTCGTGCTGGTCGAGCAGAACGCCGAGCTGGCGCTGGAGCTGGCCGATTATGCCTATGTGCTTGAGACCGGAAATTGCGCAATGGAGGGGCCCGCGAGTGAGCTTCACGACAACGAGACGGTCCGTGCCGCTTACCTGGGCATTTAAACGCAGCGATCCCGAATGGGCTTTGGCGCAGAAATCCGGCTGGAGCCGCGGTGACCTGATGTGGGAGCGGCTGATGGAGGCAGGATGCGAGGCCTTCGCCGCCGGGCAGATGGCGCGCGCCGGACGGCTATTCTTTGCCGCCGATGCGCTGGCTCGGGGGCGGTTCGCCGAGGACGATCTGCGCCGCGCCGCGCCCTTGGCCGCGCGGGCGCTGCTGCGCCAGGCACGCGGCAAGGATGCGAGCGCGCTGATCGCCGAGGCGCAGCGCATCTGGCAAGGCGCGCCGGGCGCGATCGCGGCGATGGAGATCAAGCCGCGCATCCGCTCCTCGCTCTTTCACCTGCGGATGGAGGCCAAGCATCGCGGCCAATATCAGGACAACCTGCGCCTGCGCCTTGGGCGCATCACGGAGGAAACCGCCGAGACATTGGCGAGGCTGGGTGATGGCCCCGCACCGCACCGCCACTTTGCTCGCTGGCGCGGCGAAAAGCCCAGCGTCTTCGACGGCACACGCAAGGTCCTGTCTGCCGCCTTGCTGATCCCTGACGCCGGGCGCTGATCGCGGCTCTGGCACCTGCCGCCAAAGCGGTTAGGATGCGCGCGAAATTTTGACGAGGCGCATGTGGCAGACAATCTGAAAGTCTTGGTGGTCGGCAGCACGGGCCGCGTGGGCCGGATGCTGCGCCATCACTGGCGCGCGAACCCGCCGCGCGGGCTGACACTGATCCAACAGGCGCGGCAGGGCGGCGACGTGACGTGGTCCGCCGAAGACGGCGCCGAGGCGCTGGCCGCGCATGGCCCATTTGACCGGCTGCTGGTGCTGGCAGGTGCCACCCCCGCCCCCGGCGCGGACATGGGGCAGAACGCTGCCGTCGCGCGGATATGCCATGCGGCAGCGGCCCGGATGGGCGCGGCGCATATGCTGCTCGCCTCCAGCTCGGCGGTCTATGGCACGGCGCTGAACCGCCCCTGCACGGAGGACGACCGCCCCACCCCCACCAGCCCCTATGGCGCGGCCAAGCTGGAGGCCGAAAGGGCCGTGCGTGGCGCCGCGCCGCCTGTCTGCGCCCTGCGCATCGGCAACGTCCTCGGCGCGGATGCGCTGATGCTGAACGCCGCGCGCGCCAGCGATGCAGCCCCGCTGATTTTGGACCGGTTCGCCGATGGCCAAGGCCCGCGGCGCAGCTATATTGACCCCGCGACACTGGCCCGCGTGTTGGAAACGCTTTTGCATCTCGGGCCGGCCCTGCCGGAGACACTCAATATCGGCGCGCCCCGGCCTGTCGCGATGCAGGCGTTGCTGGACGCATCGGGCACGCCCTACAGGATGCGGCAAGCGCCGCCCGGTGCCGTGCAGACCATCACGCTCGATTGCGGCGCACTGAGCGCACTGCACCGGTTCGAACCCGAGGCATCCTCGACCCCACATATGGTGGCTGAATGGCAGCAACTGAGGGATGCGCCATGACGCCCTTCAAACGCTTTTTCGACTTCATCTCGGCCATCGTGCTGGGCACGGTCCTCTTGCCTCTCACGCTATGGGTGGCCGCGCTGATCCTCATCCGCGACGGGCGGCCCATCTTTTACGTGGCCGAGCGGATGAAGACGCCCACCAAGTCCTTCGGCCTGATCAAGTTCCGCACCATGACCATCGTCGAGCGTGACAGCGGCGTCTCCGGCGGCGACAAGGCGGCGCGGCTGACGCGCACGGGCAAGATGCTGCGCGCCAAGCGGCTGGACGAGCTGCCGCAGATCCTGAACGTGCTGAAGGGCGATATCAGCCTTGTCGGCCCGCGCCCGCCCCTGCGCACCTATGTCGAGCGGTTCCCGGACATCTATGTCGAGGTGCTGAAATCGCGGCCCGGCATCACCGGCCTCGCCACGCTTTATTTTCATCAGCACGAGGAATACCTGCTGTCACGCTGCACCGGCGCAGAGGAGACGGATCGCGTCTATGCCGCCCGCTGCGTGCCCCGCAAGGCGCGGATCGACCTCATCTATCAGCGCAATCGGTCCTTCTGCTACGACTGGGAAATCATGCTGAAAACGGTGTTCAAGCGGCTGCGATAGCCGCTCAGAACTCTTCCTTGATGGGCCGCGTCAGCAGCGCCTGCATCGCGTTCTGCGGTGTCACCTCGCCCGCCAGCAACTGGCGCGTCATGTGCTGGATCGGCGCGTCGATGCCCGCCTCCGACGCGATGCGCCCAGCAATCTGCACGGTTGCAGCGCCCTCGGCCAAGGGTCGCCCCTCCAGATCCTCGCCCCGGCCCAGCGCCATGCCATAGCCGAAATTGCGCGACTGCGCCGAGGCGCAACTGAGCATCAGATCGCCAAAGCCCGACAGGCCCATATAGGTCTGCGGCCGCCCGCCCATCGCTGCCCCAAGGCGGCGCAATTCGACGAATGCGCGCGTGATCAGCGCGGCCTTGGCACTCTCACCGTAATCCATGCCAATCACGACACCGGCCGCGATGGCATAGACGTTCTTGAGCGCGCCGCCCGTCTCGACGCCCGCCATGTCGGCGCTGGCATAGGCGCGAAACGCGTCCGAGCTGAGTGCGCGGCACAGATCCAGCGCCGCCTCCTCGCTGCCCGCAGCCAGCGTCACGGCTGTCGGCTTGCCCACCGCCACATCGGTGGCAAAGCTGGGCCCCGACAGGACCGCCTGTGCGTGATCGGGACAGATCTTGGCAATGACCCGGCTGAGGCGCAGGCCCGTCGCCACCTCGATGCCCTTGGCCGTGTTCACAAGGACCGCGCCGGGCGCAAGATGCGGTGCCAGCGCCGGCAGCGCGCCGCGCAGGCGCTGCGCGGGAATGGCGAGGATCACGATATCCGCGTCCTGCAAAATTGCCGGGTCGGTGCCCGCCGCAATCCGCTCGGGCAGGGTGATGCCGGGCAGGTAGCGCGGGTTCTTGCCGTCCTCAGACAACGCGCGCGCCATCTCGGGGTCGCGGCAGAGCAGCGCCGTATCCCGCCCCGCCCGCAGCGACGTGCAGGCCAGTGCCGTGCCCCAGGCGCCGCCGCCGACAATGACCGTCTTTTGTTTCATCTCGCCTCGCTTGCCGTCCTGCCAAATGCCGTTTGCTTCACACCAGCCTAACGCGCCCCGCCAGGCCGAACCATGGGCAATTCGCGTGATTGGCCTCTCGCCTGCCGCGGCGCGCGTTCAAGCGGCGCCGACCCGCTTGCCCGGCGCTATCCCGAGGCGATTTTAGGTTGTCTCATGCGCTAGGCGACATGTAGATGAGGTGGCGCCGCTGCCAATGGCGCTCAGGAATCGACCGGGGGGACGAGACGCGTGGGCCGAACGACCAAGACCATTACCAACGGCCTGAAATGGACCGCCCTTGGCCTTGTTCTCGTGTCCCTGCCCGCCTGCGGCCTGCCGCGCGGGGCCGCGCTCACCTCGGAAATCATCAAGGAAGAAAGGGCCGCCAGCCCGACCTACCAAGTGGTGCGCGTCAGCCGCGTCAATGCCGCGGCGGTCGCGCAATGGCCCGCCACCGGCACCAATTCCCACTACAGCTGGCCCACCGCCAGCCGCGGTCCGCAAAGCGCGATCATACGCGCAGGCGATACAGTGAACCTCGCGATATGGGACAATCAGGAAAACTCGCTGCTCACTCAGGCGGATGCCAAATCCGTGCAGATGACCGGCCTGAAAGGCTCGCCCTCGGGGTCGATCTTTGTTCCCTATCTGGACGAGGTGGCCATCAATGGCCAGACGCCCGCGCAGGCGCGCCGCCAGTTGCAGAACCGCCTGAATTCCATCGTGCCCTCGGCGCAGGTCCAGTTGGAGCTGCAGCCGGGACCGAACAACGCCGTCGATCTGGTCTCGGGCGTCGCCAAGCCGGGGAGCTACCCCATGCCAGACCGCAATTACAAGATCCTCAGCCTGATCGCCCAGGGCGGCGGCATCGCACCCGCATTGCGCAATCCGCTGGTCCAGCTGCAACGGGGCGGCACCACCTACAGCATCCGCTCCGAGCGGCTGTTCGCGGATGCATCCTACAACATCACGCTGCGCGGCGGCGACAACGTAGTCGTGCAGGAGGATCAGCGCTATTTCACCGCCCTCGGCGCCACCGGATCCGAAGAACTGATCCGCTTCCCGCAGGAGGAAGTCACCGTACTCGAGGCGATGTCCCTGATCGGCGGTCTGTCCGACAGCCGCGCCAACCCCAAAGGCGTGCTGGTGCTGCGCGACTATGCGCAAAAGGCCTTGCGCGCTGATGGCAGCGGGCCAGAGAAGCCGCAGGTGATCTTTGCCTTCGACATGACCAGTGCAGATGGCCTCTTTGCCGCGCGGAATTTTCTGGTGCAGCCCGAGGATACGGTTCTGGCCACCGAATCCACCATCACCTCGGTCCGTACGATCCTTGGCCTGGTCGGGTCCGCCTTCGGCGTTGCCAGCAATATTGACAATTACTGATCCTTCGGGCGGCGGCACCGGCGCAGGTGCCGCCTCGTTCCATGGGCTGATCTGACGCGTCTAGCTGTGGTGGCTTGACTTAAATCCATATATCTATAATTCCTGATATATGGACAAAGCAGATGCCCTCGACGCGCTTGCCGCGCTTAGCCAATCGACCCGCCTCGACGTGGTTCGGCTGCTGATCACGGCGGGCAAGCCCGGCATGTCAGCGGGAGAGATCAGCGAAGCGCTGGACGTGCGGCAAAACACCATGTCCACGAACCTGGCCATTCTGGCCCGCGCAGGCCTGATCCGGAACGAGCGCGAGGGGCGCAGCATCCGCTATTTTGCGGATATGGAGGGGATGCGCGGCCTTCTCGGCTTCCTGATGGAGGATTGCTGCGGCGGCCACCCCGAGTTGTGCCAACCGGCCATCGACGCGCTGGACTGCCCATGCTGAACCGGCCACAAGGCCGCCTGAAGGCCGCCCCATGACAAGATGCGAGACCTCACCATGACGGACAGCCCCCTCCCCGCCGCCGCAGGCCTCGGCCCCTTCGAGCGCTGGCTGTCGGTCTGGGTCGCACTGGCCATTGGGGCGGGGCTCCTGTTGGGCAATCTTCTTCCCGGGGTCTTCGGCTTTCTCGCCTCGCTTGAGGTCGCTTCGGTCAACCTGCCGGTGGCGGTGCTGATCTGGGCAATGGTCTATCCCATGATGGTGGGCGTCGATTTTGGCGCACTGAGGAAGGTGGGGGACAAGCCCAAGGGCCTTGCCGTGACGCTGGTCGTCAACTGGCTGATCAAGCCCTTCACGATGGCCGCCCTGGGGGTACTCTTCTTCGAGCATGTCTTTGCCGGGCTGATCCCGCCGGATGACGCGCAGGCCTATCTGGCCGGCGTGATCCTGTTGGGCGCGGCGCCGTGCACGGCGATGGTCTTTGTGTGGTCGAACCTGACGCGCGGGGATGCCACCTATACGCTGGTTCAGGTCAGCGTGAACGACGTTGTCATGGTCTTTGCCTTTGCGCCCATCGTCGCCTTCCTGCTGGGCGTTACGGACATCACCGTGCCTTGGGATACGCTGCTGCTGTCGGTAGGACTTTATGTCATGCTGCCGCTGGTGGCGGGGTATCTCACGCGCAAGCGGCTGGTTGCCCGAGGCGGCGAGGCAGCCGTCGATGCGTTCAAGGCGCGCGTGCAGCCCTTCTCGATCCTCGGCCTTCTGGTGACGGTCGTGCTTCTCTTCGGGTTTCAGGGCGAAGTGATCCTGAACCGCCCCCTGGTGATCGCGCTGATTGCCGTGCCGCTCTTGATCCAGTCCTACGGCATCTTCTTTCTGGCCTATGGCGCGGCGCGCGCCTGGGGCATCCCGTTCAACGTGGCCGCCCCCTGCGCGCTGATCGGCACGTCAAACTTCTTCGAGCTGGCAGTCGCCGTCGCCATCAGCCTTTTCGGCCTCGGCTCGGGGGCCGCGCTGGCGACCGTGGTCGGCGTGCTGGTGGAGGTGCCGGTGATGCTGTCGCTGGTGGCCTTCGCGAACCGGACAAGACACTGGTTTCCCGCCGGACCCGACGCGCGCTAACTGCGCATCCGCATCTCTGCGGACCCTCTCAAACATGAGGTGAATGGTGCGGGTGAAGGGACTCGAACCCCCACGCCAAAGGCGCCAGAACCTAAATCTGGTGCGTCTACCAGTTCCGCCACACCCGCACATGCGCAACGCCCGAAGGCGCAGCGCCAATCCCATCTAGCGCAGCGCGCAGCGCGATGCGAGGGGGAAAATGGCCACAGGTTGCGCTGGAGCAATGAAAACAGGCGACATTTACCGGATCTTGGGATAATCTGTTTCCAATAACGAGCAGATAATAAAAAAACGGACATACGCCATGACGCCGAAAACGGCCGGGCGCGATCACGGGCAAATGACCCTTGAGGCCCCTTTGGAGCCTGCCGGAGTGCTATCCGGCAGTATCATTCTAACACTCGACGGCGAAATACCGGTCGAGCATCTGGTACCGGGCGACCGGATCATCACCCGCGACAGTGGTGCGGCGGTGCTGGTCGCGGCACACAGGCATATCATGCGGGTGCGCGCGGTGCGCATCCTGGCCGGATCACTGGGCGACACACGCCCCGACCGCGATGTCGTTCTTCCCGAGGGGCAACAGGTATTGGTGCGGGATTGGCGCGCCAAGGCGCTCTTTGGGTTGCGGCAGGTCGCGGCGCCGGCCCATGCGTTGATCGACGGAGAATTCATCACCTCCGAAGGGGTGGCGACCATGACCCTGCATGAATTGCGCTTCGAGACGCCTCATGTGATCTATGCCGACGGGCTGGAGCTGGTCGCCCCGGCGCAGCAACCGGCCGCGCATCCGGCAGAGCGCACGGGTACCCATGACGCGGCCTGAGGGCCGCGCCTAGACCCCAAGCGCGCGTAGAACCCGCGGCAACGCCTCGGGTAGATCCTCGGCGATCAGGCCCGGCCCATGAGTGCGGGCCGCCTCCACATGCAGCCAAGAGGCAGTCTCGGCCGCCTGCATCGGGACGTGGCCGCGCGCAAGGAGGCCCGTGATGAGTCCGGCCAGAACATCGCCCGCGCCCGCGGTAGCCAGCCACGGCGCAGCGCGGTCCCCGAACGCCGAGTGCAGGCTGCACGCGCCGCCCGGCGCGGCAATCAGCGTATCCGCCCCCTTGAGCAGAACGGTGCAGCCTGCCCGCGCGGCGGCCGCACGAACGCCCTGCACCCGCGCCTCCAGATCATCGCTCGGAACGTCGAGATCAGGGAAGAGCCGGGCAAACTCACCTTGATGCGGGGTCAGGACGCAGCGGTCATGCAGCACATCCATCAGCGCCGGATCCTTGGCCAAGGCGGTCAGCGCATCGGCATCGATCACCGCCCCTCGCGGCTGGGCTGATCCCATCGCGCGCAAGAGCGGCGCGGCGCGATCAATCCCCAGACCGGGCCCAAGGCAAAGCGCGTTGATCCGCGCATCCTCCAGCGCGGCGGCCAGCGCATCACCATCCCCGATACGCTGCAGCATCACCGCCGTCTCATGCGCCGCCACCTCCAGCTGCGCGGCTGGCGGCACGCCCAGAGTGACCAGCCCGGCGCCGATCCTTAGCGCCGCCCGTGCCGCCAGCCGCGCCGCACCCGTCGCCCCCGGCCCGCCTGTCAGAACCAGCGCGTGACCATGGTCGTATTTATGCGCACCGCCCGATTTGCGCAGGCTCTCGACGCGCGCGGCGGAGCGGGTGATCTGACGTGGGACGTGATGCATGGCGGCCTCCGGGGGTGTCATTCAGCAAGTAGAAGGATCATGGGGCAGGCCGATATCCTTGACCACCAACGCACCGCAATGGTCCGGACCTTGGGCCATAAAGTGACCGCGCTTGGGCGCATGAAAGGTAACGGTCAGCGCGCAAAACGGGCATGGCGGCGCGATGCCCGTGCGTCCGATCCCCGGTATGCGCCCGTCGTCACTGCCGAGGCCAGACGGAATGTCGACGGCGACAAGGCGCGGCCCAAATTGTGACCGATCGCCGCCCTGCCCGGCGAGATAGCGCAAGGTATCGGCCAGATCGCCCGTGACCGGACGGGCAAGGCCTGTACCGAGGATCGCATCGACGTAAAGATCAGCTGGGTCCGAAAGACGAAGGGCGCTATTGGTCAATCCGCGTACGGGATTACCCGCCGCCCATAGGTCATAATTTGCACGCGCGTCGGGTGGCAGCCGCGCTGGATCGCCATAGAGAAACACCTCGACATCCCAACCCCTGCCCTGCAAGAGGCGCGCCACGACAAAGCCGTCGCCGCCATTGTTGCCCGGCCCGCAGAGCACCACCGCACGGTGCGCGCCCGTTGACAGCGCAGGCCATTTGGCGAGCACCGCCTCGACCACGCCGTGCCCGGCGCGCTCCATCAGTGTGCGCCCCGTCACCGCACCGGAGAGAATCGCCGCCTGCTCGATCGCACGCATCTGCGCGGCTGTAAGCGCCTGGGTCATGACGCGACTCTCGCGATTTCAGTTGTGCCTATTTTTTCATCATGCAGCCACTTTATTAAGCACATCCGCGTCAATCTCCGCCGCGACGGTAGTGGTGCGCCGGCGCGCCATTGAGCCTTGCATGCCCGCATGATTTGACGGGCGCGAACACACGCTGCCCAAGGAGTTCCGGCGATGAAAAAGATCGAGGCGATCATAAAACCCTTCAAGCTGGACGAGGTGAAAGAAGCCCTGCAGGACGCCGGGATTCAAGGCCTCAGCGTCATCGAGGTCAAGGGCTTTGGCCGCCAGAAGGGTCACACTGAACTCTATCGCGGCGCCGAATATGTCGTCGATTTCCTGCCCAAGGTGAAAATCGACGTCGTACTGGATGACGATCAGGTCGATGGCGCCATCGAGGCGATCATCGAGGCCGCCAAGACCGACAAGATCGGCGACGGCAAGATCTTTGTCAGCCCGGTCGAACAGGCCATCCGCATCCGCACCGGCGAGACCGGCTCGGATGCACTCTGACCATCACCCCAACACCATACCCCCTGAGAATTTCCAAGCGGAGGACTAAGATATGAGCGCATCTGATCTGCTCAAGACCATCAAGGACGAGGGTGTCGAATATGTCGACATCCGCTTTACCGACACGCGCGGCCGCCTGCAGCACGTGACCATCGTGGCCGATCTGGTCGACGAGGACTTCATCGAGGAAGGCTTCATGTTCGACGGCTCGTCCATCGCGGGCTGGAAATCGATCGAAGCGTCGGACATGAAGCTGATGCTGGACACCGACAGCGCCTATATCGACCCCTTCTATGCCGAAAAGACGATCTGCGTGCATTGCTCGATCGTCGAGCCGGATACCGGCGAATCCTACGAGCGCGACCCGCGCGGCACCGCCGAGAAGGCCGAGGCATATCTCAAGTCCTCCGGCATCGGCGACGTGGCCTATATGGGTCCCGAGGCCGAGTTCTTCCTCTTTGACAACGTGCGCTACTCGAACACCGTCAACAAGGTGTCCTACGAGGTCGACGCGCAGGACGGCTCGTGGAACACCGATACCGAGTACGAGATGGGCAACATGGGCCACCGTCCGGGCCTCAAGGGCGGCTATTTCCCGACCAACCCGACCGACGATGCGCATGATATCCGCGCCGAGATGCTGAGCACCATGAAACGCCTCGGCATGAAGGTGGACAAGCATCACCACGAAGTGGCGTCCTGCCAGCACGAGTTGGGCCTGATCTTTGGAACGCTGACCGAGCAGGCGGACGAGATCCAGAAATACAAATACGTCATCCACAACGTCGCGCAAGCCTATGGCAAATCGGCGACCTTCATGCCCAAGCCGATCTATGGCGACAACGGGTCAGGGATGCATGTCAACATGTCGATCTGGAAGGACGGCAAGCCGCTTTTCGCGGGGGACAAATATGCTGATCTCAGCCAGGAAGCGCTGTGGTACATCGGCGGCATCCTCAAGCATGCCAAGTCGTTGAACGCGTTCACCAACCCGACCACCAACAGTTACAAGCGTCTGGTGCCCGGATTTGAGGCGCCCGTGCTGCGGGCCTATTCCGCGCGCAACCGCTCGGGCTGTGTGCGTATTCCGTGGACCGAGAGCCCCAAGGCCAAGCGCGTCGAGGCCCGCTTCCCCGATCCGGCGGCGAACCCCTATCTGGCGTTTGCGGCGCTTCTGATGGCCGGCCTTGACGGCATCAAGAACAAGATCGATCCCGGCGAGGCGATGGACAAGAACCTTTATGACCTGCCCGCCGAAGAGCTGGAAGGCATCCCTACCGTCTGCGGCAGCCTGCGCGAAGCGGTGACCGAATTGCAGGGCGACATGGACTACCTGCTGGCCGGCGACGTGTTCACCCGCGATCAGGTGCAGGGTTATATCGACCTGAAAATGGAAGAAGTTCTGAAATACGAAATGACACCGCACCCGGTGGAGTTCGGCCTCTACTACAGCTGCTGATCCAAACTGGATCACCAAATCTACCCGTGGGCGCCCTGACCGGGCGCCCTTCTTCGTTCGGCGGGCGTTGGCCGTGTCAAGGCCGGGCTAGGCAGCAGCGCGCGCGCCCGTTAGGCTATTGTCAGATTTCAACCAGCTTCGGGACCATCATGCGCCTCATCGCCCTCTCGCTTCTCGCCGCTCTCGCCGCCGCCCCTGCGGCCAGCCAATGCATCACAAACCAGGGGGCCTTCAATCAGTACAAACAATCGCTCATGCAGACCGCCGCCGCGCAGGGCGTGACCCAGCGCGGCCAGCAGGCGTTGGCGCAGGCGGGGCTATCGGGCATCACATGGCGGTTCGAATCGCAGCCGTCCAGCCAGACTGGCACGCTGCAGAGCGATCCAGCGCAATTCCTGGCCAAGCGCTCGGGCAGCTCGGCCGCCAATTTCATCGCGCAGGTGCGCAACAGCATCGCACGCAATCCCAACACCTTCGCAGCGATCGAACAACGCTTTGGCGTGCCCGGCAGCATCCTCGCCACGATCTGGGGGCTGGAGACCAGTTGGGGCGGCTATATGGGACGCACCCCCATCGTCAGCGGCGCCGTAACCCTTTCATCCTACTGCCGTCGCTATCCACGGTTTGTCCCGCATGCCATTGCCGCGCTGCAGCTAGTGGATCGCGGCGTGATCACTGCAAGCACGCAGGGCGGGCCCTCGGGCGAGTTGGGACATATGCAGTTTCTGGCGGGCAATTGGCTGCAATACGCAGTGGACGCCGATGGCAATGGCCGCGCCGATCCCTATTCGGCGGCCGATGCGCTGGCCACCGCCGCCAACATGCTGCACGCCAACGGCTGGCGCGCCGGTCAGCCCTTCGGTGAGGGCACCGGCAATTTTCGCGTCCTTTCCGCATGGAACGATTCCGGCAATTACCAACGCGCCATCGCCTATGCCGCAGAACAGGTCGGACGCTGACGCGTGTCCGGCGCCACTCTCCCTAAGCGAGTATTTCACATAGTAGACACAATTTTATCTAAATATCCCCCAGATTGCAGCGCCATCTGATTACGTGAACAATCTTCAGGATCAGGAGAGATTATGCGACGGCAATATGCAGGAACTGCTGCAGCCTTCGAGTTTGCCAGCCGCCCTCCCATGAGTTTTGAGTCTCTTGTCGGAGAGTTCGACAGGAAGCTGACACGCACAGGTGGTGGCCAGAGCCATTTGACACGGGACGGCGATGATATTGCGATCTTTGATCGCGGACCTATCCGCGTCGCCCTTGGCTGGGTCGCGCCGGGCCTGCGCAAGAAGAACTGGTATCTGATCATGGTGGTCGGGCCATCGCCCGAGGCCACCGGCCCGGTTCCCGATGACGCAGCCATGAGCGCGATGGCGAACAGGGTTCTCAAACATGCCGAGGCCCGGTTTCCGACGGACAGCGTGTTCCGCTGCGACGTGGATCGCCAGATCGATTCCGATCTGATCGACTACATGACCGAAGCCGTGCTGAGCACCGACGCGCCCATCGTTCCGGCCCCCGTGGAACCCCTTGTAAACCACGGTGAAGACCTGTCGAAGACGCGCGCCAGCTGGTCACCCCATATCCTGCATGCCCACCGCGACGCCCATGAGACACCCACGCGGCCCAGAGCCAGGAAAAAACCGGCCCGTTTGCAGGCGGGCCACCTAGTCTCGACGGCGCTGGACGAGCCGCCTCAGCAGGAGGCCGCGCACGAGGGCGACGACGAACAGGACCGCATGGCCCGGATACGCCAGATATTAACCGAGATCGATCCCGAGCAGGCCATCAGCCTGCCGATGCACCTGACGCTTTACACCTTCAGCCTGTCGATGATGCTGCATGTGCCCAGCATCGGCGCCGCGCTGTTCGTCTACAACCTCCTGCGCGAGGATTCGCTGCCCTTCACCTGATTTTCGCGCGTATGCGGCGGGCCTGCGTCGGAAACAAAGGCGACACCGGCGCTTCCCCCGAGTCACGCTAGCCCTGCACCCTGCCGGAGCCAGCACCATGAACCTGCACTACCGCGACACGCGCAAGATTGACCCCACGCGCGGCGCGCGATTGGGCGACAACACCCCCAACGATCAGGACCGGGTCGAGATCGGGCCGACGCGTCTGGCTTATGCCGAATGGACCGAGGCCGGACTGAAGCTGCCTGATCTGCAAGAAATGCGCCGCTATCGCTGGGACCGGCTGACGCGGCATGTGGTAGAGCGCGGCTATGCCGGCGTCCTGATGTTCGATCCGCTCAACATCCGCTACGCCACCGACAGCACCAACATGCAGCTTTGGAACACGCATAACCCCTTCCGCGCCGTGCTGCTTTGCGCCGATGGCTACATGGTAATCTGGGACTACAAGAACTCGCCCTTCCTCAGCGAGTTCAACCCGCTGGTAGCCGAGCAGCGCAGCGGTGCGGACCTCTTCTATTTCGACCGGGGCGACAAGGTGGACGTGGCGGCCGATGTCTTCTCCAACGAGGTGCGCCATCTGCTGGCCGAGCATGCGCCGGGCAATATCCGACTCGCAGTCGACAAGATCATGCTGCACGGGCTGCGCGCGCTGGAGGCGCAAGGGATCGAAGTGATCCCGGGCGAGGAGTTGACCGAGAAATGCCGCGCCATCAAGGGCCCGGACGAAATCCGCGCGATGCGCTGCGCGTCGCATGCTTGTGAGGTAGCCGTGAAGGCGATGGAGGATGCTGCCCGTGCGGGCGTGCCCGGTGGCAACATGTCCGAGGATGATATCTGGGCCGTCCTGCATGCAGAGAATATCCGCCGGGGCGGCGAATGGATCGAAACGCGCCTGCTGACCTCGGGGCCGCGCACCAACCCGTGGTTTCAGGAATGCGGCGGGCGCATCGTGCAGGAGGGCGAGATCGTCGCCTTCGACACCGACCTCATCGGCAGCTACGGAATCTGCGTCGATATCAGCCGCACGTGGTGGATCGGCGACGCAAAGCCCCGCCCCGACATGATCGACGCCATGCTGCACGGGATCGAGCATATCAGGCACAACATGGATCTTCTGCGCCCCGGCATCACCATCCCCGAGATCACCGCGCGCGCCCATCGCCTCGCGCCGCAGTATCAGCGCGGTAAGTATGGCTGTCTGATGCACGGCGTCGGCCTTTGCGATGAATGGCCGCTGGTCGCCTATCCCCATCAGGCGGTCCCCGGTGCCTTCGACTACCCGCTCGAGCCCGGCATGACCCTCTGCGTCGAGGCGCTGATCAGTCCCGAGGGGGGCGATTTTTCGATCAAGCTGGAAGACCAGGTGCTGATCACCGAGGACGGCTTTGAGAACCTCACGCGCTACCCCTTCGATCCGGCGCTGACGGGCGGGCTGTCATAAACTCACCTTGCCGTGACAAATGATCCACGAAGGGTGCAAGCTGGCGCGCGCATGCCTACTGTTGTCCTGCCAGCCAAGAGGACCGCGCCGATGCCCACGACACGTCTTACATTCACCGGCCATGACGGGGCCGAACTCGCCGCGCGCCTGGATGTGCCGGATGGGCCGCATCTGGCCACGGCGCTTTTTGCGCATTGCTTTACCTGCTCCAAGGATATTCCCGCCGCCCGCCGCATCGCCGCGCGGCTGGCGGGGGCGGGCATCGCCGTGTTGCGGTTCGACTTCACTGGGCTGGGCCATTCGGAAGGCGAATTCGAGAACACCACCTTCAGCTCGAATGTCGAGGATCTGGCGCTGGCCGCGCAGGCGCTTGAGGCGCGCGGCATGGCGCCCAGCCTGCTGATCGGGCACTCGCTGGGCGGGGCGGCAGTCTTGCGTGTGGCGGGGCGCCTGCCCTCGGCCCGGGCCGTGGTGACGATCGGCGCGCCCTTCGATCCGGGTC
This sequence comes from Roseovarius roseus, assembly GCF_043355935.2. Classification (NCBI taxonomy): domain Bacteria; kingdom Pseudomonadati; phylum Pseudomonadota; class Alphaproteobacteria; order Rhodobacterales; family Roseobacteraceae; genus Roseovarius; species Roseovarius roseus. Next base: position 28,096 of record NZ_JBHFPE020000002.1, on the reverse strand, counting down.
ATGTCATGCACAACTTCGCCGGCGCGCTGGACCGGATCGAGGCGGATGGCAGCGCCGAGGTGGATCTGGGCGGACGGCCCATCCGCATAGGGCGCGATTTCGTCGAGGATGTCAGCGCCGCCGCCCTCGCCCCCGACATCGCCAAGCTGAAGAAGGCGCTGCTGATCATGCATGCGCCGCTCGATGCCGTGGTCGGCATCGACAACGCCGCCGAGATCTTCCGCGCCGCGCGCCATCCCAAAAGCTTTGTGACCCTCTGCAAGGCCGATCATCTCATCACCCGGCCGGACGATGCCGAATACGCCGCCGAGGTGATCGCGGCTTGGGCCGCGCGTTATCTGGACCTGCGCCCGCCTGCCCCGCCCCCCGGCGCGCCCGAGGGCATCGTGCGGGTCAGCGAGGCGGACCCCGATGGGTTCTTGCAGGACGTCAATTCGGGCCCCCGCCATCACGCCGTCGCGGACGAACCGCTGGCTTATGGCGGCACCGATCGCGGCATGTCGCCCTATGGCTTCCTCTCGGCGGGTCTCGGCGCCTGCACGTCGATGACGATCCGCATGTATGCGCGGCGCAAGGAATGGCCGCTTAGCCATGTGCGCGTTGATGTGTGCCACGACAAGGTGCACGCGCAGGATGCCAGCGGCGCCTCACCCGCGAAGGTCGATCGCTTCATCCGCACTGTCTTTCTCGAAGGTGATCTGACGGACGACCAACGCACCCGCCTGCTCGAGATCGCCGATAAATGCCCGGTGCACCGCACGCTCGAGGCGACATCCGAAATCGTGACGCGGGAAGGCTGATGGGCGGGCTAGGCCCCCGCGCCTTGGCATCAGGGCGCGCGCGGGCTAAACCCGCGCAACCGCCATTCAACTCCGAGGCCACGCCGATGATTCCCCGTTATTCCCGCCCCGAAATGGTCGCCATCTGGTCGCCCGAGACGAAATTCCGCATCTGGTACGAGATTGAGGCCCATGCTTGTGACGCGATGGCCGATCTGGGCGTGATCCCGCGCGAGAATGCGGAGGCCGTCTGGAAAGCCAAGGACGTGGAATTCGACGTCGCCCGCATCGACGAGATCGAGGCCGTCACCAAACATGACGTGATCGCCTTCCTCACCCATCTGGCCGAGCATGTGGGCAGCGACGAGGCGCGTTTCGTGCACCAGGGCATGACCTCCTCGGACGTGCTCGATACCTGCTTCAACGTGCAACTGGTCCGCGCCAGCGACATCCTGATCGAGGATATGAAGGCGCTTCTGGCCGCACTCAAGCGCCGCGCGCTTGAGCACAAGGACACGGTGCGCGTCGGCCGCAGCCACGGCATCCATGCCGAGCCAACCACGATGGGCCTGACCTTCGCGCGCTTTTACGCCGAGATGGACCGCAACCTGGAGCGCCTGCAGACCGCGCGCAAAGAGATCGCGACAGGCGCCATCTCGGGCGCGGTCGGCACTTTCGCCAATATCGATCCGGCCGTCGAAGAGCATGTCTGCAAGGAGCTGGGCCTTGTGCCTGAGCCGATCAGCACGCAGGTGATCCCGCGCGATCGCCACGCCGCCTTCTTTGCCACGCTGGGCGTGATCGCCAGCAGCATTGAAAACGTCGCGATCGAGATCCGCCATATGCAGCGCACCGAAGTGCTTGAAGGCGCCGAGTTCTTTTCGATGGGGCAAAAAGGCTCCTCTGCCATGCCGCACAAGAAGAACCCCGTGCTGACCGAGAACCTCACCGGCCTCGCGCGCATGGTTCGCTCGGCCGTGGTGCCCGCGATGGAGAACGTCGCCCTTTGGCACGAGCGCGACATCTCGCATTCCTCGGTCGAGCGGATGATCGGCCCGGATGCGACGATCACGCTTGATTTCGCGCTGTCGCGGCTGGCGGGCGTCGTCGACAAGATGATCATCTATCCCGACAACATGCTGGCCAACATGAACAAATTTCCCGGCCTCGTGATGAGCCAGCGGGTTCTTTTGGCCCTCACGCAGGCCGGTGTCAGCCGCGAGGACGCTTATGCGATGGTGCAGCGCAACGCCCTCAAGGTCTGGGAAGAGCGCACCGATTTCAAGGCCGAGCTTCTGGCCGACGAAGAGGTGGTCGCGGCCCTCGGCAAGGACGGAATCGAGGAAAAGTTCGACCTTGGCTACCACACCAAGCATGTCGACACGATCTTCGCCCGCGTCTTCAAGGACTGAGGCCAAGCGGCGGGCCTGCGAAAAAGTGATTAGGTGGCGCAAGGGGAATGAAGTTACCCTCGCGTCACCCATTCACAGGAGGCACGTCCATGAAGACTTTCGGAATCGCACTCGTCCTGACGCTGGCGCCCACATTGTCGCTGGCAGAGGGCTGTAACCACGACAAAAGCACGCAAGCCATGACCTGCGCCGCCGGCACCGCCTATGACGCGGACGCCAAGGCCTGCCTGCCTATCAGCAGCTGACAGGCTGCCCTTGCGGCTCGCTCATCTGGCGGGCCGCTATGGGGTCTCCCGCGGATCAGCGCCGGGGGGTACTCGCTAGCTGTGAATTGATCCCAACGCATCGGACGCGAACCGCGCCGGTGCGTTTGCGTTTTAGACATTTGTTCACCCTTGCCGGTCTAGATTGACTGCATCTCCCGGACGGGATCTGCACGAGGACCAACATGAGCCAACCCACACCGCTTGCCCGCATCGCGCCGCCCTCGCCGCCGCGCGCGCCTACTGCCGCGCGGCTGACACGGCGACAAAAGGCGGCGATCATCGTGCGATTCCTGCTCAATGAGGGGGCGGATGTGCGCCTGTCAGATCTACCCGATGCGCTGCAAGGCACGCTGACCGCGCAGATGGGCTCGATGCGCTATGTCGACCGCGCGACCCTTCTGTCGGTTGTGACCGAGTTCGCCGGCGAGCTTGAGGCGATGGGCCTGACTTTTCCGCACGGCGTTGCCGGTGCATTGACGGCACTTGACGGGCGCATCAGCCCGCAAACCGCCGCCCGACTGCGCAAGGAGGCGGGCGTGCGCCAGTTCGGCGATCCGTGGGAGCAGGTGCGCGCCGCGAATATCGAGGATCTTGTTCCCATCATCCTCGCCGAAAGCACCGAGGTCGCGGCCGTCATGCTGTCCAAGCTGGACGTGGCGCGCGCCGCCGATCTGCTCAGCCGCCTGCCCGGAGACACGGCGCGGCGCGTCACCTTCGCCGTCTCGCAGACCGATGCCGTGACCCCGGGCGCGGTCGACCGCATCGGTCTGTCACTGGCCGCCCAGCTGAACGACATCCCCGAAACCGCCTTTGACGAAGGGCCCGCCAGCCGGATCGGCGCGATCCTGAATTCGACCTCCTCGACGTTGCGTGATGACGTGCTGACGGGCCTCGACGCCGAGGATCAGGCCTTTGCCGAGCAGGTGCGGCGCGCGATCTTTACCTTTGCCAACATTCCGGCGCGCGTGGCGGAGGCCGACGTGCCCAAGGTCGCGCGCGAGGTCGATCAATCCGTTCTGGTCACCGCGCTCGCCGCAGCAGTGGCGGGCGATCTGGGCGACGTGGCCGAATTCATTCTCGGCAACATGTCACGGCGCCTCGCCGATGCCATCCGCGAGGAGATGGAGGAGTTGGGCCGCGTCAAGACCAAGGAGGGGGAGGAGGCGATGACAGAGGTCGTCAACGGCATCCGCCGCCTGCAGGCCGCGGGTGAGATCGCGCTGGTTCAGCCCGAGGGAGAGGACGAATAGAGGTGCGCTGTATCCTGCGAAACCGCCTCGTGCCTTGTGATCATCTGGGCCGCGCTTTATGTCTGCCCAACCCGATCCACGCGGCGAGGCCACCCATGAGCACCGAAAACACTCCGAGCAAAGACCCATTGGCGCAGCGCGCTGGCGAATATGTGGTCAATCTGGTGCTGCTCGCGCTGATCGGTCTGGCGGGCCTCATGCCCTATCGGTGGCGCATTCCCGCTCTGGGATGGATGACCTCGCGGATCGTGGCCCCCCTGGCGGGATACTCGGCGCGGGTGCGCGAGAACCTTGCACTGGCGCGCCCCGACCTGCCGGAGGCGGATGTGCGCCGCCTTGTGCGCAGCGTGCCGGACAACGCGGGCCGCAACATGATGGAGATGTTCTCGGCCGCCGAATTCTCCGCCCGCGCGCGCCATTCGCCCGTCACCGGCCCCGGCCTGCCCGCGATCCAGCAGGCGCGCAAGGACGGACGCCCCGTAATCTTCGTCACCGGCCATCTGGGCAGTTTCAACGCGGCCCGTGTCGCGATGGTGCAGCAGGGTTTCGAGATGGGCGTGTTCTACCGACCAATGAAAAACCGCTATTTCAACGTGCATTACACCGAAGCGATGGGATCGCTCAGCCAGCCGATGTTCGAGCAGGGACGGCGCGGCATGGTGCAGATGACCAAGCATCTGCGCAGCGGCGGCGTTCTGGCCATCCTCAATGACCTCAACGCACATGGCGGTGTGCCGCTGGATTTCTTCGGCCAGCCTGCGCTGACATCTCTGGTCACTGCCGAGCTGGCGTTGAAATTCGACGCGCCGCTTGTGCCGGTCTGGGGCATCAGGCGTGAGAACGGCCTCGATTTCGATATCCATGTCGAAGAACCGGTCACGCCCGGCGACCCTGTCGAGATGACCCGCGAGTTCAACACCCGGCTGGAACGCCAGGTGCGGGAGCATATGGATCAGTGGTTCTGGATTCACCGGCGCTGGAAGGATGGCACCGGCGATATGGCCGATCGGGGCGCGGAGCGCATGGCCGAGATGCAGGGCGGTGGAAACCTACCGCAATAGCGCGGCGGCCTCGACCTTGCCGTGGCCGGGGCGCTGGAGGATGACGGCGATGTTGGTATCCTCCGCCGCCTCTATTGTCAGCGACAGAGGCTGCACCGGATCCCACTGCCCCAACTCGGTCAGATCCGTCACGATATTGACGTAGGAATAAGTGTGGCCTGCATTCTCGCCATGGTCTATCGAGACGCTCTGCTGCGGGATGAACCGGGCAATCTGGACGATCAGCGGTGCGTCAAACCCGTTATCCGCCGTCGCGGAAATGGTCATCTGCCCGTCACTATGCGACAGCGTCAACGACACGGCACGCGGTGCCTCTAGATGGCGGTCGATGATCTCGTTCACATCCTTGGGCCGGTTGCCGACCACGCCCTCTACCCCTCCGATCACCATCTGCGGGGTGTAGACCATGTCGCGCCCTGCGGCGGCGGCATAGCCATATTGCCGCTTGGTATGCGCGGGTTTGCCGAAGAGATCGTCGTAAATATAGTCCCAGTAGTCCACGTGTAGCGACAGGGCGACCACGTCTTCGCGCTCGGCGAGCTCATGCAGGAAGGCATCTGCGCCGGGGCAAGTCGCGCAGGCTTGCGATGTGAAAAGCTCGACCAGCACCGGCCCCTTGGCATCGGCCTGCGCCAGACCGGGCAGGCCCGAGATCGCGGCCGCGGCGACATACGAGAAGATTTTGCGCATCAAGGCCCTCCGCCGGACATGTCCGATTGCTGCCGGAACCTATGCTGCACGCCGATGAAACACCAATCAACGTTTCGTCAGAGGGGCACCCGCAGAACGTGCAGAGGGCACTGGACGCGGGCTTCGGTGTGCAATAGTATACAAAAATCGCGATGCCCACTTGATCGCCGTTTTCAAATGCGCCAGAACCACAGGGGATCGCCCCGCCGCGCCAGCATGGACTGGCGCCGACGATGCCCAAGTGCAACGATTTGGCCCTGTGCGGCGTTTGTCCGGTAGGCCCACCGATGTACAAGGCTCTGGCCCGCGGCCATGATGCACGCAATTTCCGCACGCCGCCCGCCGCGCCGTGCATCCAACGTTCTGATGACCCGAAAGGATAGCCTGATGCCAATCAATGTGGGACATGATTCCGCCAAGACGCGCAAGACCCTGAAATCAGGGGACCAAACCGTCGCTTACTATTCGATCAAGGCCGCCGAAGAGGCGGGCCTTGGGGATTTCACCCGTCTGCCCGCCGCGCTCAAAGTGGTGCTGGAAAACATGCTGCGCTTCGAGGATGGCAAGACCGTCACGCAGGATGACATCAAGGCATTCTCGGAATGGGCTACCAAGGGTGGCAAGAACCCGCGCGAGATCGCATACCGCCCCGCCCGCGTGCTGATGCAGGACTTCACCGGCGTTCCCGCTGTCGTCGATCTGGCCGCGATGCGCGACGGGATCGTCGCCCTCGGCGGCAAGGCACAGCAGATCAACCCGTTGAACCCTGTCGATCTGGTCATCGACCACTCGGTCATGATCGACGAGTTCGGTAACCCCCGCGCCTTCCAGATGAACGTGGATCGCGAGTATGAGCGCAACATGGAGCGCTACCAGTTTCTGAAGTGGGGTCAGGGCGCGTTCAACAATTTCCGCGTCGTGCCCCCCGGCACCGGTATCTGTCACCAAGTGAACCTTGAATACCTGGCGCAGACCGTCTGGACCGATAAGGACCAGAATGGCGAGGAGGTAGCCTATCCCGACACGCTGGTTGGCACCGACAGCCACACGACGATGATCAACGGCGTTGCCGTTCTGGGCTGGGGCGTCGGCGGGATCGAGGCGGAGGCGGCCATGCTGGGCCAGCCCATCTCGATGCTGATCCCCGAAGTCGTCGGCTTTGAGCTGACCGGCAAGATGACCGAAGGCACGACGGGCACAGACCTTGTTTTGAAAGTGGTCGAGATGCTGCGCGAAAAAGGCGTGGTCAACAAGTTCGTCGAATTTTACGGCAAGGGCCTCGACAATTTGCCGCTGGCTGATCGCGCGACCATCGCCAACATGGCGCCGGAATATGGCGCGACCTGCGGCTTCTTCCCGATCGACGATGAGACGCTACGCTATCTCACGCAGACGGGCCGCGACAAGGACCGCATCGCGCTGGTCGAGGCCTATGCCAAGGAAAACGGCCTGTGGCGCGACGCAGACTATGCGCCCGTCTATACCGACACGCTGCATCTCGACATGGGCACCATCGTGCCCGCGATTTCCGGCCCCAAGCGTCCGCAGGATTATATTGCCCTCGACAAGGCTGCGACCGAATTTCACAAATATATCAAGGGGCAGCGCAAAGCCAAGGACGGCAGCGAGAACGCCGAGGGCCGCTGGGAGGCCGAAGGCGGCCATGTCGAACCGCAGGACATTCCCGGTGACGAGGGCAGTCACAAGCGTGGCTATGTGACCGGCGACGAGGCGTACCAGATGCATGATGGCTCGATCGTGATTGCATCGATCACCTCCTGCACCAATACCTCGAACCCTTATGTCATGATCGGTGCGGGTCTCGTTGCTCGCAAGGCCGCGGAGCGCGGCCTTAACCGCAAGCCGTGGGTGAAAACTTCGCTCGCGCCCGGCAGCCAAGTGGTCTCCTACTATCTGGAGAAGGCCGGTCTGCAGGAAGATCTGGATAAGATCGGCTTCAACCTCGTTGGCTATGGCTGCACCACCTGCATCGGCAACTCGGGACCGCTGGACCCGAAGATCAGCAAATGCATCCACGATAATGACCTGATCGGTGTGTCGGTCCTGTCGGGCAACCGCAACTTCGAGGGCCGCATCAGCCCCGATGTGCGCGCCAACTACCTCGCCTCGCCGCCCTTGGTGGTGGCCTATGCGCTGGTCGGAGACATGAATGTCGACATCACGACTGCGTCTCTGGGCAAGGACAAGGATGGCAAGGATGTCTATCTCAAGGACATCTGGCCCAGCCAGGCCGAGATCGCCGAACTCGTCGACGCCACCGTCACGCGCGATGCCTTTCAGGAGAAATACGCCGACGTCTTCGACGGCGACGAGAAGTGGAAGGCAGTTGAGACCTCGGAAGGCGAGACCTATGACTGGCCGCCGGAATCGACTTACGTGCAGAACCCGCCCTATTTCCAGAACATGTCCAAGGATCCGGGCAACATCTCGGATATCGAGGATGCGCGTGTTCTGGCCCTTCTCGGCGATATGGTCACGACCGACCACATCAGCCCCGCAGGTAGCTTCAAGGAATCGACGCCTGCGGGTCAGTATCTGAGCGAGCGTCAGGTGCCGGTGCGCGAATTCAACTCTTATGGCAGCCGCCGTGGCAACCACGAGGTGATGATGCGCGGCACCTTCGCCAATATCCGCATCCGCAACGAGATGCTGGACGATGTCGAGGGTGGATACACCCTTGGGCCGGACGGCGAGCAGATGTCGATCTTCGATGCGGCGATGGCCTATGAAAAGAACGACACGCCGCTGGTCATTTTCGCAGGCGAGCAATATGGCGCAGGTTCCAGCCGCGACTGGGCGGCCAAGGGCACTGCCCTTCTGGGTGTGCGCGCCGTCATCGCCGAGGATTTCGAGCGTATCCACCGCTCGAACCTGGTGGGTATGGGTGTCGTGCCTTTCGAGTTCTCGAATGGTGACACGCGCAAGTCGCTGGGCCTGACGGGCAAGGAAACCGTCACGATCAAGGGGCTGGCGGACGTCAAACCGCAGGCCGAGATGCCCTGCACCATTACCATGGAAGACGGCACCAAGAAAGAGATCATGCTGAAATGCCGGATCGATACCGCCATCGAGATTGAATATGTCGAGAATGGCGGCGTGCTGAACTACGTGCTGCGCGATCTGGCGAAATCCGCCTGATAGACGCCTGACACCGGACATGAAAACGCCCGCGGCCTTGGCTCGCGGGCGTTTTTTATTGTGCGGCTTATTGCGCGGCGCTCTCGTCCAGCGCCTTGTCCAATGCGGGGCGGAACCGCTGCTCGTAATCGCTGCCAATCAGGGGGCCAGCGTAGCGGAATAGGACCGTGCCATCGCCCGCAACGATGAACGTCTCGGGTGGCGCGGTGACCCCCCAGTCGATGGCGGTCGAGCCCTTGGGGTCGAACCCGCTGGCAAAGAAGGGATCGCCATCATCGGTCAGATATCTCTGTGCCTGCGACGCCTCATCCTTGAAGTTGATTCCCGCCACGCGCAGCCCTTCGGCAGTCAGCGCCTTCAGCTTGGGATGCTCGACCCGGCAGGGCGGGCACCAGCTGGCCCAGAAATTGACGATGGTCACCTCGCCGCTGCGCAGGTCCGCGTCGGTGAGCAGAGGACGACCGTCCAAGCCCTTTTCCGCCACAGGCGGCGCGGGCTGTCCGATAAAGACCGAGGGCAGCGCATCGGGATCGCCGCGTTGCATGCCGATAAAGAACAGCGCCGCGAGCCCGGCGAAAACGACCGGCGGCGCGATCATCAGGGGCGAAATCCTAGCCATTCTTGCGCATCCTTTTCTCCAGCGTCTCCAACTGGCGGCGCACCTTTTTCGCGCGCAGTACAGTCAACGCGGCGAGTGCACCCAACAGTGCCAGCGTCACGCCGTAAGACCCCAGCACGGCCAGCGCATATTTCCCCAGTTCGGGCATCGTCATCCCATCCTTTCGCGGGCCAGAAGCGCACGCATGCGGCGCGCCCGGATCTCGGTCTGGGTGCGCATCAGCACCAGCGCGATGAAGAGAAGGACAAAGCCCGCGATGCAGACCAGAAGCGGCAGATAGAACACATCCGCCACGTTCTCTTCCTTGTCGAGGCTGAGCGATGCGCCCTGATGCAGGCCTTGGTTCCAGAAGAGCACCGCGTAGCGGCTGAGCAGCGCAAAGACCGACCCGACCAAGCACAGGACCGAGGTAAGATCGGCGGCGGTATCGTCATTCTCGATCGCGGACCAGAGCGCGATATAGCCAAGGTAGAAGAGGAAGAGGATCAGGAAGGACGTCAGGCGCGGATCCCACACCCACCACGTCCCCCAGATCGGCTGTCCCCAGAGCGCGCCGGTGGCCAGCGCGATTACCGTCATCACTGCGCCCACCGGGGCGGCGGCGCGGGCGGCCAGGGCACTGACATGGTGGCGGCGCACGATCCAGATCAGCGACGCGACCAGCATCATCAGCCACGCATTGATCGCCATGAGGGCGGCGGGGACGTGCAGGTAGATGATCTTGACGCTGGCGCCTTGCCGGTAATCCTCGGGCGTCAGGAAAAAGCCCCAGAAGAGGCCGACGACCAGCGAGATCAGCGCCAGCCCGCCGACCCATGGCAGGACGCGGTCCGAGGTGGCGATGAATTTGCGCGGGTTGGCATATTCCCAGAGCGAGGCCATTCAAACGTCCTTAATCAGCGGCTAGCGCAGGTTGACCCTTACTACCGCAGCCGAGGCGAAGGGCAAGAGGGCGATGGTGCCGCAGGTGATCCCCGCCAGCATGGTCAGGGGCATGGTGTAATCCAGCCCCTCGGCGCCGCGCCGGGCGGCCTCGGCGCCAAAGATCAATGTAGGCACGTAGAGCGGCAGCACCAAGAGTGACAACAGCAATCCGCCGCGGCGCATGCCCACGGTCAGCGCCGCGCCGAACGTGCCGATCACGCTGAGCGCGGGTGTACCAAAGGCCAGCGACAGGACCAGCGGCAGATACCCCGCGCCCGGCATGTTCAAAAGAACGGCAAGAGCGGGCGCCACCAGAACCAGCGGCAGGCCCGTGGTCAGCCAATGCGCCAGCGCCTTGATCGCCGTCAGCGCCTCCAGCGGCAGCGGCGCGGTGGCCAGCAGATCCAGCGAGCCATCCTCGTAGTCGAGCGCAAAGATCCGGTCGAGCGACAGAAGGCAGGCCAGAAGCGCGCCCAGCCACAGAACACCCGGCGCAATCAGCGCGTGCAGATCGCCGCGCGGCCCGACGGCAAAGGGCACCAGCGTCACGACGATCAAAAAGAACGCAAGGCCAAGGCCAAAGCCGCCCCCGGCCCGCACGGCAAGGTGCAAGTCGCGCGTCAGAAGGGCAATCACAGGAACGCCTCGTCGAAATCATCGAGCGCGCTGGCGCGCGCCTTGTAGGGGGTGACATCCAGCGTCTCGGCTTCGGTCAGCCCCAGCTCGATATGCGTGGCGACGATGGCCGCGCCGCCGCCTGCCAGATGCGCCCGCAGGGCCGCCGCGAACATCGCGGTAGCGTCCTTGTCCAGCGACACGGTCGGCTCGTCCATGAGCCAGACGGCACGGCGCGCCACGATCAGCCGCGAGAGGCCAAGCCGGCGCTTCTGCCCGGCCGAGAGGGCGGCGGCGGGCCGGTCTGCCAGCGGCTCCAATGCGTAGGCATCCAGCGCGGCCTCGACATCTCCGCCAGCGAAAATCGCGGCCCAGAAGGCGAGGTTTTCGCGCACGCTCAGCGCGCCCTTGATCCCGTCCGCATGGCCCGCATAAACCAGCGTGCCTTCCTCGGCTTGTACCGCACCCTTGAGGGGTGGTTGCAGACCGGCGAGGGTGCGCAGCAGAGTCGTCTTGCCCGCCCCATTCGGGCCGCGCAGGATCAACGCGCGCCCCGGCGCAAGAGAGAGTGACAGCCCCTCCAACACGGCAATACCGCCGCGCGAGACGCTGAGATTTTCGGCTTGAAGCAACATGATAAGACGCTTAGCGCAAAGCGCCGCACGGGGAAAGCGCGATGGTCACGCGCCGCTGCCGCCTAGATCGGCAGAACGGCGGCGGCCACGCGGCGGCCCTCGGACAAGAGCACGTTATAGGTGCGGCAGGCGGCGGGTGAGCTCATCGTCTCGACCCCCATGCCGGCCTCTTCCAGCTGGCTGCGCAGCGCGCCGGGGATATGGGCGATCTCGGCGCCCGTGCCGATGAAAATCACGTCGATCTGGCCCACCAGATCCAGCAAGGGCTGCGCATCCTCCAGCCCGCCCCATCCGCGCGCGCCGGTTTCCGTCACAAGAGCTGCGCCCCGCATCACACTGCCGCCCACCCGGAAGAAACCGGGGCCGTAGCCGTCGATCGGGGTGGCCTCGGTAAAGGTGACTTCGTTCAGCTGCATCCTGTGACTCCTTATGCCCAGATCGGCAGGCCGGTCAGGACGGCCAGCGCGATCACGGTCAGCGCGGCGCGGCGATAGATCCGCTCGTGAATCGGATCGAACAGAGCCTGACCCGCCACCATGCCTGCAAAATAGGGCACCGAAAGCACCCCGGCCAGCCATAGCACGGAAATATCGGTAAATCCGCGCAAGAGAAGGTTGGCGACGATGACAAGGTCCATCGCCCCGAGGAACAGAATCGTGTTGGCCCTCACCGATTGCGCCATGCGCCCGCCGGCCAGGTAGAAGAGCACGACGACCGGGCCCGTCAGCCCTGTCATGCCCCCTAAAAACCCCGCCGCCGCGCCAATGGCGATGACCAGCGGCATGGTGATCCTGCGCTGGAAATGCCAACCGGACATCAGCGCGATCAGTGTACCGCCCGCCATTGCCGCGACGATCCATCGCACGATGATCGCGTCCAGCGCCTCCATCACCATCAGGCCCAGCGGCACGGTCGGCAGCGCGGCCAGCACCAGAAGGCCCACCTGCCCGCGATCCGCATGGGCCCAGGCACGCGGCACCAATGCGCCGATGCTCGCCACTTCGACCAATGCAATGATGGCGATGATGTGCACCGGCGGCAGGAATATCCCCGCGACCGGCACAAAGATCAGTGCCGAGCCAAACCCGGTGAAGCCGCGCACGATGCCCGCCACGGCCAGCGTGACCGCCAGCCACCAGAACCCCGGATGGGCCAGCGCTGCCGCCAGCCCCTCCGCCAGAGCGCCGAAAAGGGCGTCAGGCATCCACGTTGGCGAACTGGTTGCCGGTATTTGCGTCCGGCTTGCTCCAGTCACGCTTGACTCCCAGCCACATCAGGATCACCGCGGCGACGAAGATCGAGCTGTAGGTACCGACGACGATACCCCACATCATCGCAAAGACGAAGCCGCGGATGACGTCCCCTCCCAAGAAGTAGAGCGCGAGGAGCGCCAGCATCGTGGTGAAGGACGTCATGATCGTGCGGCTGAGCGTTTCGTTGATCGAAAGGTTCAGCACCTCCAGCAGTGGCCGCGCCTTGTATTTGCGCAGGTTTTCGCGGACGCGGTCGAATACGATCACGGTATCGTTCAGCGAATAACCGACGATGGTCAGCAGCGCCGCGATGGTCGCCAGATCGAATTGCAGCTGCAATTCCGAAAAGACACCAATGGTCAGGACCACGTCATGCACCAGCGCGGCCACGGCCCCCAGGGCGAACTGCCATTCAAAGCGCAGCCAGATATAGACCAGCACCGCCCCGATCGCCAAGAGTACCGCGATGGCCGCCGTCTGGATCAACTCGCCCGACACCTTGGGGCCGACGCTCTCGACCGAGGTAAAGGTGATGTCCGGCACCGCCTGTTGCAGCGCGCCCTCGACGGCGGCGATGGTTTCGGGCGTGACGGCCTCGGCATCGTCCTGCGCCTGGATGCGGATCATCGACACGTTCTGATCCGGCCCGAAGGTGGGATCGAACACCTCCGTGATGCTGATATCGCCCAGATCCAGCGTCTGCATCGCACCGCGATACTGAGCGATATCGACGGGCTGCTCGCTCTGGGTGCGGATGGTGGTGCCGCCCCGGAAATCGATGCCGAAATTCAGTCCCTGCAGCATGAACGAGCCGAGCGCGACGACGATCAGCAGCGCCGACAGGCCCAGCGACATTTTCCAGCGGCCCAGGAAATTCACATTCGTCTGGGATTTGACCAGGCGTAGGGTCCGGCCCTGAAGCACCGTTTTCGGGCGCTTGCGCTCGAACCAGATGACGGCAATGAGGCGGGTGACGAAAATCGCCGTGAACACCGACGTGATGATGCCGAGGCCCAGCGTGATGGCAAAGCCGCGCACCGGCCCCGAGCCCATCGCAAAGAGGATTACGGCGGTGATGAGCGTGGTGATGTTGGCATCCACGATGGCGCTCAGCGCCTTTTCATAGCCCAGCTCGATCGCACGGGCGGCGCCCTTGGCAGTCTTCATCTCTTCGCGAATACGCTCGAAGATCAGCACGTTGGCATCGACCGCCATACCAATGGTCAGAACGATGCCCGCGATACCCGGCAAGGTCAGCGTCGCGCCGATCATGCTGAGCAGGCCGAACATGAGGCCGATATTGATGATCAGCGCGATATTGGCGAAGAGGCCAAACAGGCCGTAGCTGGCGAACATGAAGACAAGCACCAGCGCAAAGCCGACGATGCTCGCCACCTTCCCCGCCTCGATGCTGTCGGCGCCCAGCTCGGGGCCGATGGTCCGCTCTTCGAGGAATTCGAGGCCAGCAGGCAGGGCGCCCGCACGCAGCAGCACAGCCAGATTCGTGCTTTCCTCGACCGAGAAGTTGCCGGTGATGATGCCCGAGCCGCCGGGAATGTGGCTCTGGATCACCGGGGCGCTGATGACCTCATTGTCAAGGACGATGGCGAAGGGACTGCCTATATTGGCCGCCGTATAATCGCCAAAGCTGCGCGCCCCCGTGGGGTTGAAACGGAAGGACACGGCGGGCCGCCCGTTCTGATCAAAATCAGGCTGGGCGTCGGTCAACTCGTCGCCGGTGACGACAGGCGCGCGCTCCAGCACATAGAAAACACCCTCTTCGTCCAGCGAGGGCAGCACTTCATTGCCCGCGCCCGCAGGCTCGTTGGCCGAGGAGGCGCGGCCAACGACAGGCTGGAAGGTTAGCTGCGCAGTGGTGCCGATGATGTCCTTCAGCTCGGTCGCGCTGCCGATACCCGGCACCTGGATCAGGATACGGTCGCTGCCTTGCCGCTGAATCGTGGGCTCGCGCGTGCCGACCTCGTCGATGCGGCGGCGGATGATCTCCAGCGCCTGGCGCACGGTGCGCTCATCGGTCGCGCGCTGCTCGGCCTCCGAGAGGCGCACGACGATGGCGCCGTCGCGGGTGGTGACCTCGATATCACTGGCCCCGGCAGCGGTCAGGCTGGTGACGGGGCTGGCAAGGGTGCGCACGAGGGCCGCGGCCCGCTCGGCCTGCTCGGGCCGCTCATTGAGGCGCACGACCAGTTCGGGGCCTTCTGTCGGCTCCAGCCGGATGGTGCCGACCTCATCGCGCCGCTCGCGCAGAAGGTCACGCACCGCGGGCCACATGCCCTCGATGCGCGATTCATAGACATCCTCGACCTGAACCTCGGCCAGCAGATGCGCGCCACCGCGCAGATCGAGGCCCAGATTGACCAACCCGCTGGGCATCCAGTTGGGCCACGCATCCAGCGCATCCGCGACCTGAGCGGGATCGGTGCCCTGCTCGACCGCCTGAACTGCGTCGTTATGCGTCTCGACGCGGTCATAAAAGGCGTTCGGCAGCGCGAAAAGAATACCGAGGGCGACAAGACCCCAGATGCAAATACGTTTCCACAGGTCGATCTGAAGCATGTCTGCGCCTTTATAGGGGGCTGGTCGTTAGGTCTTGGGGGCTGTTCAGGCCTTGGGCGCGTCGCTGGCAGGCTCGGTCTTGGACACGACCTGCGCGATGGTGGACTTGACCACACGCACTTTAACGCCCTGCGCCAGCTCGACCTCGATCTCGTCGTCATCCTTGACCTTCGAGACCTTGCCGATCAGCCCGCCTTGCGTGACCACCTGGTCGCCCCGGCGCAGCGCCTCGACCATCGCGCGATGGTTCTTCAGCTTTTTCTGCTGCGGACGGATGAGCAGGAAATACATGATCGCAAAGATCAGAATCAGGGGAATGAACTGCGCGAACGCGGAACCGCCTTCCATGGGGAGTCTCCTTGGTGAAAGCGGGGCCGCCCCCGCGGAATTTCGCGGAACCTATGGCCGCGCGCCCCTTATTGCAAGGCGCGAAAACGTGAGGGACGCCGGCAGGCCCGGCTAGTCCGGGAAATCCTCGGGCATGTCAGCAAAGACGGCAATCAAGCAGCCGTCCCGCGTGGTCGAGTGATGCTCGGTCCCGTCGCGCAGCCAGACCAGATCGCCAGGGCCGTATTCCGTGCCGTCATTATCGGTCAGATCGCCTTCGAGGATCAGGAATTCCTCGTCTCCCTTGTGGCGATGGGCCACCGTGGTGTGCCCCGGCGGCATCCGGTAGACGTAGAATCCCGCGCCCAAAGGCCGCGCATCATTCAGCTGCAGCACCTCGCCATCGGGCGTGCCGTCTGTCTCGATCGGTTCGAATTTCGCTTTGTGGATGTTCACCACGCGGCGGTCTTCTGTCTTGATCGGGTCCATCATCGTCTCCTCCTTGGGTGTGGGTCAGGCCGTCAAATCAATCCCTGACGCGCGGCGTCCTCTAGATACGGGTTGGCCTCCCGCGAAGCAGTATAGGCTGCGGGATCAATCTCGGCATAGATCAGCGCATCACCCGTCTCGCCCGCCTCCGCCAGAACCGATCCATCCGGCGCCGCGATGGAGGACAGGCCTTGATAGGTAAAGCCCTCGTCGCTATCGGCGTTGTCGGCATAGGCTACAAAGACCTGACTCTCGAAGGCGCGGGTGCGGATGGTGTGCCGCGCGACAAATTCACTGGGCGTATCCTTGGGCAAGGCGGTGGGTACGGCCACCAGATCGGCACCGGCGGCGGCAAGGCGCCGCACGTTTTCGGGGAACTCGACGTCGTAGCAGATGAGGCAGCCCACCTTTAGGCCCTCCAGCTCCGTGATGACGGTCGAGGGTCCGGCGGCGGAGAAGAGGCTGCGCTCGTAATCGCCGTAAAGACATCCTTTACGGTAGATCTCGGGCGCGTCGGGGCGCGCGCGGTCAATCATCATCGCGCTGATGAAGCGTTGCTCGCCCGCATCCTCCGGAAAGCCCGCGACGACGCTGATACCGTGCACCTTGGCCGCCGCGCCCAGCGCCTCGGCCCATGCGCCGTCCGGGCGCTGCGCTTCGCGGGTCAGCGCCTTGCCTCGGCCATATCCGCTGAGGCCCAGCTCGGGCGCGATCAAGAGGCGCGCGCCCGCCTTTGCGGCCTCTTCCATGGCATCGATGATGCGCTGCGGGCGGGCGGCCGCGTCAATGGCGGCCGACATCTGGAAAACGGCGATCTTCGTCATGACTTCATCCCTTTCAGCGCGTAAAATCAATGCAAAGACGGCCGGTCACCTTGCCTGTTTTCAGCCGGTCAAGTGCGGCATCCACATCATCGAACCTGACCGCCTCGACATCGACAGCCAGCGGATGCGCGGCGGCAAAGGCAAGGAAATCGGCCAGTTCCTGCCGCGAGCCCACGGACGAACCGAAAACGCGGTGCCCTCCGTCGATCAGCCACATCATCGACAGCGGCATCGGGTCATGCACCATGGCGATGGCGACGATATCGGCCATCGGATTCACCGCCGCCTCGACCGTGTCCCAGATTGCGGGGCTGGGCGCGAAATTCAGCACGACATCCGCGCCGCCCGCCTCCTTGATGCGCGCGCCGGCGCCTTCGCCCGCCTCGGCGGTCACTTCGGCGCCCAGTTTCTCCGCCGTTTTCAGCTTGGCCGGATCGCGGTCGACAACCATTACGCGCGCGCCGCGCGCCTTGGCGATCAGGATGGCGTATTGGCCCAGTCCGCCCGCGCCGATGATCAGCACATTGGTCCCCGCCTCAATCCGTGCCTTGCGCAGCGCCGACCACGCGGTGAGGCCCGCGCAGAGCAGTGGCGCACCCTTCAGCGGATCAATCGCCTCGGGGATTTCCACGGCGAAATGCACGGGGCAAAGCGCATATTCGGCAAAAGCGCCATGTTTCTGCACGCCGCGCGCGGTATTCTCGGCGCAAAGCACCTCGTGCCCGGTCCGGCACGGCTTGCAGTGAAGGCAGGTGTCGAAAATCCAGGGCAGGCCGATGCGCGCGCCAATGGCTGGCGCGTTCTTGGCCTGCGGTCCGTGCGCGACGACGCGGCCGATGCCCTCATGACCGAGGGTCAGGGGATAGTAGCTATCCGGCAGATTCTCCTGCCCCTCGCGCAGGTGCAGATCCGAATGGCAGACGCCGCAGGTTTCCAGCCGGACCAGCACCTCGCCCACGCCGGGCGTGGGCACGGCAACCTCGCGCATCTCCAGCGGTGCGCCGGGCGCGGGGCAGACGGCGGCCTTCATAGTCAGCGGCAGGTCTTCGGGCATCAGGACTCTCCTAGCGAAGCGGGCTTTCAGGCTCAGACTAGGCATCTCCGCCGCAAACTGGAATACGCTGTTGCAAAGCGATACATTTCTGCCTCTCAATGCGTCATGCAAATCACCGGTTCCGACATCCATCTTCTTAGCGTTTTCGACGCTGTCGTGCGCAACGGGGGATTTTCCGCCGCGCAGGTGGAACTGGGGCTGAGTCAGCCCACCATTTCCAACCATATTACCGCTCTGGAACAACGGCTTGGCGTTACCCTGTGCCAGCGCGGGCGGCGTGGGTTCCTGGTGACGGAAAAAGGCCTGATGGTGCATGAGATCGCCAAGACGCTGCTGGGCACGCTCGACACCCATTCGGGGCATCTGGCGGCGCTCAAGGGCAACCTTGTGGGGCGACTGAAGATTGCTGTGCTGGACAGCGTCTGCACCGATCCCAATTTCCGCCTGCCCGAGGCCATCGCCCGCTTTACCGAGGCGGCCCCTGCCGTGCGGATCGAACTCGGCATCGCGCGTCCACAGGATATCCTGAACGGCGTTCTGGATGGCGAAATCCATGTCGGGATCGGCAGTTTCGACAACGTCCTCAGCGGCTTGCGCGCAGTCGACCTCTACCGCGAGGACCACGCGCTCTATTGCTCGGCGGCGCATCCCTTTTACGCGCGCAGCGATGCGGCCCTGACCGAGGCCGAGATCACCGCCGCCCCTTGGGTCCATCGCGGCTATTGGAGCCGCCAACGCCGCAAGGCCGTGAACCCCACTGATCTCGATCGCTTTGCCGATGAGATCGAGGCGCAGCTGATCTTTATCCTCAGCGGAGCCTATCTGGGCCTGCTGCCGGTGCATATGGCCGAGGGTCACGTCGCCGCCGGGCGGCTGCGACGGCTGGCCTACAGCGCCGAGAATTACGACTGTCCGATGCAGATGCTCAGCCGCGCCGGGCAGGTGCCGCAGGTTAACACGCTCTTCATGCGGGTTCTTGCGGAGTGCTATGCCTGAGCGCGATACATTTACGCCATTCAATGCGTGCTTTTGCGCTATCATATTTTCCATGCATCGACACGCGCCATAGGCTGTGCGCCACACCAGACGCACCGCCACGAGGGAATCACCATGAGCGACACCGCCAAACCGCAGTTCAACCAGCCGCTGGGCGGCAACGACATGCCCCGTTTCGGCGGCGTTCCCACGATGATGCGCCTGCCCAGCCAGGACACGGCCGAGGGCCTGGATGCGTGCTTTGTCGGAATCCCGATGGATATCGGCACCTCGAACCGCACTGGCACGCGCCACGGCCCCCGCGCCATCCGCGCCGAAAGCGGCATGATGCGCCCCTACAACATGGCCACCGGCGCCGGCCCCTTTGCCAAGATGCAGGTGGCCGATATTGGCGACGTGGCGATCAACACTTTCGATCTGAAGAAGACGGTCGACATCATCACCGCCGCCTATGACGAGATCCTGAAGCATGACGTCGTGCCCCTGACCCTGGGCGGTGATCACACGCTCAGCTATCCGGTGCTGCGGTCCATCGCCAAAAAACATGGGGCCGTCGCGCTGATCCATATCGACGCGCATGCGGACACGAATGACGAAATGTTCGGCGAGAAGATCGCCCATGGCACGCCCTTCCGCCGCGCGGTCGAGGATGGCCTTTTGCAGAACGACAAGGTGTTCCAGATCGGCCTGCGCGGCACGGGCTATGAGCCTGGCGATTTCGACTGGGGCCGCGAGCAGGGCTTTACCGTGATCCCCGCCGAAGAGTGCTGGCACAAGTCGCTGACACCCCTGATGGAGGAGATCCGGGCCAAGATCGGCGACACGCCCTGCTATCTGACCTATGATATCGACAGTCTCGATCCGTCGATCGCGCCCGGCACCGGCACGATGGAGATCGGCGGCTTGACGACCATTCAGGCGCTTGAGATCGTGCGCGGCTGCAAGGGCCTGAACCTTGTCGGCGGCGATCTGGTCGAGGTGTCGCCGCAATACGACACGACGGGCGCGACCGCGATGCTGGGCGCGAACCTGCTATACGAGATGCTTTGCGTCCTGCCGAAAACATGGGCGTAAGCCGACTTCAACAAGGGAGAAAATGAAATGAACAGCACTTTCACACGCCGCCGCTTTCTGGGCACCGCGGCTGCCACCGGTGCGGCCACGCTAGCCGCGCCTTCGATCCTGCGGGCGCAGGGCGCGCCGCTGCGCGTCGGCACCTATGGCGGCTTTTTCGAGGACAGCTTCAAGGCGCATATCTTCCCCGGCTTCACTGAGGAGACGGGCATCGAGGTAGAATCCATCGCCGTGCCCACGGGCGAGACATGGCTCGTCCAGATCAAGAACGCTGCCCGCGCCAAGACCGCGCCTGCCGATGTGTCGCTGATGGCCGGCACGCCGCGCCGCGAGGGCGCCAAGCAGAAGGTCTTCAAGACCATCGACGAAAGCCAGATCCCGAACCTTGCCAACCTCACCGACACGTTCAAGGACCGCTATGAAGATGGCGGCCTCTATGGTGTCGGCGGCGTGTCGTGGTATATCACGCTCTGCACCAATTCGGACGTCATCCCCGAGGCGCCCACCAGTTGGGAGGCGCTGTGGGACAGCCAGTATGAGGACCAGATCGGCCTTCTGGGCCTTGCCACCAACTCGTTCCTGCTGGAAGTGACAGCAACCACCTATTTCGGCGGCACTGACATTCTGGCCACCAAGGAAGGCATCGAGGAGGTCTTCAACAAGCTCTCCGAAGTCGTGCCGAACGTGCGCCTTTGGTACAAGGACGAGGGCAGCTTCCAGCAGGCGCTGCAGCAGGGCGAGATCCCGATGGGCCAGTATTACCACGACGTCGCCGGCCTCGCCGCCGCCGAGGGCTTCCCCGTCGTCTCGACCTTCCCGAAAGAGGGCGGCATCCTCGACAGCGGCTACTGGATCGTGCCGGAATTCGCCGAGGCGGATGACGAGATCGCGGCCTTCATCAACTACATGTCCAAGCCCGAAACGCAGGCCGTGCTGGCCCGCAATGTGGGCACCTCGCCCGTCGTCAAGCCCGAGCTGACCGACCTTTCCCCCGAGGAACTGGCCGCCGTCTCGAGCGACACGACCCCCATCATCCCGCGCTACGAGATGTATGGCGAGCATGGCGCCTTCATCTCGGACCGCTGGAACCAGATGATCGCCGGCTAAACGCCAAACCGGCCCGCCCCCGCAGGATGGGGGCGGGCCAGATTTGACAAGGATACACACATGACCGGCCTCACCATCAGCGGCGTCACCAAGAAATTCGGTCACGTCACCGCCGTCGAGGATGTGAACCTCACCTTCAAGGATGGCGAGATGGTCTGCTTTCTCGGCCCGTCGGGCTGCGGCAAGACCACGCTTCTGCGCATGATCGCAGGGCTGGAAGAGCCGACGAGCGGCTCGATCACGATGGGCGGTCGCGACATGACGCATGTGCCCGTCCACCAGCGCGAGATCGGCATGGTGTTCCAGTCCTTCGCGCTTTTCCCCCACCTGACCGTGGGCGAAAACATCACCTATTCCATGCGCATCCGCGGCCATTCACGCTCCGAGCGCGAGGACCGCTCGCGCGAGCTTCTGGACATGATGCACCTGCCGGAAATGGCGGATCGGCGCATCAGCCAGCTTTCGGGCGGCCAGCGCCAGCGCGTCGCCATTGCCCGTGCCCTTGCGCTGAACCCCCAGGTTTTCCTGCTGGACGAGCCGATGTCGGCGCTCGATGCCAACCTGCGCGAGGCCATGCAGATTGAGCTGCGCAAGCTGCAGCAGGAGCTGGGAATCACCACGGTGGTCGTGACGCACGACCAGACCGAAGCGATGACGATGGCCGACACGATCGTCGTCATGGGCAAGGCCAAGGTTCTGCAATCCGGCAGCCCGATGGAGATCTACAAGAAGCCCGTCGACCGCATTGTCGCCGATTTCATCGGCACGTCCAACCTTCTGCCCGCCCGCATGACCGGCGCCGAGACAGCCGAAGTGGCTGGCACCACGCTAAGCATCGGCACCAATGCCCACGGCTTTGCCAAAGGCGACGAGGTGGTTCTGATGACCCGCCCCGAGGAGGTTTTCGTGCGCCCCGCCAGCGCGCCCGCACCTGAGAACGCCGTCAAGGGCAAGGTGACCTTCGTCCGCGATATCGGCGCCACGATCGAGATCCTCTGCGATTGCGACGGCCACGAGGTGATCTCGGTGCTGACGCCCAAGGACTGGCCCGAGGTCGAGATCGGCCAGGAGGTCCATATCGAGCTGCCGAAGGACGCGTGCAGCGTCCTGGCGCCGTGAGGATGTGATGCGCAAGCCCGGCCTCGCCCCTTACCTGACGCTCATCCCTTCTTCGGTGATGATCGGCATATTCTTCGCGATCCCCTTCGCGCTTATCCTCGCGGTCAGCGTTGCCAGCCCCTCGGACGAGGCGGATTTCGTGCTGGGCTTCGATCTGCAGCATTTCGAGCGCTTCGCGACATGGTTCTACATTGAACGCGCGCTCTTCTCGGCGGGCCTCTGTGCGCTGATCGCGGCCATCAGCATGGCCGCCGCCTTTCCCTTCACCTATTTCCTGACCACGTTCAAACGCAAGGCGCAGGATCTGTGGCTGATCTACATCCTCGCGCAGCTTTCGCTTTCGGAAGTGCTGATCGCGTTCAGCTGGCAGATCCTGCTCTCGCGCACCTCGGGTATCGGCAATATCCTCGAATGGATGGGCATCGTCGAGCAAAGCTTCTCGATGACCCCCTCGGCCGGTGCGGTCGTGGCGGCGCTGGTCTATCTCACCATCCCCTTCTCGGTGCTGCTCCTCTTTCCCGCACTCAGCCGTATGGACCGGAGCCTTCTGGAGGCCGCGCGCACCCTCGGCGCGTCACCGCTGCGGACCTTCTTCACGGTGGTCATTCCCGTGACGCGACCGGCCATCATCTCGGGCAGCGTCACCGTTTTCGTGCTGACGCTGGGCGCGATCATCGTGCCGCAGGTGCTGGGCGCGCCGCAGCACTGGACGCTGTCGGTACTGATCACCGATCAGGCGATCTTCAACTTCAACATGCCCTTCGCATCGGCGCTGGCCGTGGTCCTTCTGGTGCTCAGCGCCAGCGTGATCGCCGCCGTGTCATGGCTGGGCCGGAGGAGCGAGACATGATCGGCACTTTCCTGCGCCGCGCCTATATGGCAGCCTTCGCGCTCTTCCTGATCGGGCCGATCATCGTCATCACGGCCGTGTCGTTCAACGCGCAGAAATTCATCGCCTTCCCGCCGCGCGGCTTCTCGCTGCGCTGGTACTCAGCCATCTTCGGCGAAGCGGACTGGTTCGGCGCGCTCATCAACTCGTTGACCATCGCCGCCCTCTCGGCCCTTCTGGCCACGGCCATCGCGCTGCCCGTGGCCTACATGGCGTGGCGCCACGGGCTGCGCTATGCCCGCGCGCTCTTTGCGCTGGGGATCGCGCCCTTCATCCTGCCGCCGGTCATCATGGCACTGGCGTTCCTGATCTTCTTTTCCAGCGTCGGGATCAACGGGCTGATGATCAACGTGATCATCGCGCATGCGATCTTTCTCTTGGCCCTGCCCCTCGTCACGATCTCGCTGGGGCTGGAGAGTATCGACAAGGCGCTGATCGAGGCGGCGCAGACCATGGGCGCGTCGGGCTGGACAGTGTTTCGCACCGTGATCGCGCCCATCGCCGCGCCCTTTGCGCTGGCGGGATTTGCGTTCTGCTTCGTGCTCAGCCTCAATGAATACATCATCGCGCTGATGACCGTGGGCTTCACGGTGGAAACGCTGCCCGTCAAGATCTTCAACGCGCTGCGATACGGCTATACGCCCGTCATCGCCTCCATCGCGGTGTTGTTCCTTGCGGTCAACATCACGGTCTTCTCGCTGATCGCCCGTTTCAGCAATCTGGCGCGGATCTTGGGAGCGATGGACTGAGACGGAATTCGCGTCCAGCTTCAGTCGTTTAGCCAAACCCGTCGCCACCCTGCGCTTTCAGAAGCCAATTGGCGTTCCGGAATCGGCACGACCCTCTTCCCCTGATCCGGTCCGGCCGAAGCCGCGTCAACCCGGGCGGCGGAAGGCCAGGCGCATCTGCTTCTCCGATTCGATGAGCGCAAAGAAGACGGCGCCGATGGCGACGATCAGAAGGCCGTCCAGCAGGGGAACATTCCGGGTGCCAAACACCGCTTGGAGGGGCGGCAGATAGGTGATGGCGAATTGTGCGGCCGTCACCGAGATCACGCACACCCAGACGACCCGCGTTCCTTTCGCTGCGGCCCATGTCAGTGAGGTGCCGTAAATGTTGCGGATGAAGAAGAGATGGAAGATCTCGAGCACGACCAGCGTGTTCATCGAAATGGTCTGGGCCAGCGCAACAGGATAGCCCCTGTCGATGGCATAGAAATACATGCCGAAGACCGCTGTCAGGAACAGCGTCGAGACGAACACGATGTGCCAGATCAGGCCGCCCGTCAGCAGTGGCTCGCTTCTTGGGCGCGGCGGGCGGTGCATGGTGCCCGGCTCTGACGGCTCGAAGGCGAGCGCGAGGCCAAGCGTGACCGCGGTAATCAGGTTGACCCACAGGATCTGCACCGCAGTGATCGGCAGCGCCATGCCGGCAAAGAGCGCCACCATGATGGTCATGGCTTCGCCGGCATTGGTGGGCAGGGTCCAACTGATCACCTTCTTGATGTTGTCATAGACGGTGCGCCCTTCGCGCACGGCGGCGGCGATAGAGGCGAAATTGTCGTCGGCCAGGACGAACTCGGCAGCCTCCTTGGCTGCCTCGCTGCCTTTCAGCCCCATGGCGATGCCCGCATCGGCCCGCTTGAGCGCGGGCGCATCGTTGACCCCGTCCCCGGTCATCGCGACGGTCAGCCCGTGCGCCTGAAGGGCGGTGACAAGGCGCAGCTTGTGCGCGGGCGAGGTGCGGGCAAAGATGTCT
This sequence comes from Roseovarius roseus, assembly GCF_043355935.2. Taxonomy (NCBI): domain Bacteria; kingdom Pseudomonadati; phylum Pseudomonadota; class Alphaproteobacteria; order Rhodobacterales; family Roseobacteraceae; genus Roseovarius; species Roseovarius roseus. The sequence continues at coordinate 3,219 of NZ_JBHFPE020000002.1, read as the reverse complement.
GTCTGAACGGCTGCATCCGCGAGGGCGTCGTCGTCCATCACCTCCAGATCGGCGCCGGTGAGAACGCGGTCATGGTTCTTCAGCCCGATCATGCCGGCGATGGCGCGGGCGGTTGCGGCGTGGTCGCCGGTGATCATCTTGACCCGAATCCCGGCCTCGTGGCACTCGGCCACGGCCTCGATGGCTTCGGCGCGCGGCGGGTCGATCAGGCCGATCAGCCCGATCAGCGTAAGCTGCCCGTCAAGATCGGCAGTGCTCAGCTCCCCGTGCCCCTCGGGCACTTCGCGAACCGCCACCGCGATGACGCGCTGCCCTTCGGCGGCCTGCTCCTCGACCATGCCGTTCCAGTACTGCGTATCGAGCGGTTCTGCCCCGCCATCTGCGGCCCTCTGATCGCCGCAAAGCGCAAGCACCGCTTCGGGCGCGCCCTTGACGTGGATGTGCGAATGCCCGTCGCCGTCGCGGTGCAACGTGGCCATGAAGCGGTGGGCCGCGTCGAAGGGGATCGCATCGGTGCGGGTCCACTGGCCGAAGGGCTCGCTTCCGTCGCCCGTGATCTTGCCGGCAAGCGCCATCAACGCGCCCTCCATTGGGTCACCCTCGACGCGCCAGCCCGTATCAAGGGCGTGCAGCACTGCGTCGTTGCACAGCCCTGCGGCGCGCGCGAACTCCATGAGAACGGCGTGCTCATCTGGGTGCGCGTCAGCCTCGCGCCAGCGCACCGCGCCCTCGGGGGCATAGCCGTTGCCATCGACGGAATAGACATGCTCGGCCGCAGCCAGCGACGCCACCATCATCTCATTTCGGGTGAGTGTGCCGGTCTTGTCCGAACAGATCACCGAGACCGAGCCCAATGTCTCGATCGCCGGCAGGCGGCGCACGATGGCGTTGCGCTGTGCCATGGTGCGCACGCCCACCGCCAGAGTGATCGTCAGGACCGCCGGCAGTCCCTCGGGTATCGCGGCCACGGACAGACCGACCACCGCCATGAACAGCTCCGAGAAGGGCAAATGCCCGACGAAGTATCCATAGGTCAGCAGCGACGCCGCGACGATCAGGATGAAGACCGTCAGCCAGCGCGCAAAGCGGTCCATCTGCGCCACGAGCGGCGTCGTCAGCGTCTCGACCTGGCCCAGCATTCCGCTGATCCGGCCAATCTGGGTCGCGGCTCCGGTGGCGGTAACCACACCGCGCCCAGCCCCGGCAGCCACCAGCGTGCCGGAAAACAGCATCGAGGTTCGATCGCCCAGGGCCGTGTCCTCGTCCACCGGGGCGATGCCCTTGTCCACCGGCACGGATTCGCCGGTCAGGATCGCCTCTTTGGCCTTCAGCCCGCGCGCCTCGATCAGACGCAGATCGGCGGGCACGCGGTCCCCGGCCTCAATCAGGACGATATCGCCCGGCACCAGATCAGCGGCGTCCACGCCGATGCGTCGCCCATCGCGCAGCACGGCGGATCGCGGTGCCAGCATCCCGCGGATCGCATCCATCGCCTGCTCGGCCCGCCCCTCCTGGATATAGCCGATCACCGCGTTGACGACGACCACGGCAAGGATCACGCCGGTATCCACCCAGTGCTGCAGCGCCCCGGTCACCACCGCAGAAGCGATCAGCACGTAGATCAGCACGTTGTGAAAATGTGACAGGAAACGCAGGATCGGGTTGCGCTTCGGCGGCTCGGGCAGGCGGTTGGGTCCGCACTCGGCCCGGCGGCGGGCGGCCTCGTCTGCGGTCAGCCCGGCAGGCGCGGTGGAGAGCGCATCGAGCGTATCCTCGGCGGACCGGGCATGGGCGGCGGAAAGCGGGCGGATGTCTGTCATGTCTGGGGTCCCCTCTGGTGCCAGGCAGCGCTCAGCGTGCCTGAATGTCTTCTGTGTCGATGGGCGGTATCTCGGTCCGGTCCTCGTCGGGCGCGCCGCAGAGCAGATCGACAGCGCGGTCGGCGGCGTCCTGGAACGGCTCCGGCACCATGTCCGCGCCGGAGGCTAACGGATCCTACGTGTCCCGGGGATGGTGCGAGGCGACGGCCACGCGCCCCGGAAAACCGGACATCCGGGTCAGCCGGATCAGCGCCCTGCGTGTATCCTCGCGCCAGCGGCGCACCGCCAGCGGGTTCCCGATGATCTCTAATAGCGAGAACACGGCAGCGCCGGTCACATGCGCATCCAGCAGCGACAGATCCAGCGCCGAGCCAAGCGCGATGAAGAAGGAATGCAGCAGGCAGTCGCGCAGAAGCGCCAGCCGCGCCGCAATGTTCTCGCGATAGGGCGTCGAGGCGAGCGCGACACCCGCCAGCAGGCCGCCCACCTCCTTGCCAAGACCGGCGATGCCGCCAGCCACCATCGCGACGGCAAAAAATCATCAGTTCCTCGAGACGCGACGATGCGCCTGCGCGACCCTCATTTGGCCGGCCACGTCCATCTTACTGTATTCGTGCAATATATCGCGTGCCTGTTCAGTGCTGTTCCGGGCAAAATACCCAAGCTTGCTGCGATTCAGATGACCTGTGTCAATCGAGGACCAAAAACGGAATGTTTAATAGCGCTATCGCCTCTGCGCCCGAACAAGGAACACATGATGATGAAGATAATGCTGGCCACCGACTTCTCCGAACGGTCAGACCGCGCGCTGCGCCGCGCGACCTTGCTCGCCCGGGAATTCGGCGCCTCCCTTTCGATCATCCATGTCGTCGACGACGACCAGCCGCGCCGGATCCTCGACAGTGAGCGTGACGTGGCCTCGGCCCTGTTGCGGGAGTTGCGCAAGACGGTGCAGGATGTCGATGGGGTGTCCTGTGAGGCGCGTGTTATGCTGGCCGATCCCTTCGCCGGGATCGCGCGGGCGGCGCAGGACGAGGCGCCGGATCTCCTCGTCATCGGCTCGCATCGCCGTCAGACGCTGCGCGATGTGTTCATCGGCACGACCGCTGACCGGACAATCCGCTCGGTGGTCTGCCCCGTGCTCATGGTCAACGCGCCCCCGGTGGGATCCTACGGCCACGTGATGCTGACCACGGATCTGTCAGAAGGGGCCGAACGTGCGGCGAAGGCCTGTGTCGCCTTGGGCATTCCGGACAAAGCCAATGTCTCATTCCTGCATATCTACGATGCCCCCGCCACGCGGCTTGCGATGAGCCATAGCGTGTAACCGCCGGACGTAATCTCCCCAAAACCGCCGTTTGAAAATTCCCCAAAACGCGAGCGGCGTTGGCGATTTCCG